>JBJXFJ010000527.1:0-6668 GCA_046154735.1 Chloroflexota bacterium | reverse complement strand
CGGGCGTCGTGTCGTCTGACATTGCCCCTCCTCCCGATGTATGACGAACGGCAGACGGTGTGGTCCGTCCGCCCAATACGGTCTAGTTAAGAATTAAAAGTGCAAAGTGCAAAGTGAGAACGGAGGAGGAGCGGAGCAAACACGCGTCCGCGCTGGCTGCTCACACTCTTCACCATTAACTCTTCACTCTTAACTAAACCGCATTGGTCCGTCAGTCCGTCATCTTACGGATTACGGAGCCAGCTTCGGCGTGGCCTGGTAGCTGAGCGGCCGACCGAAGAGCATGCGGGTGTGTGCATCTAACGCGGGCAGGGTAACAAACGCCAGCCCCAGGATGGGGAGCAGGAGCCAGCCGAAGAACTCGTAAAGCCATTCCAGCGGATTCACCGGCATGCCGCGCAGCAAGCGATCCACGGCAATAGCCACCAGGAGACACGGCAAGCTGGCGGTGATGACGGCGCTTGCGAGATTCAGGATCGCAATACCTTGCGGTGAATGGGCAAATGGCGGAGCCAGCAGAGGAGGCAGATGAAGCCCCAGCGTGATCAAGAACCAGTGACTGGGCCAGCTCATGTGATCTTCGATGAACCCGAGGACCGGCGCCAGGCGTGGGCGGCGCCCATCCACGGTCATTGATCGGGCAAGACCAGTCACGACATACGAGACGTCTGAGGCGCCCCAGGCCCAGCGGCGAATCTGCCGATACTGCGCCAGCATGGTTTCCCACACCGTAGCACCCTCGGCTGCATCGGCCAGCACGGGGAGATAGATAGGCTTCACCCGGGCTGGCTCGCCTCGGTTCAACATCACCTTAAAGCAGATGCGCGAATCTTCAGGGATGACGTCTGCGTCCCAATAACCCACGGCGATGCAGAGATCCAATGGGAGCGAATACGTGGATTGCAGCACCAGGCGCGAGCCCAGTGCTAGCCGCGCGAGCGACCACGCTGAGTAGGCGCAATTTGAGATGCGCAGCCAGGGTAGCAACCGATCCATGTTCGCGTGAAAAAGGATGGCCGGCTGATAGAGATGATCAGCGCGGGCCGGATCGCTCAAGTGGGATTCGCTAAGCGCGCTCAAGTAGCGCGGGTGCAGACGGGAATCGGCATCGCAGACGGTCACCAGCACATCGGAGCCGGTAATTCCGCGCCGCGCCAGCAGCTTACATGCCCGTGGTCCTGCCCAGGCGAGATTGGATGACTTGCCCGGCACATCCCCAATCTGGGCGGGGTGAAAGAGTGCCCAGAGGCCGTTGAATTTCGGTCGATAGTGACTCAGTAGGCGTGCGGCCCGGGCAGGCGCCTCCTTGTCACGCGCTTCAAATGCCAGAACCACCGAAATCCGATCACTGGGGAAGTCCTGGTTTACCAGGTGATCAAGTGTTGCATGGAGCACCTCGTCCGCTTCCTGATACGTTGGAATCAGAATAAGATGCTGCACCTTCTCAAACCCGGGGAGGGCTGAGGCGCGGCCAAGCCAGTCAATCTTCTCGGCTCGACGCAGCCGGATGTAGCCCAGCCCAGCGCCCACGGCCAGGGAAGCTGAGCGGAAAAACCAGTAGGTATTGAATATGAGAATTGCCCAAGCTAGGACCAGCGGCGCTATTAACGCTCCCCATACTGGGAGGGTGACCAGTGCCCAGGTACCTAGACCAAGCAGCCGGTTACCAATGTTGATCGGCATCTTGTCCTTTCGCGGCTGGCTCGCGGGAGCCAGAGCCCAGCAGTGCAGGGGCCATGCCACTTGTGTGGACCGTCCAAGCCTCCATCATACTTATATGCCGTTACCCGCGGCGATACAAGGCTCAACTGGGGCCAACACCATAGTGGAAACCCTGATTTCATAGCTATTCCTTCTCACGTTGGCCCGTGTCACAGGCGAGTCACACTGGTCGAATCAGTGTCGCGTCCGATCATTGGTGTATGATCCCTCCCCGCATGCATCTGCCCTGGCGCGTCCGTCTCGAGCATCTTATTCCGGTGGCTGGCGCTGGGCTCGGTTTTGCTGGCGCGGCACTCTTTCTATCGTCCATGGATGCCGTCGCCGTGCGCGATGCGCTGACCGACGTGAGCTGGTGGCTCATACTCCCCACGCTGCTCTTCGGCTGTGTCAATTTCTGGCTCCGCAGCATGCGCTGGGGGGCGTTACTGGGGCCACGCGCCAATCTGCGCACCAGCCAGCTTGCGGGTATCGCGTTGACCGCCGGGCTCATCGGTCTCATCCTGCCAGCGCGCGGCGGAGATGTGGTGAAGTTGGCGCTGGCCTCGCGCTTACCACACGTAAGTGTGGCCCAGCTTGCGGCGGCTGAGCTTCTGGAGCGCTGTGTGGATGGCGTGATTCTGGGTACATTCATCACCAGCTCCGCGGTTGCCACAGGCACGAGTAATTGGCTCCTTCCCCTCGGATTGCTGGCGCTCGCGATTCACGGGCCGGTATTCGCGGCGCTGCCGCTTGCCGGCCGCATGAAGTATGACGCTCAGGCACCGGCTTCTGGTTCCCGATTGCGTCGACTTTTACTACAAGCGGTGGAAGCGGTGCGCCAAACGGACCGACCTCAGATTATTCGAGCCGCCAAGCTCTCCGTTCTGGCTTGGTGTGCTCAGGCACTGGCCTGCTACTGCCTCCTGATGGCCTTTGGGTGGCTCGCCTCGCCGGCGTTGCCGTTTGCCACGGTGGGTGTGACGAACTTTGCCTTCGGTGTGCCGGGCGCACCGGCTGGTTTCGGCACGGTAGAATTCCCCATGCGCTCGCTCATGGATCATTTTGGTGCTGAACCGGGACTTGCCTCCGCGTACACCTTGACGATGCATCTCTCCATCCTGGCACCAATCCCGTTGCTCGCCGCGGGACTCTGGATTGTCCGCATAGTCCGGGCTCGATCCCAGGTCACGCACTCCGCACCGTGAATTCAGAACCGGCGCCCCAGCGATCGTTCCCAGACGGCTTCCTCTGGGGTTCGGCCACGGCCTCCCACCAGGTGGAGGGTTGGAACCACCTCAATGACTGGTGGATCCATGAGCAGGCCGGTCGCCTGCCGTTTCACTCCGGTGTCGCCTGTGAGCAGCTTCAACGTTACGGCGATGACTTTCAACTCATGCGAGAGCTGGGTCACAATGCGCACCGCCTGTCAATTGAGTGGAGCCGTATTGAACCGCGCTTTGGCGAATTTGATCACCGGGCGCTTGATCATTACCGGCACGTCATTGGCAGCGTTCGGGCCAATGGCATGGAGCCCTTGGTCACGCTCCATCATTTCACCAGCCCGGCCTGGTTGGCTCGTGGCGGCGGCTTCACTCGGTCTGCCGCTCCTGAGCTTTTCGCGCGATTCGCGCGCCACGTCGTTTCAGCGCTCAAGGACTTAGTCCAGTTTTGGGTGACGATCAACGAGCCCACGGTCTATACGTTTCAAGGCTATGTGTATGGCGTCTGGCCGCCGCATCGGTACGATCCGGTGCACGGTATCCGTGTCTTGCGGACTATGGCGTTGGCCCACGGGCGTGCCTATCACGCAATCCATGCTGTGCAGCCGGATGCCCAGGTCGGCGTGGCGCACCATTGGCGAGTGTTTGATCCCGCGCGGCCTGAGCATCCGGGTGATCGCCGCATGGCGGCCCTGCGTGACTGGCTGAACAACCGCTGGTTTCCTACGGCTATTCAGACGGGAAGGATGTTGCCGCCGCTGGGCCGGGGACGCAAGATCGATTGGCTGGCCAACACCGAAGATTGGGTGGGGTTGAATTACTACACCCGAGAGCTGTGCCACTTTGCGCCGCATTTGCCGCAGGTGGGCTTTTCCCGCGATCCGCGGCCCAAGGTGGAGCGTAATCAGCTTGGCTGGGAGATCTATCCGGAAGGGCTCTACCGCGCGCTAAAGGCCGCTGCGCCGCCCGGTTCAGGGAAGCGAATCATCGTGACGGAGAACGGTGTTCCTGAGGCGGGTGATGCCGACGCCACTCGTCCTCGTTACCTGGTGCAGCATCTGGCAGCGGCGCACCGGGCCATACAGGAAGGGGTCAACCTGGAGGGCTACTGTTACTGGTCCAGCATTGACAACTATGAATGGGCAGAAGGGTACACGCCGCGTTTCGGGCTCGTACATGTGGACTACACCACCCAGGAGCGGCGGCCCAAGCCCAGTGCGTATGTCTACCGCGAGATTATTCAGCGGAATGGGCTGAGCCGGGATATGCTTGTCCGATACCACAAGCCCGCTACTCTTCCAGACTGAGCGCAAACTTGATCGCCGACTCGAGTCGCCGAAGCTTGTTCAATGGAAGCGCGCCCGCAAATTCCAGCAGACTGGACATAGGTATCGTTTGAAGATCGTCAGCATTGGCCACGCAGTCCCATCGCAGGCCTTCAGCCGCACCGAGCTCAACTTCAACAGGAATGTGACGGATGCGCCTGGTCACCGGTACCACCGTGACCGATGCTCGCACCGCGTAAGCTTCATCACGCGAGACCAGCACAACCGGTCGTGGCCCGACGGGCGGCGGAAGCTCCGCCCACCAAACTTCACCACGCCTCAATCCCAGGGAACCTCGGCAAGTCGCTGCCGGCCAAGCTCCGCCCAGGCCTTTTCTTCGTCAGCCTCGGGCATGTCGGTATATCCGCGGACGTAGCGTTCAATTTCAGTTCGGCGCTGTTCTTCTCGCAATGCGGCCTCAACGGCCACACGGTAGAACTCGCTTCGTGACTGACCTCGGCAACGCCGTTGCTCTTCGACGGCGATATGCAACGATTCAGGCAAGCTGATCGCGATCTTTTTAATGGCCGACATCTGCGTCTCCTCAACGCGGATCATATCATAGTATGAATGTTGGAGCGTGACCATTCATACTAAGCGGCATCGAGGCTCCGGTCTCCGTGACCTGTGCGTCCCGGCTCCGCTACTTCAAGTACTGCGCGGCCGCCCAGCCCGTGGCTCCAGATGTGTCCTTAATCTGTCTCCAAACGCGCCCTTCGGCTGTTTGTTCCGGCCCCAGCGCTTCCACGCTGGCTCCCTCGGCCAGCGTCTTGACACGGAGGGCGGTGGCGCTTGGCGTGATTCTCAGGCTCAGGCCGTCACCGCCAGTGCCGGTGACGCGCAAGACTCCCGCTGAGCCGGCCGTCAGCCGGCTTTCAGCCGGTGGAGCGTCTGCCGATGGAGTATCGGATTGTGCTGACCGCGCCGCCTGGGTCTCCTGTTGCGCACGTTGACGGGCGGCGGTCTCGGCTTGGGATCGCGCTTGCGCCTCGCGCTCTGCCTTGCGCTTCGCATCGATGATGGCTATCTGCTCACCCCGCATGGCCTTGAATGCATGGAAGGCGTCACGTGGTGAGTAGTCCCCGTTCAGAATTGCAAACCAGGGCATGCCATCCTCGGGACCTTGATGATATGGGGTGGTGCTGGCGTCCAGGTTACTCAGCAGCATTCCGTGCATCCAGGGCCAGTTCTTCTGGGCGTATTGAAAGGAGCGCACCACATAGTCAGCTTGTTCGCGCTCACTCACCTTCATCCATTCATATTGGCCCAGGTAGGTGCCGGAATCCATGAGCCAGCCATACTCGGTGGCCCACATGGGAGTCTTACCGTCACCCACTTCGACCATGATGTTGCGATAGTGCTCCACGCGTCGAAAGCAGATGATGCAGGTGGTTGGGTCGCGCTCAGGCTCAGTGTTCCCGCCATACGGATGGACAGAGAGCGCATCCATGTAACCCTTCGCACCGGCGCTGTACATTCGCCTGATGAATTCCGTGTCTTCCACGGTGCCACCCTCGCCGCCGGTGCCCGGCGATGGCCCGCCGCCAAGGACGAGTGCATCCGGATCCGCCGCCTTGATGCCTCGATACGCGG
Source organism: Chloroflexota bacterium (assembly GCA_046154735.1). GTDB lineage: Bacteria > Chloroflexota > UBA6077 > UBA6077 > JACCZL01 > CAVXYC01. The sequence goes on along the minus strand of JBJXFJ010000527.1, from coordinate 829 downwards.
CTTTGAGAAACTCGGCATAGCCCTCGGGGCTCGGATCGCCGCCCCACTCAAAAGGCAGATTGGGCTCATTCAGGATTTCGTAACCCACAACGATGTCTTTGCCGTGGTCGGCAAGCGCTTGATAAAAGCTCTCTACCGCCTTGAGATTGGCATTGGCCGGTGATCCGCCTGCCCAGCCAGGCACATTGTCAACGCGGACAATGAGCTTCATGTCCTCCTTACGCGCCGCGCGCAAGATATTGTCAAAGTCGTTTTGATCAGTCTTGCGCCAGAAGAAGTCACCTTTGCTCGGCTCCAGCCGATCCCAGAAGGTGATCATCTTGGCGTGCGTGAAGCCAGCCTCGCGGGCCCTGGCCATGCTGCGTGGGTCAGTCGAGTCGACGATCACCCCGTAAGCGAAGTCTTCGCGGGACTGAGCGTGGCCGCGAGCAGGGGCGAGAACGAAAGCAATGATGCTCACCGCGGCGAACACCGTGGCAAGAAGGGTGCGTGGCACGTCGCATCTCCATTCGTGGGGGTCCAGGGCGGGAGCCTATCACACCGCGCGGCGGGCTTCTATAACTCCACGGTACACCCGTATCACAAACGCCCCGGCGGAGCTTTGGCCTCGTTCACCACGCTTCCACGTGATGCTGTCGAATCACCTTCAATGACGGGTCCCCCATATCCGCCCAGTACGAGTCGGCGAATAAGTCTCGGGAATGACCATGTGGAGCAGGGGCATTTCAAAGTCGAGTTGCCTGCGGGCCGGCCTAGCACGGCGCCCTGTGCAGGGTCTATCAGTGCTCTGATGACGGAGCCGCGCTTCGTTCGTAGTAGCGGTCTTCAG
>JBJXFJ010000519.1:0-10571 GCA_046154735.1 Chloroflexota bacterium | reverse complement strand
GGCACGACATCATTCGGTTCGGTGGTCGCCGACCGGGATATCGAGGCGGGCGACCGGCCAGTCGCCCCCTACGAATGTCGCGATCTTCCAGTGCGGGCGGTGTAGCGGCAAGGAGTGCTCTGCGACTCTGACCACAATACCGCCCGCCTGCTACAACGACTTGTGCGTGGCGTGCTAGTGGGTGACCGCAAGCTCCGGAACGCGCCAAGTATCGAGCACGGCTTCAATGAGCTCAGCATCGCGGCTGTAACCGTCTTCGCCGGGCGTGTACTTCGGCGGCGGGGCGGCCGCGCCAAACTTCACATGCTCGAGGGGCACTTCAATGCTCGTGTTGGCTACCGGATCGCGGAAGACATTCATGGGGTCCTGCCCCGCCTCCACCTTCTGGATCTCGCGATCAAGCTGCTGACGGAACATGATCACGCCCATGTCCGATGCTCCTAGACGCTCGAGGTGCCGTTTGGCAATGGGTCCCTGCGTCTCCCAGGCCATGTAGTCCTGGTTAAAGACTTTGTCCCGGATCCACTCGCCTTCATCCGTGCGTATCTTGACATAACGGTATGGAGGTGTGGCTTGCACGGGGGCGGTCTTGCCGGGGGCGGCGCGCCACGTGTAGAGCGAGAAATGGAGCGTGTTCTCGTCATCCACCGGAACTCGGAACTGCATGGTGACCTGGTAGTCATTCCCCACGACCAGGATGTGTGGGAAGAGCACCGGGTGGCCGTGCTTCCAGTCATCATCTTCCTCGGTATAACCGGCGAGGACGCGGCGCTTGATGATCCCGTGGGGGAACTCATCGAAGCCGATCTTCTGGTGGCGCTGCACGTTGTTAACGCCGCCCGACATATCGAAGTTGCCTTGCTTTTCCTGATTCACCCAGTCACCGAAATAGCGGTGCATCCACTCCACATGCACGGGGTCCAGCGAGTTCTCCTGGCACTGGAGCCAATTACACGCGAGATTCGTGATGCAGATATCGCGTACCGAGTTCTCAACAACCAGCGGTTCCCAACGCGGGAGGAGCGGGGCCGGCTGAGGGCCAAGATAGGCCCAGACCAGGCCGGCAAGCTCTTCAACGGGATAGCCGGCGATTTTTGTGCGCGCCTTGAAATTTGCGTCAGGATTCGCCACTTCTTCAAAGGGCTGTTCCACGCACTGGCCGGTGTGATCGTACATCCAGCCGTGGTAGGCGCAGCGCAGGCCGCCGTCCTCGGGCACGGAGCAGTGCACCAAGTCCACACGACGATGTGGGCAGACGCGGTCTATGAGGCCCAGCTTGCCTTGCCGATCCCTGAACAGCACGAGATCCTCACCGAGCACGCGGATAGCCTTGGTCCGCTTCTCAATGAGCTCCTGCTTGGCAGCGATGGGTTGCCAGTAGCGACGCATGAGCTCACCCATGGGTGTGCCCGGGCCGACTCGAGTGATCCGTTCGTTCTGCTCAGCTTTGAGCATCATCACCTCCTGGATATAGCGTCACGGTGAGGTGGCGGAATGTTCTCGTCCACCATACATCTCGTTAATTGTAGTGGGAACCGGCGCCTCTGTGAGGAGCTTGCGGTTCGTTTCTCGTTCAGTCTCTCCGCGGGATGCGCATCATTCAGCCCCAGGGCAACGCCAGAAGTGACGCGATGTCTGGCAGCCGCGCGCGGCGATCATCTATCCATCCGCGGGTGACACTGAGCCGCTCTGTAGCTGATTGGAGCGCGGCCGACACCGCGAGCCCACCCGTACCGCCAGGAACTTCACGGGCGTCGGCGGAAGCGCGTGATGAGAGATCCGGTGGATGTTGGGCCAGGATGGGGGCAAACGCGCCGAGCTCTGACGGTTGAAGATCGCGTAGCGAACGGGATTCATCGATGCAGTATGTGACCACCCGGCCAACCACGTGATGCGCCTCACGGAAGGCCATCCCCAGCGTCACCAGGTGATCAGCGAGATCGGTGGCGGTGAGCAGCGGATCATCGGCCGCGGCGCCCATTCTTTCGCTGTGGAACGTGAGTCCATCAATGACTTCAGCCAGAAGCTGGACTCCGGGTAAGGCGGTGTCGAGAGCGCGAAAATAGGCTTGCTTATCTTCTTGGAGATCGCGGTTATAGGCAAGCGGGAGACCCTTGAGCGTGGTCAGCAGATCCACCAGGGCACCTATCACGCGGCCCGTTCGTCCGCGCACAAGCTCCGCTACATCTGGGTTCTTCTTCTGGGGCATGATGGAGCTGCCCGTTGCATGAGCGTCATCCATGTCCACGAAGGCGAATTCCTGAGTGCACCAGAGCACTAGCTCCTCCGAAAGTCGAGAGCAGTGCACGGCCACCAGGGCCATGGCTGCCAGGTGCTCTACCACGAAATCTCGATCGGAAACGGCATCCAGACTATTGGCCGAGATCATCGGAAAGCCGAGCAGGTTGGCCACATACGGGCGGTCCAGTGGGTAGGGCGACCCGGCCAGCGCGCCCGAGCCAAGCGGCATGACTTCAATGCGTTTGAGGCCATCCTGCATACGCTCAATATCACGCTGCAGCATCTCCACATAGGCCAGCAAATGGTGTGCCAGACGGACAGGTTGGGCACGCTGCATGTGCGTATATCCGGGCAGCAAGGTGTGCAGATGCTCTCCGGCGCGCCGCACGAGCGACTCCTGGAGCGCGCTAATGCCGTCTATAAAGCGAATTGCGGCCTCCCGCGCATAGAGTCGCAGGTCCAGTGCTACCTGATCATTCCGGCTTCGCGCAGTATGAAGTCGCCCAGCGGCGGGACCCACCAGCGCGGTCAGCCGAGACTCAATCAGGCTGTGAATGTCCTCAAAATCGCCTGACGGCCCATGCTGGAGCAGCTCCGCATAGATGGTGCCCAGCCCCGAGACAATGGATTGGGCATCCTCCAACGGGATGATCCGTTGTCGGCCGAGCATCCGGGCGTGGGCAATGCTGCCCGCGATGTCCTGGGCATAGAGGCGGCCGTCAACATCAAGTGAGGTGGTGAACGCGGCCACTGAGGCGGCCGTATCCTTAGCAAATCGGCCGCCCCACAGCTTTTGAGTCATGCCTCGTCTGGCTCGTCAGTCAGAGCACTGGGCGCAGTGATTCTAAGGAGCTGATCGCCACTGAGCTGTGGCCAGTTGATCTGGGCGTAGGTGCGCAATGGCAATCCCGCGATCGAGATGAACCCGACGGCTGCGTCATGATCAAAGAGATCGCCCGCGCCATAGGTACCCAGCGCCTCGACATACAGTGAGTTTGGCGACTTGCGTCCCACGGCGTGGCATTGTCCCTTGAAAAGTTTGACCCGTACAGTGCCCGTGACCTGTCGCTGAGTGCTGGCCACAAAGGCGAAGAGATCCTGCTGCAGGGCGGAAAACCAGAAGCCGTTGTAGGTTAAATCTGAAATCTCTTGTGCCACCCGGGCTTTAAAGCGCATCTGGTCCCGGGTGAGCGTCATCTTCTCCAGCTCAGCGTGAGCAGTGTGGAGCACCATGGCCGCCGGGCACTCGTAAATCTCACGTGACTTAATGCCCACAAATCGATTCTCAATGTGGTCAATGCGACCGACTCCGTGTGCGCCAGCAATCTCAGTGAGCCGGCCGATGAGCTCCACTCCCTCGAGACGCTCGCCGTCCAGTGCTACCGGTATACCGCGCTCAAATTCGATTTCGAGATAGCTAGGCTCATCCGGCGCATAGCGCGGATTGATCGTCCAGGCAAAGGCGTCTTCGGGTGGCTCCTGCCAGGCATCCTCAAGAATTCCGGCCTCAATGCTGCGGCCCCAGATATTCTCATCCACGCTGTACGGGCTCTGAAGGGTGACCGGCACCGGGATTTCATGTTTGCGGGCGTATTCAATCTCTTCATCGCGGGTCATTCGCCACTCGCGCACGGGGGCAATGATCTTCAGGTCAGGTGCTAGCGCCGCCACGGATACATCGAAACGCACCTGGTCATTGCCTTTGCCGGTGCAGCCATGGGCCACGGCTGTGGCCCCTTCTTTACGCGCATAGTCCACCAAGATTTTGGCAATGAGCGGTCGCGCAAGGGCCGTGGCCAGAGGATATCGCTCCTCATACATGGTGCCTGCACACAGGCTGGGATACACAAAGTAGCGTACGAAATCCTCGCGCGCATCGTGGACATAGGCCCGCACAGCGCCCGTGCGCAAAGCCTTCTCCTGGATTGCCTCGAGATCCCGCTGGTTACCGAGATTGGCCGTAACGGTTACAACCTCCATGTCATACCGTTCATTGATCCAGCGAATAGCCACGGACGTATCCAGACCACCGGAATACGCCAGGACGACCTTTTCCATCGAAGCCTCCGGAATGTCAACGATCGAGCGTTGACACATGTAAGTGGAATTATTCAGGGCACTCCTGCTAAGTGCCCACAAATCTTAGAGTATTTCAAGTTGAGGAGAAGCGCGGATCCCATCACGAGCGCCCGGTTCACGGCTGCTCGCGAAAAACTGGCCTTGCCTTCTAGTGCACCGTCCAACTTGGCCTGTTGGGTTCTCTCGCCACCGGTGGTGCCGGGCATATTGCCCGACAGTACGGTGCGTACCCGCTCGTCGCTGCGCGGTTGGTTCTTCACTGCCGACACTACCGACTGCCTCCACCCAACAATCCAAGATTGGCAGTGCACTAGCCAGGCAATCAGGCTGCTACTGGTAGGTTATAGGGGCAGACAGCAGTGCGGCTGACATGCCGGGTGCCAGGGCCAAGCTCGAAATGCTACGACCGCAATCGCGATGGCAAGATATCGAGCTGGGTACGGTATTTCGCCACCGTTCGCCGAGCGATGTGAATGCCGCGGGAAGCGAGCCGCTCGGCAATCTCAGAATCCGTCAATGATTCTGGTTCGTCGCCAATGATCTCCTTCATAACATCCTTGACGCCCAGCGACGGGGTGAAGAAATGGCTGAAAGGGATGATTTCCCCGTCCGGGAGCATGATGTACTTGGCCGCGGTGGCACGGCTCACGGTGGATTCATGAATACCCAGCTGAGCGGCGACTGCCGCGCGGCTCAGCGGCTGGAGAAACCGGATGCCACGTTCCAGGAATTCTTTCTGCTGCTCCACGATCTCGCAGGAGATCTTATGGAGCGTTTGACGGCGCTGACTAATATTGGCCATGAATAGCTTGGCTCGATGGACGTATTGCCGAATGTGCTCGCGGTCCTCGGTGGAAAGCGGCGTTTCGCTCGATGGTGGGGTGCTTAATGTCCGATAGATGGGGTTGATGCGGAGCGCGAACCGCTTTGACTCCACCACCTCCACTTCAAAGCCCTCGGCTGTCCGTGAGACCATCACATCTGGAAGGATATACATGGCGTGGCTATCACGGTCGCGGAGATTTGTCGCGGAGAAACCGTGGGCCGGGTGTGGGTTGAGCCGCTCTTTGACGAAGTCGCTCACAGCGCTCACCTCGTCAATCTGGATTTTTAGATTGTGGGCAATACGGCTAAATTTTCGCTCGCCAAGCTCGTACAGGTAGTCGCTGATGATCTCTTCTGCGTGCGGTTGTGAGATCCCTCGCTCGGCCAAGTAGCGGAGCTGGATGAGCAGGCACTCGCGCAAATTTCGGGAGCCCACTCCAATGGGTTCGAGTGACTGAAGTAGGTTCAGCACCATCCGCACACGCGACTCATCCGCGTCTAGCTGGCCGGCGATCTCCTGGATGGTCCAGCTCAAATAGCCCTTCTCGTCCAGGCTGCCCACCAGAAATTCAGCGATCGGGAAGTCCGACTCTGAAATCTGCGGGCGAAGCTCGCTAAGCAGCCGCTCCGCAACGGTCTCCTCTGACGCAACGCGGGTGAGCGGATCGAACTCATCGTCCGCCGCGATGTATTCTTTGGAGACGAAATCTCGTTCATACCAGTCTGCGGGATCAGATGGATTATCCAGACCTTTCTGGCGCTGGATGCACACTGGGCAAACACTGCCGGCTAATTCTGAGCCGCAGGTCTGACATGTGGGAACATCCACCCGTTCAAGGGCGGGGTTGTCGCTCAGCTCATCCTCGATTTGCCGCTGGAGATCAAGAGAAGAAAGCTCCAGAATGTAATTGGCCGCCACGAGCCGCGGCGAAACTTTTTGAAGCTGACGTTGGTCGGTAGAGTAGTCGATAGTGAGGTCTAGCTCGAGGTCCACAGCGCCATCCAGTGCTCTTGGCGGTCCCTCACGAGACGCGCCGATGCCATGCATCGATCACGTGAGTCCCGGGCTTGACGGGATATACGCAGACGCCATGCCAATTTCAGCGAAGTGACGGGGTGCTTAAATCAATCAGAGGTGAGTGGGGCGCCCAGACCCTGGCTATGGCCGCTTCTGTGCTTGTGAGTCTTTGCGCTGTGTTTGTTTAGAGTTGATGATGCGTCACAACCTGCGCGGCAGCGCAGGTTCAGCCGGCGGATTGAGGCGAGCTTGACTCAGGAGGTGACCGGGATGGGAGCAATGCCGTGCTGCTCAAGCTTGGCATTGAATGTACTGACATCGATGCCCAGAAGTTGTGCGGCGGCGTGATGATTCCCCTGGGTCCGCTCCAGGGCGCGGCTGAGCATCTTGCGTTCCAGTTCGGCCATGACCTGGGGGAGCGATTCACCGACCTGGAGCTTTTGATTAACGTCAATGAAGCTCGGCTCAGGGCCGGCGTCTAGGGCAAGATGTTGTCCCGTGATGACCTCACCGCGAGCCATCACAACCGCCCGCTGGATGGTGCCCTCAAGCTGGCGCACGTTTCCGGGCCAGTCATGGTCCATGAGGGCGGTCATGGCCTCTTCAGCGATACGGGCGGGCGGTGAATCCGCACCGTAGCGATGCTTCTGGAGGAAATGGGCGACCAGATCGGGAATGTCACTCTTGCGCTCGCGCAGTGGCGGAAGATGGAGCTCCACCACGGCCAGACGGTAGTAGAGATCTTCACGGAAGCGGCCAGCGGCCACATCCTCGCGCAGTGTGCGATTGGTGGCTGCCACCACTCGACAGTCCACCTTAATGGACTGGGAACCGCCCACTCGCTCAAACTGCTTCTCCTGAAGGACGCGCAACAGCTTACGCTGGGCATTGAGCGTCATATCGCCAATCTCATCCAGAAAGATGGTGCCCTTGTCAGCCATCTCGAACTTGCCCTTATGCTGTGTGACAGCCCCGGTAAATGAGCCCTTCTCATGACCGAACAGCTCACTCTCGACAAGTGTCTCGGGCAGTGCAGTCAAGTTGACCTTGATGATCGGGCCTTTGCGATATTCCGAGAATTGGTGGATCACATCGGCTATCAGCTCTTTACCAGTGCCGGTCTCACCGGTGATGAGCACTGATGCAGTAGATTGAGCCACGCGGCCGACAGTCTTGTAGACCTCCTGCATGGCCGCGTTCTGACCAATGATGCGCTCCGAGGGATCGCGGCCCTCGAGGCGGGCGCGGAGCTTGCGGACTTCCGATGCAAGGCGCTCATGTTCAAAGAACCGACGCACGCGGAGCGCAACGTCATCGATCTCGAATGGCTTGATGATGTAGTCGTAAGCGCCAAGCTGAATGGCCTGGATGGCGGTTGAGGCAGTGCCATACGCGGTAATGAGGAGCACCGGGATGCTGAGGCCCTCATCTCGAAGGCGACGCATAATCTCAATGCCGGTGAGATCCGGCATTCGGAGATCAAGGATGAGCAGATCCGGGGGCGAGGAGCGGGCGAGACGCATGACCTCCGTGCCGGCCTTGGCTTCCAACGTTTTGTACCCCTCGGATTGGAGAAGATCCACGAGGAGCGCCCGAATGGCGGCATCGTCATCTGCCACAAGGACGGTTGGGGCCTGCTCGGCGACCGACTCATTCACTTCGGCGGAGTCAGGTTCGCTGGGTTTTTTCCTGGGAGTGGACATGTGACCTCGCAAAGATCTGCGCTTCATCGCACTGCCGAGTCCATTCAACAGGCTTGGCATTCTTGTTCGCTACGGCTGCCGCGATGCTGCTTATCTCGAGTGAATCGAATATGGTGTGCTTCTGGTAGGGACCGCAGCTAGCTTTCAGTATACACACGCTCTGCGCACAGCGGGGGTCAAGTAACCGCCTGAATAATGGATGCTATGTAGCCGCATGGAGAACCGCTTAATCCAGTCCGCGTACCTGGTCATCAACGTACCAGCGGGATGGGAATGCTCACGCAGTCCAGGTCGCTGTCACGGCTATATGCACTCTACGGCTATGTGCACTCTCGAGAGTCGTCGGGTGACCGAATGTGCGCAGCGCTGTGGAGTTAGGACCCGGCAGTCCAGCGATCTATCTGATCTCGGGGATTCTCGACATAACTACCCGACAGCCGGCTCTCATAAACGGTTACAGAATTGATCGAGCCTTTCCCTGGAGTACTCAGAACTTGCATGTCAATGTCTGAAGTGAGCGATGTCTGACTCGGTCCATGGATGTGAAAGCCAGAGAACCCATGGCGGATGAGCTCGAGCATGAGGGGGCCGGCGGGCCGGTTCGTGGGCAGTGGGACGCAGACCGCGTTTATTCCAGTTTCTGCGAGGCGGTGGTTGTACTCCGCAATGAGCTCGGCGTCACTTGCTGGGGCGATGAGTCCGAAAAATCGGGTTGACTCGTCAATGGAGCCGGCGTGATACACCTGTTCCATGGTGCTGAGCGAAATCTGACCTGGGGCGGTGCCTGCAAGTTCGTTGATGCTTGCGTAGGTGAGCAGGCATTGCGGGTAGCGCAGAGACAGCACTCGGGAAGCGACGCCCGCGGGTCCCATGGCCATGGCAATTGTTGGGACCTTGGCATGGGCAAGCACGTCAAGCACCGGCACAATGTCAATTGGATCGGAGGCCATTCCGGCAACCTTCACGACATCCGCGCCCATTTCAAGAATCATGGCGGCACGAGCATCGAGGTCAACGGGCATGGATGAGAAGTCATGATTTGAGACGATGCCTCGAGCCGGAGCAATGTTTCCCAGCGTTGAAAAGGCGAACTGTTCGACATCGATATACTCAGCCCCATGCGCCGCGGCGTGTCGGAGTAAGTCAAGACGCTCGGTTTCCGTGCCGTTGAACTTTCCGCCTTCAATGGCCGCTCGGCAGGTGACGACAATCGGACAGGGGCGTGCTTCAATGAGTCGAGTAACATCCGCCGATTCGACGAAAAGATCGAGCCGCAGCTCCACAAATCCAGCGCGGCCGGCAAGTGTCTCGAAGGCGTGCAAGGCGTCATCCGTTGTGGGTCCTCCGATCGCCACGCCGATTCGCCCGTGCAATGTGTCATCTCCTAGAGTCACGCCTTAACCCACCCTCGATCAATCAAATGGAGCTCGGAAGAGTCGGCGAGGGACTCAGCCGACACCTGAGCAATCCTCTGAGTCTCACTGATACCTCGATCAGACCGTTCTGATGATTCGGCAGCGATTACGCAGCACGCCGATCTGCTCAACCTCGACTTCCACGATGTCACCATCGCCCAGGAACTCGGGCGGGGTTCGAGCAAAACCAACCCCGGACGGTGTCCCCGTGATGATGACGTCACCGGTCTCAAGGGTGGCTCCCGCGGAGATGGTCTCAATGATGGTAGGTATATCGAAGATGAGCTCCGCGGTATTGCTATGCTGCTTCTCTATGCCATTCACCCGGGTGATGACCTCGAGGCCCCCGGGGATCGGAATCTCGTCCGCGGTGACGATCCAGGGACCTAGAGGACAGAAGGTATCCAGGCTCTTACCGCGGTACCATTGTCCGTGCCGAAATTGAAGGTCGCGCGCCGACACGTCGTTACAGGCGGTGTATCCGTAGATCACACTAAAGGCATTCTCTCTGGGAATGTCTCGACCACCGCGGCCGATAATTAACGCGAGCTCCACTTCCCAGTCCACTTGCTGTGTGACCGTGTCCTTCCAGACGATCTCGCCCTCGTGCCCGAGGATTGATGTGGCCGCTTTGGTGAAAAACACCGGGTACTCTGGAAACGGGAGGCCCTGGGCGCGTTGCGATTCGAGCGCGTGCTCACGATAGTTCAGTCCAAGTGCGATCACGTTTTTCGGCGGCCGTGAGATGGGCGAGAGAAACGTGGCCTCATCGAGCGGGCGTGACATGCCCTGTTCAACAATGCGCTGAGCGGCCTGGAGAGCGGCTTCTCCGCCATTGATGAACGTAAGCATGTCCGGGGCAATCTGACTGAGGTCGAACCAGCGATCGTCGACAACGGTGGCGACCCTGGGCTCGTCATTGAATAGGAGCGTAGCTAAACGCACGAAACTGGACTCCAAAAGCAGTTGGCTGCGATATGGCTCAAGCCTACAAGCGGGTGAACCAGGGCGGCAAGGCGCTCTGCCCACCGGGTAGCGCGCCTGCCCGGCGTGGAGCATGGTGTGTGGCCGGGCAGGCGAATTCATCAGAGCTGAGTTAAACACTTTGCCCAAGTGGAAAGCGGCGCTACCTCACGGGGGCCTTCCATTTAGTAGGCTCTCTGCGAGACACTACGGTATGTCTTTCTTGCGCGATCACGGCGTGTATCGGTTCAGCATTTCGATGCGTACGCCATTCGCCGGCCAGCGCGTGATCGCTCGTTCGGCTGGTTCAGGCTTTGATCTCTTCAT
>JBJXFJ010000510.1:0-2603 GCA_046154735.1 Chloroflexota bacterium | reverse complement strand
GGGCGCTTGCATAACGCCGTCAAGCGATACGAATGATGATGCGATTACTTTTCTCTTTGTAGCCATATTCGTGGAGTGTGCGCAGCCGCCTAACGCCGCAGATCAGCGACGCGATGCCCCGGCCTGCTCAGAACCAATTTATCCATACCGCGCTCGCTGCATCTGCTTGTTATGCGGCTGGTTCGCGACGCTCAGTCTTCGTTGATACTGCGACGCATCAAGACCCCGCGCAACACGACTGGCGGTCGAAGTTCGATATCCATCTCCCGAATGCGCACGAAATCCAATGCGCAATAAAACTTCTCGGCGTTAAGGCTGGAGTAGCACTCGAAGACCCTCACGCCCGCCTCGCGCGCTGTACGTTCGCAAGCACTGAAAATGGCGCGACCGATGCCACGTCTCGCCCAATCCGGATGGACCGCGAAGTGGCGGACGTGCCCAAGTCCAGGCTCGACGGTTCTCGCTCCTGGTCGTTCCAGCGTCCAGCCACCGCAACCAACCAATAGCCCCGTCGCCAGTTCGGCCAAATAGTATGTGCCGGAGCCTAGAAGGGACGAATTCGCCTTCGCCATCAGCTCTAACGCTGGAGCGAGCACATCTGCATCGTAGGCTGATGCCATGAGTTTGGGGTACGACGCCTGTAGCAGCCCGTCGACGGCGTCAACGTCCTCCAGCGTCGCAACCCTTAGTTCGTAGTCAGAATCCACAGCGTAAGTTCCCCCGTCAAGGAGACACTTCTAAAGGAGAACTTCTGGCTTCAAGTTGAGCCCGATATGTGGCGGGTGGAAGACCTGCCAATGCGTCATGGGGCCGTTCTTCGTTGTAACTCTGCAACCATTCTGCGCTGAGCGCTCGCACCTGCTCCAAGGATTCAAACACATAGGCGTTCAACACTTCCGTCCGATAGGTCCGATTATAGCGCTCGATGAAGGCATTCTGATCCGGTTTCCCCGGCTCAATGTATCGGAGCTCAATGGCTCGCTCGGCACACCAGCTCATGAACCGCTCGGCGATGAATTCCGGGCCATTGTCGAGGCGAATCGCCTGTGGTTGGCCTCGCCAACTCACCACTTGCTCCAGCACGCGGATGACACGCTCCGCTGGCAGTGACGTATCCACTTCGATCGCCAAGCCCTCTCGCACGCCTTCATCCAGGATATTCAAGGTCCGAAACCGTCGGCCACCGTAGAGGGTGTCGCTCATAAAATCCACGGCCCACACCACGTTCGGTTGCGGGATGACCACGAGGGGCTGGCAAAGCCGAACCGGGAGCCGCCTCTTCGTCCGCCGTGGCAGGTTCAGCCGGAGCTGGCAATACACGCGCCAGAGCCGCTTGTGGTTCCACGGATGCCCATCGAGGTGCAGCCGATCCACATATTTCCAGAACCCCCAGCGTGGTTTCGTCGCTCCCAACATAGTCAGTGCTTCAATGACCGGGCCATCACGCTGTACCCAATTGACCATCGGTCGGTAGTATGTGGCCCGACTGAGCCCGACTGCCTGACAGGCCCGCTGAATGGGGAGGCCGCCCTGATTGACCATGTGGGCCATGACCTCCCGCCGCTCAGCAGGCCTTAGAGCTTTTTTGCGATGACATCCTTCAGCGCGGCATTCTCCAAGGAGAGGTCCGCGTACATCCGCTTGAGACGGCCGTTCTCGTGTTCCAGTTCCTTCAGCCGCTTCACATCGGAGGCCTCCAGTCCCCCATACTTGGCTTTCCACTTGTAGTAGGTGGCGGAGCTGATGCCGTACTTCCGCCAGATCTCATTAACGGGGCGGCCCGCATCGGCCTCCTTCAGGATCGACACAATCTGCGTCTCGGTGAACTTCGATTGGCGCATAGGAACCTCCTGGCTAGGGTGGCTATTGTGCCAGAAGATTCTCCTTTTGGACTGTCTACTTTTCTGGGGAGCTTACGACAGCACCGCGCGTCGGCCAACGCGTCTCGCATAACGTTCACCATAACCGGCGTGCAAAAGCAGAGCGAAGCGGCGCTTTTGCACGTCCGAGTTGATTGTGTTGTTAGCCGTGCCCATTGTTGTGGGTTACCTCTTCTCTGGCGGTATTAGTTTGATTTCGGCCGCGAACCGCGCATGAGCTTCAGAATCAACGGGTCTATGTTTGACCATGGTGCTCGCTGGGTCCTTGCAAGATAGTTATCGCCTTTCCAATTCTTCGATGGTCTGATTGGCCGGGGTACAAAACCTCCACCGCAGTTCGGACAGACGTTTCCCAGGATGGTGTCGACACAAGTGGCACAGAACGTACATTCATAAGTACAGATGCGCGCCTCAAGTGTATTAGGCGGCAACGGCTTGTTGCAATGCTCACAGGTTGGTCTGAGTTCAAGCATGATGTCTCCCTTCCGTGACGGCTAACAATGTTTAGGCAGATCCATATAAGAACCGGATCTGCCATTTTCTAACTGCGTCACACACCTTCTATGATCGTGAACACTATCCCATCATCGACGGTGGTGCAATGAGTGACGGCCCATCGACCATGTATCACGGGTTCTTATGCGGATCGGCGTAAGCCCCCCCCTTCTGGTAGCGGTCAGTCGTGTACTTCAGCTTTGGGTCGAGACCTGCCGGTCACCGGGC
>JBJXFJ010000507.1:0-3146 GCA_046154735.1 Chloroflexota bacterium | reverse complement strand
GACCCATCCGCTCCAACCGCTCGATGTCGACAATATTCTCCAGTGCCACCCGCGTGGCGGCATCCGGCGCCCCAAACTTGGTGGTGCCCATGAGCAGCAGCAGACTGCGTGCTTCCACGGCGCGGCCGCGCGCTTCACCTTCAGCGCGGCCCCGCTCTTCACCTTCAGCGCGGCCCCGCTCTTCACCTTCAGCGCGGCCTTCAGCGCGGCCCTCGTCCAATATGAACTGGTAAGTGCTCGATTCACGCATCGTTCTGACCCCCGGGACTAGCTGTAGCACGAGCTCGCGCGGGTAGCGCAGTCCCATTAATGTGAAGGTTACCACGTCAAGGGTCTGCGCCTGGGCCAGGTCTGCCTCAGCGCCGATTCGATCAGTGACGGAGCGCACGACCGCGGGCAGGTCCTGGGGCGCCACGTCCGCGAGCGGCGCAAGTGGCACCAACCCCAGTGGGCCTTCCAGAAAGCGCTCCACGCGTTCCGTCCACACACGAACGACGGGATAGTGAAAGACCACGCGACCTTCGCCCGTGGGAGTGACCGATTCCCATTCCCCGCGCATAGTCGGTCCGTCTGCCTCTCGTCGGAGCAGGACGAGCACACTGAGCACGGGCAAGTCATGTTGATGGGCCAGCAGGAGATTGTATCGAGCCAGCCGCCGTCCCATGTGCGCGTCGCTGCTCGCCTGAAACTCCAGATGCACGAGATACGGGGCGGGCGCATCAACACGCACCACCTTATCTGCCTCCGCCACCACCGAGGCGAGGTTGGAGTCGAGAATGTCGACGGCGCCAGGTGCGACATGGCCCAGCAAGTGCAGCCAGGCACGCGGGTAGGTCTGCACCAGATACTTGACCGTGATATCAAATGGACCGGGCATCGGAGCCCCAGCCTACCAGATCATGGCAGTCGAACGGTGTGGACCGAGGCGGATCACCGGGGACCGTGGGCGGTCTGGCTTTGAGGCTTGACCCAGTGCGGAGCTCCATGACGCGTCTCATGGGCGCGCCACAACCTTACCCTTGACTCTGATCTCTTATGCAGCCACCTAGAACGCCGTGGTGCTGAACACGATGCTGGCACTCCACGATGCTCCAAACGTGCGCATCAAACACTCCATCCAGATGAGGCCCTCAGAGCCGCATCATCAGGGGATGCGATCTGAGGGCCCGATTTCTAGACGACCCGGCCTTTCTCCTCTACGACGTCATATGCCAACGCGGAATAGCGCATGAGCTTGTCAAAGTGGTGCACCGACTGGATGCGCCGCACCGTGCCAGAGCGGGAGCGCATGGCCAGGGTTTCAGTGGTGGCGCCGTTTGGAATGTAGCGCACACCCTGGACTAACTCCCCATGCGTAACACCGGTGAGGGAGAAAAAGACATCGTCACCGCGGACGAGATCATCGATGCTCAGCACCTTTGTGAGGGGCAGGTTGAGCTTCTCCGCGGCCTCGCGCTCGCCATCGTTGCGCGGCCAGAGTCGGCATTGAATATCCCCACCCAGGCATTTCAACGCACAGGCCGAGGTCACCGCTTCCGGCGAGCCACCAATTCCCAGGAGCAGATCCACGCCCGTTCCCGGCATCGCGGCCATGAGGCTACCCGCAATGTCACCATCACTAATCATCTTGATGCGCGCACCCGTGTCACGGATCTCCTGGATGAGCCCTGCGTGACGATCCCGGTCCAGCACCACCACGGTGATATCATCCACGTCCACATGCTTGGCCGATGCCAGTGAGCGGATGTTCTCCGCAACACTCATCTCTAGCGAGACGTGCCCCTTGCCTTCTGGACCGACCGCGAGCTTCTCCATATAAACAATGCCGGGCGGGTAGTACATGGTGCCGCGCTCAGCGAGGGCCACCACCGCCACCGCGTTGGGCAGGCCCTTGGACAGCAGCGTTGTGCCGTCCACGGGATCCACAGCGATATCTACCCTTGGGGGATTCCCGTTTCCGATCTCCTCACCGATGTAAAGCATCGGTGCCTCGTCCTTGTCCCCTTCTCCAATGACCACAACGCCGTCCATATCCACCCCATTCAGGGTGACCCGCATGGCGTTCACTGCGGCCTGGTCAGCGGCGTTCTTATCGCCCTTGCCCATCCATCGAGCGGCCGAGAGCGCGGCCGCTTCGGTGACCCGACAGAGCTCAAACGAGATGTTTCGATCTAGGTTGTGGGGGTTGTCTGCCATCTGGTGATTCCTCCTCGAATCTCGCTCGTCATTGAGCGTGCGTTGTCGTGCACACTATTAGGATCGGCCAGTATTCTAAAGGATAGCAGTGCCGACCTTGGATCCCTATGGTATGACCCCACAATCTAAACGCCAGATGGGTTGCTGAATTGCTACACATCGCATAATGCACCTATGACGAGAAAACAACTCACCATTATGGCGGTGCATGCGCACCCAGACGACGAAGCGATAAGCACCGGCGGCGTGCTCGCACGCTATGTGGACGAGGGGATCCGGACCGTGCTGGTAACCTGCACCGGCGGCGAGCTGGGAGAGATCGCCGACTCATCCCTGGCCCAACCTGAAAATCTGGCCGAGGTCCGCCTTCGGGAACTGGAGGAAGCTTGCGCCATTCTAAGGCTGAGCCAGCTCCACTTGCTGGGCTACCGTGACTCTGGCATGGCCGGAGCCCCAGAAAACGAGCATCCAGAATCTTTCCATCAGGCCGAGCTCGAGGAAGCCACCGGACGCCTCGTAAAACTGATCCGCCGGGAGCAACCCGAGATCATTATCACGTACGACGAACAGGGATTTTACGGGCATCCGGATCACATTAAGGCGAACGTGATCACCTTGGCTGCCTGGGATGCCGCCGGCGATCCCAGCCGCTATCCGGATTATGGCCTGGAGGCATGGTCACCGCTAAAGTTGTATTACACGGCCGGTCCCCATGCCGGTGTGCGCGCCTTCGCGGAGAAATTCCGCGAGGCTGGTCTGGAACCGCCGTTTGGCGAGACGGAACCGAGCTTTGGCGTACCTGACGAAGCGATTACAGCGAGCATCGATGTCTCGCGCTGGGTCAAGGACAAGCACGCCGCTCTGATGGCCCATAAGACCCAGATGGGCGCCAACGTCTTCTTTGCACAGATGCCGCCGGAGCTCTTTTATCAGCTCTTCGGAACCGAAGC
>JBJXFJ010000503.1:0-4082 GCA_046154735.1 Chloroflexota bacterium | reverse complement strand
GGCCAGGATGCTTACCTGCGCGGCGATAGCCTTGGCCACTCCGGCGAAGGCTTGGGCCTCGGCTGAGTCAGGGTGAGTCATAACCACGGGTTGACCCGAGTCACCCCCTTGACGCACCCGTGGCTGGAGCGGGATTTTGCCCAGGAATGGGACGCCGAAGTGTTTGGAAATGCGTTCTCCACCGCCCTGACCGAAGATCTCGTGGTGCTCGTCACAGTTGGGGCAAATGAAGTAGCTCATGTTCTCAACAACGCCAATGAGGGGCACTTCCAGTTTGCGGAACATGGCCATGCCCTTGGCCACGTCCTGAAGGGCCACGTCCTGCGGTGTGGTGACAATGACAACGCCGGAGAGCGGGATAAGCTGAGCCAGGCTCAGGGGCGCGTCACCCGTGCCAGGCGGGAGGTCTATGACGAGATAATCAAGATCGCCCCAGACAACGTCGCGCAGAAACTGCTGCATTGCACCGTGCACCATGGGGCCGCGCCAGATAACCGGGTTGTCCTCGTCGATGAAAAAGCCAATAGACATCAGCTTCACGCCATAGGCCATCATGGGCTCAATGCGACCCTCTTCACCGTGGAGCTGAGGCCGCTCCTTGATGCCCATCATGAGCGGGACATTGGGTCCATAAATGTCCCCGTCCAGCAGGCCCACCCTGGCGCCGGTCTGCGCGAGAGCCATGGCCACATTGACGCTGGTTGTGGACTTGCCCACGCCACCCTTGCCGGAGGCAATGGCGAAGACGTTCTTCACGCCCGGAATGAGCTCCCCCGCGGCATTTCGACGCCCAGATACCGTCTGGGCGGTCATCTCCACGCTGACCTCAGTGACCCAGGGCAACCGTGAGACGACGGACTTACCCGACTCGAGCATTTGATCACGAACCGGACAGGCCGGGGTGGTGAGCTCAATCGTAAAGCTCACGGCGCTATCTTTGATGGCCAGGTTCTTGATGAAGCCAAGTGCAACGATATCGCGGTGCAGATCGGGGTCTTGAATGGTACTGAGCGCCTGGAGCACCTCGCGCTCGCGCTCGTTCTGGGCGGTGTCAACAGCGTGCGTCATGGGCGCGCTCTTCCTCTCCTGTGGCTCACTCTGGGAAGTCGCATCGGGCGTCGACTGATTACGACGCTTGCCGAAAATCGGCAGGTTGGCCAGCGGTCCAAATGGCATTTCCTTACTATTTTACTAGAAATTTGCTCGAGTGGGATGAAGCGCGAATTTCTCAGCCTGGCACGCCTGTCTCCGACAATTGCGTGGGTTTCCGGTCCTTGGGCCAGTACGGAAGCGCGGAACTAGATGTGTGGTGTACCAAGCACATTGTTCTCCATCCCGTTGCCCCAACCCAGGCCATGGTCACTGGTTGAGTGGGCCAGGGCTTCTGGATGAATGAAGATATCACCGTAAGTGAGTTGCTTCAGGATGGCGGCCGGCCTCAGATGCCAACTTGCCCAAGCGAGAGGGGTATCGCCATGCTCATCTCGGGCATCGATGGTCGCCCCGGCCTCCAGGAGCAGACGGATGGCTTCGCTGGTTCCAAACGCGGCCGCTCGGTGAAGCGGTGATTCCGCCCTGGTGCGGCAGTCGCGCATGAAGCAGCCCGTCCCCACGGATGGCCGAGTGGCGGCATTGGGATCAGCCCCGCGGCCCAGCAGGACGCGCACGACGTGATCGTAGGCTGGGCGATTGGGCTTGCACAGAGCCGCGTGAAGCGGTGTTTCACCGGTATCGGGCAGCGCGTGATTCACATCTGCGCCCTGCTCTAGGAGGAATTGACAGAGCCGCCAGTGACCGTGAAAAGCGGCTCCGTTGAGGTCGAAGTTATCTCCAAGTGAGGCCAGGGATTCGCCCTCGCGGAGCAGGAAGCGGATCGCGCTCACATCGCCATAGTAGGCGCACCACGAGATCAGCGAAACACCCTGCTCATCTCGATCCGCGGCGGGATGTCCGGCCTCAAGGTATTCAAACACGAGATCCGTCCGTCCATCGGCAATGCGTTTGATCATCCCGCTCCTCACGAGGGAAATATCTCGCGTAAGTGAAATGCAAGTGCCTGATGCGTCGTTTGCGGATCTGCCCTGGCGCCCAGTAGACGCTCCACCGACGTCACGCCCAGATCCTCGAGCCCACAGGGATTGATGATTGCAAAGTGACGCAGGTCTGGGCACAGATTGAACGCAAACCCGTGCATGGTGATACCGCGGCGCACCCCAACGCCAATGGCCGCGATTTTTCCTTCCGCGGTGAAGACCCCGCGATGGTCCGTTCGTCGAAACGCGGTGATTCCAAGTTCCGCGAGCGTTCGGATTATGCCCTCCTCCAACCCTTGTACGAGGTTGGGCGCAGTGCCGGCAAACGTGGCGAGCCGGGCGATGATGTAGCCAACCACTTGACCCGGCCCGTGATAGGTCACTAAGCCACCGCGATTCGTCTCGTGCACCTCAATACCGGCCATTGCGAGGGCCGTCGGTGGCACGTGGATATCTGTCCAACTCCCCCGCCGGCCGAGGGTAATGGTGGGTGGATGTTGGAGCAGAAGTAACGTGTCCGGAATTGTCTCATCCGCCCGCTCGGACACGAGCTGTTCCTGAAGGTCATAGGCGGTGCTGAAGTCCACTTGGCCCAGCTCCAGCACGCGCAACATCAGCGTCTTCGCGGTGGCAGGTGTAGCGCACCGCCGCACGCGGCCAGAGTGGCTTCATGGATGGATTCGGCCAGTGACGGGTGGGCGTGTATCGTATCGGCAAGGTCATCGAGCGTGGCCTCGAGACGGATTGCCAACGCGGCCTCATGTATCAATTCGCTGGCGCTGGCGCCTATGATGTGGACGCCCAGAAGCTCGCCATACTTGGATTCTGAGACGACTTTCACAAGACCCTCAGTCTCTCCGTAGGTCATCGCCCGGCCGCTCGCTTGAAATGGGAACGTGCCAATGCGCACATCGTAGCCGGCTGCCTGCGCGGCCGATTCACTCAGGCCCACGGTGGCCACCTCTGGATGGGTGAAGGTGCACGAGGGCACTACGCGATAGTCCATCACCTTATCGTGGCCGGCGAGATTCTCCACCGCCACGACGCCCTGGTGGGAAGCAAGATGGGCCAGGAGCTGTTTGCCAGTAATGTCACCAATGGCCACGATGCCGGGAACGTTGGTGCGGAGATGATCATCGACTTCAACGAACCCGCGCCGATCTGTGGTGATTCCGGCTGCTTCCAGGCCAAGCCCGGCGGTATTGGGCCGCCGGCCGATCCCGATCATCACGTATTCCGCGGACACGCGCGTCTGCTGGCCGTCGCTCAGCTCGAGCAGCCCGATTGTCTCGCCAGTATCTGCCTCGCCAATCTCAATCAGCTTGGTTCCCGTGTGGACCGTGATGCCGCGCCGACTGAAACTGCGCGCCAGCATCTTGCCCATATCCACGTCCTCGAGCGGCAGGAGAGTGGGCAGCATTTCCACGAGTGTGACCTGGGCGCCAAAGCTGTGAAAGATGTTTGCCCATTCAGCGCCCACGGCGCCCCCGCCAATGACCAACACGCTGGCCGGTACGTGATCAAGCAGCAGGGCGCCATCGGAATCGATGACCCGGGCGCCATCAGCACCGGGAATCGGTGGTGTGGCCGGCACCGAGCCGGTGGCCAGCATCACCGTACGGGCATCGATGGTCTGTTGTTGGCCATCGGGATGGTCAATTATCACCTGACGGTTCTCCAACCGGGCGGTGCCCTTGATGACCGGCACGTTGTTGCTTTGCAGCAATGCGCCCACACCGCCGGTGAGCTGCTTGACCACCTTTTCCCGACGGCGAACCACCGCCGCGTAATCCAATCGGACATTGTCCGCGAGAATGCCGTAGTCAGCAGCGTGCTGCATGGTGCCCAACAGCTCCGCGCTGCGGAGCATGGCCTTGGTGGGAATACAGCCCCGATTGAGACAGACTCCACCCACGGCGTCGCGCTCCACGATCACGGCGCGCATGCCGAGCTGCGCCGCTCGAATAGCCGCCACGTAGCCGCCTGGGCCAGCGCCAATGACGACGAGATCCAATTGCTCATCCACGCGAAGCTCCTAAAGTACGAAGT
>JBJXFJ010000497.1:0-5836 GCA_046154735.1 Chloroflexota bacterium | reverse complement strand
CGCCATGCTCGAGGCGCGGCCAGGGACGGCCGCACTACGGGCATTCTCCGACAGCCTATTGACCGTCGTTCTAGGGGACAGGAAGGTCTCACCGGAGATGTTCCAGGACCTGGCTCAGTGATCGAATGCGCGGGCCAACCCAGAAGTCCGCGTCTACCCGCAGCGGCGCAATAATCTCTTCGGACGGCGTGCGGATCATCAGCGCGGTCATGCCCACCGACTCCGCTCCGGTCAGCTCGCGGCTGCCGCCGTCGCCCACGTACAGGCAGTCCGCGGGCTGGACGCCCAGTGCCTCACAGGTGGTCAGGTAAATCCGAGGGTCAGGCTTCTTCAGTCCGGCGGAGCAGGAGAACGTGGTGACGTCAAAGTACTCCGCCAGTGGCGTCTCCGCCCAGAGCTCCGGCGTGGGGGGTCCGCAATCGCTGATGAGCCCAACGCGGAGCCCCAGCGCGCGGAGCTGCTGCACGGTGGCCACGGCATCGGTTCGTGGTGTCAGGCAGTGGTCGGCAAAAACGCTATAGGCCGCCGCCGCCCGGGCAATGCTGTCCTCATTCGCAGCGACGTTCAGTCCATGGCAGGCCGCGCTCACGGCCGCTTCCACAGAGGCGAATGCACCAGTATCCCTTTGAAAGCGATGCGCGTCCCAGATGGCGTAGAGCGCGGCGTCAGACACGCCCAGCTCCTGGGCCATAGAAGCGAGAAGCTCCGTGCGCTCCAGCGCGGGCCAGTTATCCACCAGGGTCCCGAAGAGGTCGAAGATGATGGCTGCGTAGCTCATGACAGATCAGAGCATACGATAGTCGCTGCGTTCGAGACCGCCAATGCGAACACGTTGATCCAAATTTCTCACGGGGGGCTTGCGGGCCCAACGAGTGCCGAACTGGTGTGCTCGGGTTCGTTGCAGTGGCCGTCGGGCTTCATTCAGGAGGTACGCGGATCCAATCAGGGCAAACCTCGGAAATCCTTCACGTAATCGCATCGGGTCCCCCGAAGCTGATCGAGGAGCACCCTATCGAAAGTGAGGAGATTGACCGGTGCTCTCAGCCGCTCCGCGGACACTTCGCAACATGCCATGAAGCATGCGTCGTAAAGCGTTGCGAACTGGAATTCTGAGCTGATCTGCCAGGCACGTTCTCGAACCAGGGCATCGTCAATGAACTGAAAGGGCAGCGAACGGTATTCGGACCACGTTTCCGTTGCGAGCTCAGCGCTCAGCAATGACTGCCGTACCTTCTTGCGCAGCACTGAGCCAACTTCAGCCCAGGCAAATGACGGCGCCAGCACCAATCCTGTTGAGAAAGCCTCTCGGAGAGTCGTACGCGCCAGCTCCGAATCAACAATCGGCTCCTCGTCAACGAGGGCTTTGATGATGAGCGAGGTATCCAAACAGACGGCTCGCTCAGTCACGCCGACCGATTCCCTCACGGAGGTCACGGATCATCTGCGTGGAGCTCGGTTGGATGCCCGCCTCGGCGCGGATTCTCGCGCTGAGCAGTTCGATATTGTCGAGGGCTTTGTTCGCACGACGTCGGCGTACCTCACGCTCGATTGCGGTCACAATGAGGTCGTTCAGCGATTCGCGCCCTTCAATCACGTCCTGTGCTTCATGAAGTAGAGGGATTGGAATTCGAACGGTACGAGCGCCGCGGGTATCAATAGCCATGGTGCGACCTCAATCGAGCCGATGACGAAGTTCTCATTATGATACCACCAAGTGACACCAATAAGTGGTTGCATGTCTGTGGCGAAATGCCGACTCAATACCTGGCCCCAGTGCCCGGTCGATCTCTTCGGTTCAATTATGATGTCCCCATCGGTTATGACGCGTTAACCGCATCAGCCGCGGTAAACGCGTCATACCGTTCCATCGCTTGCGTCAGCGCAAGCTGGAGATCTTCCGCCAGGAGCCAGCCCTCGGCAATCATTGCCTGGGCTGCGCCGCGGACTTGCTCCAGATACCCTTGGCGCGAGCCGTAGCGATGCTCCAGTGACGGCCGAGGGTCACCCACTGCTGAGCGCTCGGCCTCTGTGCGTGCGAAGGGGATGGTGGAGCCGACAAGCGGATTGCCGAAGTAGAACTGACCCTGACCGCCCACATCCGGATGGCGCGGGTTCCAGCCCATGTATGTGGCCAGTGGCGCGCGCACATCCAGCGGGCGCACTCCGGCCAGGTCATTCGCATCGGTGTCCACGGCGGACACGCGGGTAATATATGCCGGGCCTTCCTCGGGTGGGAAAGCCATGACGCCCCGCCCGGCCTCCGGTCCAAAGTTGAGCCGCCGGCGTGTGGGCAGCACGGACGGGAAAGTCGCGCCCGGTATGTGCTCGAATTGCACCCTCAACGACTCGCGCGTGACGGCCGTGCCATCAGCCAGGCGCGGAAACTGACTTGGCGGAGGCTCCACCCCGGCGCTGACCCAGCGATCGAGATGGAGCAGGGCCGCTCGGAGCAGTGGACGATAGTCGATGGTATTCATGGGATGCAGCGTGGGGATGCCATCCTCCGTCCGGGCGGCCAGCGGGAGACCTCCGGCCCCGTGCTGGGTGCACGAGAGGAAGTACTGGCGTACCTCTGGCGGCGGCTCGATGTCAACGGAGGCCTGCACGTCAGAGTGCCCGAGCGAGGCGCCGCTCCACCAGTACTCCATGCCACTGTTGGTGGCGATCACCCTGGGCACGCGACCCATCGTTCGTAGACGATCCAGGAGACCGCCGCGCTCGCCCGTGATCGGATCATCCTGGGGGTCATAGGTGAATGGGAAGAGGTTGCCAGGCGCGCGCAGGATATTTGTAGATGGCTGGCCGAACCGGAGATTAAACTCGCCGCGCCGGGAGCTACCAGTATGGGCATGAACACCGTCAAACACCGGGCGATCCTGCTCATCCGAGTTGAGTCCCAGGTAAAGCAGCTCACGCACGTAACGGCCAGTCTGGGAGGCGCCATAGGCATAGGCGTGAGCAATGCTGCCGGCACAGGGATTGCCGGCCTCGGCTGATCCGTATTTCAGAAAGGCGGTGGCATCACGCATGGCCACAAAGCCAAGGCCCACGATTGGTGCGCCCACGGTGTTGTAGACAATCTCATAGACCTTACCCGGCTGAAACCCGCCATCAATGGTCAGAAACCGTGGGTCTGCACTGAAGGCTCCCTGATTGATGCGCCCGAATCGCCATTGAGCTCGATCAATCTCAACGGTGGGACTGTCTGGGTCGTCACGCACGGTCAGCGTGGCAGTGGCCGTATCCAGGCTGGCGGCGGGTAACGGGGTGTGCCCACGATCACAGAGCGGCATGTGCGGTGTCACGGCATTGAGCTGATACTGCACGTACGCGGGGCCCACCAGCGGTTGCCCCTGCGAATCCAGCGCATCAGGTACATGGATGCGCATCTGACCGGGGCCATCCGGAACGTCATGCTGCCAGCCACACCAGAGCACGGTGAACCCATGGCGCATCAAGAAGCCGTCACCCATCTGAAGCGCCTGGTCTGTTTCCGGTCCGCGCGGCGCCAGGTTAAACGTGGACAGCACCAGCTTCCGTCCACGATTGATCACATCAAAGAGGAGCTTACCGGCTGAGTCCGATTGCACCGGTTTGAGCACGTGGAAGTCTGCTGAGAAGTGCACGAGACCGTCAGGCTCGGTGGGCGCGCGATTAAGGTCGGCAATGACGCCCAGGGCTGGATCGCCAGGCGAGACGGCGAAGTGAATGATCCCTCGGAGTGACTCATACGGCCCCGTCTCGCCAAAACGCTCACCATTGGAAACTGGCCGCCGTTCCTGGATCTCAAGTCGTGTGACCGCCATGCTCATGCCTCCTAATGGCGCCAGTCTAGGCGGGGCCCTGCGCGAGTGTCAACGCCGCTCCTGTAACTGTTCTCATCTCGAGGGATATTCACCGCGGAGACTCGGAGACACGTCTTAACTCTCTCTGCGTCTCCGAGTCTCTGCGGTGAACAGCCGTCCCGTGGAATCTGAGCTCATGCCCCACCGCCGAAATCATGACACCGCGCTTGAGATTGGGCGACAATAGAACATGCTCATCCAGAGGGGGAGCCACCACGATGACCGCATCCACCCACTCCATCGCCATCAACCCGGCTGAAGTTGACAGTCTCACCAGGTCCGGAGCGGAACTGAAGCTGATCGACGTCAGAACGCCGTCTGAGTTTGAGACCGCTCATATTCCCGGAAGCTACAACGTTCCGCTGAACGTCCTACCGGAGCATCGCGCTGAGTTTCAGGGCCTGGGTGGCGCGGTGGTGCTGGTGTGTCAATCCGGCGTGCGCGCGCGGCAGGCTGAGCAGATCCTCCGTGAGCAGGATCTGGAGCGGCTCCAGGTGCTCACTGGCGGTATCCAGGCCTGGGAGTCGGCCGGGTTGCAGTTGAACCGCGGTCAGCAGCGCTGGAGTCTGGAGCGCCAGGTGCGGGCCATTGCCGGATCGCTGGTGCTTCTGGGCACGCTCGGCAGCCTGTTCATCTGGCCACCGATGATCTTTCTGGCGATGTTCGTGGGCGGTGGGCTGCTCTTTGCCGGCGTCTCGGACATCTGCATGATGGGTTTGCTCCTGACACGTTTGCCGTACAACCAGGCCGGCCGGAGCAACGTAGGTCACGTGCTGGCGCAGCTCAGCGGGAAGACGGCAGGATCCAGCACTCCGGTTTGAGTTGAGGAGCCGGCCTGCCCTCACCCCAACCCTCTCCCAGGGGGAGAGGGAGCGAGAACGAGGATATCGACGCCTCGGACCCCCGTGCCAACTCCCTCTCCCCCCTGGGAGAGAGTTGGGGTGAGGGCGGAGCGCGATCATCCCTACTCACCCCAGATACGCATCGGCCTCTATTTCCACCACCAGTCCGGGCGCTATCAGTCGGCTCACTTCCACCATGGTTGCCGCGGGGCGAATGTCGCGAAAGAATTCGCCGTGAGCTCGGCCCACCTCTTCCCAATCATCAATATTAGTCACAAAGATTCGGGTGCGCACCACATGCTGCATGCTTGCTCCGGCCTGCACCAGCACTTCCTCAATCGTGTGCAGGATCTCCAACGTCTGCTCATAAGCTAAGCCAGGATGAGTGACGTTGCCGGCCGAGTCCACGGCGGTGGTGCCGGCCACATGCACATGCGGTCCCACTCGGACGGCACGCGAGTAGCCGATGATGGATTCCCAGGGTGCGCCACTCGTGAAATGCTGTCGCTCGCTCATTGCTCGTATCCCCCGTGGACCGATGCTATCCTAACCTGTCAACTGACCCACTAGCGGAGCCCAGGCGCGTTGGAGCGACACATTCCGGCCAATCTCCCGGCGCGCCGTGGACCAGCCGCACTGACGGAGCGTCTCAATCCCCCTCAGGGGATGTGGCCCTTTCGGACATCTATGACCACGTTGCGCATCTGACCGGTGTCCCCGATGTCAACGACCGTCACGAGTTGGACGATTGTGGGGTCATACTCACCGAAGCGGATGCGGTAAAAAGCATTGGGTTAGTGCCGTCTGTAATGGCTCCCAGTTCCTCGAGAGCCGCTTGCACCTTGGGGGGCAAGCTCAAGGGTTGAGTCAAGCGTCATGGCGCCGGCTGTGGCAAGCGGTAGACGGGGACCTGGCGCGTCTCGGCAGCGTGCCCGCTCTCAATCAGAGTCTGGATCTTATCGACTGTGTCAGGGGAGAGATACTGCTCACCGCATTGCGGGCAGACCTCGGCCTCGACGTCTGTGACGAGATAGACCTTGTCGCCAATGGTCTGAGTGTAGATGACCTTTTCGCGTCTAAGCTGAGCGCCACAGACTGAGCATCGTGGGTTGTTCATCAGCATCCTAGGTCCTCCTCGTCCGCAGATCC
>JBJXFJ010000482.1:0-5392 GCA_046154735.1 Chloroflexota bacterium | reverse complement strand
GCCGGGAAGACCGGCCGCGGACGTGGGAGTGACCACGTACAGTGGCCGAATGCCTACTTTCAAGAGCACGGACTGTTCACCCTGGCGGGCGCGCACCGCCAAGCGGTCCAGGCGAGGAAGGGCCACTTCCGATGAGGAAACCACCGACTGGAGAGCCGTGTGCGGGAGATCCGCACGCACGGTTCGGAGGGAGGGGGTCCTGGCGGGCTCCCTACCCCTATCCCAGCAATCCGCCGCGTCACATCCGGCCTTGCGTACTCCTGACATGACCCGGAGTTGCACGCTCGCTTACTTGAAGAACGTGTTGTCCATGATCTCCACGTACCGATTCGAGTTTTCGATCTGCTCCGCGGTGCGTCGCTGCGGCTTGATTTCCTCGGCAGTCGGCCAGCCTTCGGGCGGCGGCGCGCCGGGCAGCACACCGTACACCCCTACACGCTCGCCCAGGATCTTCTGACCCTCGTCTGAAAGCCACCAGCTTATCCAGAGCTTGCCCACTTCTTGTCCCGGCGCGTTCTTCACTAGCGCCATGTTACTGATCACGCCCGTGGAGCCGCCCTCACGGAGCCAGATGACTTTGACCGGTGCGCTCTTCTCCAACGCAAGGATCTCGCTGGTCACATTGACCGGCGAAAACATCGCGTACTCGCCGCGCGCGACCTGCGCCGGCGCGGCATCACGATCGCGGACAAAGGTGGGTTCCTGGGTCTTGAGCTTGTCCATCCACTCCTGGCCCAGGTTGTCATAGGTGATCGTGAACCAGTCCGTGCCCGGTCCATTCCCCCGAGGATCCTCAAAGAGGAGCTTGCCCTTCCCCTTCCAGAACGGGTCCAGCAGATCATCGCGAGTTCTGGGCATCTTCTCGGCCGGGACCAGGCTGGTGTTTATGACGATGCCAAACATATTCTGGCTCACCGCGGTGCGAGCTTTCGACGGTGGAACCGTGGCGGGCAGTAGATCCTTGGTGGGCGGCCCTTCCCACTCAACGAAGTAGCCTTGCTGATCCATGCCGAAGAGCGATGTTGCCCCGCCGCTGACGACGTTTGCGATGTGCTTGCCACTGACGGTCTCGGCGCCGATGCGCTGGAATATCTCAATCCCGCGCAAGTTCACGCTTTCAGCCGAGGTGCCAGGGAACTTCTGCTTGAACATTTCCACCATCGGTGCGTATTCAGGGCCTGGGCCATACTGAACGATGTTCATCTCGCCGGAGGCGCGTGCCTTCTGATAGTACTCGTCCAACCTAGCGGCGACAGTGTCCGACTTGCTCGGCGCGGCCGGGGCGGCCTTTTCAGCCGGCCTTTCCGGGGCCGTGGTCGGCTTGGCTGGCGCGGCGGTTGGTGAGGGCGCTGCCGCCGGAGCGCACGCCGCGAGAAGCAGCGTGGATGACACTACAAGGGCGAATAGCGGGTGGCTGACACGAGGCATGGTTTCAACCTCCTCGATCCACATTAGGCATCTTATCGCGGAGAAATGCAAGCAATTGGAACCAGGCGTAAGTGTTCAGCGGCTAACCAGGGTCACTCCTGAAGCATCTGAGCTACCTGGTGGCGGCGGGTCTCCGGACCCGCCAGTGCGAGGGCCAGTGGCGGGTACCGAGACCCGCCGCCACCGGACCATGCACGCCTCACCTCACAGTTAATCGTCCACTAGGCTCATTTTGACTTTGTGGAGATTTGCGCCGGTGGGCTAAGCTGTGCTGTTGGCGCTCGCGGTGGAGCGCACTCCTACAGGAGGCCTCCATGCTTGCGCGGATCCCACGGGTGTACTACGGCTGGATCCTGGTGGCGACGATCATGTTGCTGTCATTTTCATCGGCTGGTTCCCGCTTCTCGTTTGGTGTGTTCGTCAAGCCGATGACGGAAACACTTGGATGGGAGCGAGCATCCATCTCATTGGTTCAGAGCACCGGGCTTCTCCTTGGTGGGCTCATGCGGCCCGCGGCGGGCTATTTCTCGGATAGGTTCGGACCGAAGCGCGTGTACTGCATTGGCCTGGCGCTCTGCGGCCTCGCGCTCCTGGCAAGCTCCTTCACCACTGAGTACTGGCAGTTCTTCCTGTCATATGGGGTGCTGCTGGCCATTGGCTATGGCGCGGCTTCACCGGTGGCCACAACCTCCATGGTCAGCGCGTGGTTCTATCAGAAACGGGCGTTTGCGCTGTCACTCGGATCCACCGGGACATCGATGGGCGAGCTCATTGTTGTGCCGCTGGCAATGTTCATCGTGCTTTCCTTCGGGTGGCAGGCGGGATTTCGAACCATCTCCCTCTGGATGCTGTTGCTGGTCTTGCCTCTGGCCCTGCTGCTCCTTGCCAGCCGACCCGCCGATAAGGGACTGGAGCCTTATGGAGTCCACTCCGCGGAAGGTCGACGGCGCGCGAGTGCCGTGAGCATGACCTTCAGCGAGGCCCTGAGGCAGTCTGATCTCTGGCGGCTCACACTCGGCTTTTTTGTCTGTGGATTCACCATGAGTTTTGCCAATACTCATTTCATCCCGTTCGCATCAGATATGGGGATGGATGATATGGCGGCTGCGCAGGCGCTGGGACTTGTCGGAGCATTTAGTATCGTGGGCGGGTTGAGCGCTGGTGCTCTCGCGGATCGATTCGGGCGCAAGAACATCCTGGCGCTTGTTTACTTCATCCGCGGTTTCTCATTTGTGGTGCTCTTTCAAGCGCATGACCTCCCCTCTCTCTATCTGGGCAGCCTGCTCCTCGGAATCTCCTGGACATCAACAGGGCCGTTGACCTCGGCATTGACCGCGGATCGGTGTGGACTCACGTCTCTTGGAACAATTTACGGCACCATGTTTACGATCATGCCCATTGGTTCCGCGCTTGGCGCCTTCGTCTCTGGGTTAGTCTACGATCGCTACGGAAGTTACGAGCCCAGTCTCTTGCTCAGTGCGTTTGCCGGCTTTATCGCGGCCGCCGTGGTCTTTGGGGTCGGCGGCACGCCGCGTGCCGAGGTGGCCCCGGCCGCACCGTCCACTGCTTCCGCCGGCTAGGATCTGGAGAGTCGAGCGACACCCGATCAGGAGTCGCTCGACTCGGTTCAGCCTTCTCACTACGCTCCGATGAGGCGTGCGGCGTTGCCACCGAGAATGGAGTCCTTCTCTTCGTCAGTGATTGAGCTGAGGCTCTGGACAATTGGCAGCGGATTCTCGAAACCCATGTCAAATGGGTAGTCTGTGCCCAGCAGCACGCGGTTGGAGCCAAATGTCCGAATGAGGTACTCCAGGGCGCCCGCCGAATGCGTAATAGTATCGAAGGCGAAACGATCCAGATACTCTCGAGGTGCGCGCGCGCTGTGGAGATGTGGCTCTGTCCGCACATGGTAGCCATGCTCCAAGCGCCCCCACTGATAGGGAAAATACCCTCCGCCATGGACGAAGCAGAGCTTGAGCAGGGGGAACCGGTCCAGGACCCCACCGAAGATCAGTGAGGCAATAGCAATCGTTGTATCCAGCGGGTTCCCAATGAGGTTGTTCAGATAGTACTTGCCGAGTCGATCCATGGCCGCGACATTGTGCGGATGCAAGAGGATGGGTGCACCAAGCGATTCCGCCCGTGACCAGAACTCGTCCAGCTCTGGCTCGTCCAGGTTACGGCCGGCGACATTGGTGCAAATCTCCACTCCGTGGAGTCCGAGGCCCATTGCCCTCTCTAGCTCAGCCGATGCAAGGGCTGGTGACTGGAGTGGGACCGTGGCAAATCCAAGGAATCGGTCCGAGTGCAACTTCAAGATTTCTGCAATGCGGTTATTCTGAATCTGGGCGGTTTCAGCAACGAGCCGGGGATCTTGATCGTAGAAGAAGGTGAATGGCGGGATCGAGAGCACTTGCCTCGAAACACCCGTCCGATCCATATCCTCGATCCGGCGCTCGAGGTCCCACCCGCCCCGTGGGAAGAGCGGATATCGAAAGTCGTCAATGACCAGCGTGGTCGTGTCATCCACCCATTCCAACCTTGGTGCCACGCGGGGGGAGAGTCCACTGAGGAGACTCATGGTGCTCTCCTCGAGTACGTGGGCGTGAATATCGATGCGTTGAATACTGCTTGTCATATGCTCCAACCTTCTGGGTCGAGAATCGGGATGATGAAGTATGCTGTGGGAGTCTGGATCGTCTCAATTATCCCGGTCGGATGATCTGGCAGAACGAAATCGGAATGGTATAATTCCGCATCCACGCCGAAGTGGTGGAATCGGTAGACACGCTACGTTCAGGGCGTAGTGAGCTTACGCTCGTGGGGGTTCGAATCCCCCTTTCGGCACCAAACAGCCCGCGAGAAATTCACTCGTGGGCTGTATTATTTTCTTCGCCGATCCATCGCGAGAACTGCTTCATTCACTTTCGGGATAGTGAGCGGCAGCCTGCGCATTGATCCAATCGAGCCTCGACACGCGTAAGCAGCTATGGCGCTCGGGTGAGGCTATTTGTCATAATGGCGACACCTGCTCGTTTCGCGAATCCCAATTATTGATCTGGAGTGTCGTTGTGGAGATTGCTCAGTACGCGCTGCTTATAGCTGGCTGGACCGTGGCTTTCCTTCTGGGCCGAGAGCTCCAGATTGGATTCCGGATCTGGCGTGAGAACCGGCAGCGCGGGGTAGCGCAACCACCGACGAAAGACTGAATCGCGGCCCTGAGTTACAATCCAGGCATCGGCATTGTGCCGTACCGGCCCCGTAGCTCAGAGGATAGAGCAATGGTTTCCTAAACCATGTGTCGCGCGTTCGAGTCGCGCCGGGGTCACCCCTGATTTGAGATCAGGACCACCCTTCCTGAGGTGCTTAGGTAGTGCGGTTCCTTGTTTCACCCACTAATGCATGGTGGCTTCCATCCGAGCATTCCACTGAGGCGGTGTCCGCATCTCTCAACGCTTGGGACCAGGTGAGCCTACGTGTCAAGCGTGAAGTTGCTTTGGAAGTCAATGATCATCTGACCAACTTGGTCAAAGCGGGCTGATTCGCCTGGATCGGAGCCTGGGTATTCTGGATTGCCAGAGGTATCTGAGACTGAATCCGCGATTAGGCGGCATCACTCTCACCAGACTGCTTCTGGTCATTTTCAAGGTGATTCTTCATCGCGAGCATTGGTCCCACCTGGACACGGAAAGGCACCTGCTTCTCGTCTCCCCCTGCGCGGGCCACGAGAACATACTGACCTGGTTCCGACAAGGTAAGCTCAGCGTCGAGCGAAATTTGAATGCGCTGAGACTGGCCCTCAGGAATTCCAGCCGGTCGACCCACCTCAAACTGGCCCTTGGTTTTGAAAACCGTCTTTCGAGGATCGTCCAGAGCCACCTCGATTTCCACCTGGTGGCGCTGATTCGTTTCCATCCAATCCACCTGAATGGCAGCCACGATCGCCATGCGGTGCTCTACGGGG
>JBJXFJ010000463.1:0-3326 GCA_046154735.1 Chloroflexota bacterium | reverse complement strand
CTACTTCGTCAAGGGGGTCGTGCTGTCCGTCCTCAAAGGCCAGTCCTGTAACATCCGCAACTCACAAGTGGAGAGAGCATGAAAGTCACCGGACTTGAGACCATACTGCTCGACAATGTTGCGCCCTATCGCGGCGGGCGCAAGTGGCTGTTCATCAAGCTGACCACAGATGAGGGGATCGTCGGCCTGGGCGAGCGGGTCACCGGTGGCGTGACCAATCTCGCGCCCCAGATTGCGCTGCTCAATGACTTGTTCGAGCAGTTCGTTCTTGGCGAGAACCCGTTCAACGTCGAGAAGATCTGGCACCGCATGTTCGCCACGCCGCACGATTACCGGCACCCAGGCATGGACCGGACCCCGGCGATGTCGGCCATTGAGATGGCGCTCTGGGACATCATCGGCAAGGCAACCAATCAGCCGATCTACAACCTGCTGGGCGGCCAGTATCACGAAATGCTCCGCGCCTACGCGTACATGCCGTCCGAAGGGCTCTGGGAGCAGCCCGAGAAGGCCGGCGACATTGCGCGGCAGCTGCTCGCTGAAGGCTTCTCGGCCTGCAAGATCGACCCATTCAGGCCGGGGTTCCCGTATCCTCGGGACTGGCCGCTCAAGGATATCAAGCACGCAGCCAGCATCTTTCGCCACATTCGAGAGGCCGTCGGCGACGACCTCGAGGTTGGCATCGGCACCCACAGCCAGTTCAGCACCGCCGGTGCCATTCGCGTAGCGAAGGTCTTCGAGGAATACTACCCGATCTGGTTCGAAGAGCCGGTACCGCCGGAGATGGTCGAGGAGATGGCTCGGGTCGCCGCCCAGACGAGCATTCCGATTGCCGCAGGTGAGCGGCTGGCGACGAAGTATGAATTCGCGAATGCGCTCGAAAAGCAGGCGATCGGCATCGTCCAGCTGGACGTGGGCCAGTGCGGCGGCATCCTGGAAGCGAAGAAGATCGCAGCCATTGCTGAGGCGCACCATGCGCTCATCGCCCCGCACATGTTCGTGGGGCCGATTGCGGCGGCGGCAGCCGTTCAGGTTGATACGTGCGCGGCTAACTTCATGCTCCAGGAGTGGAACGCCGGCCCGCTACACACCGAGATCTTCATCGAGCCGATCACGATTGTGAACGGATTCATCACCCCCCCGACCGGGCCAGGCCTGGGTCTGGTGCTCGACGAAGCGGTCGTCAAGCGACACCTGAGCCAGTAAGCGCAGTGAATCGCATGGCTGATGGCGGGACCGGCCTCGGGATTGCCATCAGCCGCCACTTCTGCCGCATGATGGGCGGCGACCTGACCGTCACCAGCGTTTACGGCGAGGGGTCAACGTTCACCATGCGGCTGCCGGTCGTGGCCACTGAATCGGCACCGTAGAGAGTCAATCAGCAGAGACGGCGGTGCGTCAGGAGTAGCTGACCGGCTCTGCTGTCTCACACTCATAGACGTAGATATCGCGGACGAACTCCGTCGTTCGCCCCGCGTCGCTGAAGGTGTCCCACACGCGCATCGCATCCTCGAGCATCGGGTCGATCTGCATCGTGTCTGAGAACCACAGACCCATCGTGCCTCTCCCGCGCTGAGCTAGGCCTCGCCTGCCGCGATCGTCCAGCCCGTCCTGCTGGTGCCCACAGTACAGCGGTCTGGCTACCAGTTCTGTGACGCGCGTCACACCAAGGGAGATTCGTCGCAGACTCGGCCCACTGAGAACATCGGTGGAGTGTTGTGTCGAGAACGGTCCGGCCTGAGACGTGGCGTGAGCCCTGCCATACCTGAATGACGGACATGGTCTGCAACCACACCCTGGAGCCATCAACGCAGCTATCATGACTCGGTAGCCTGCCTGTTGATAGGATGAGGATATCGAGGGGAACGCATGGCGGAGTTGCCAAGTGGGACAGTGCGTTTCTCCTCACCGATGTTGAGGGTAGCACCGCACGCTGGGAGCAGGTCCCGGAGGCGATGCCGGCTTCGCGCCGCGAGAGCCCCCGGCTGGGGTCAAGTCCGGTGCTGGAGTCTCGTCGATCCCCGGACCACGCGCAAGCAGGGAGCTAACAATGATTGTTGGAGCCAATGAGGCACGCTTCGAGGCTGCGGGACACTGGGGAAAGCTCCCAGACGCGTGGACCTACGCCGACGTGGTCGGCGTGGCTGTGGATGCTGCTGACCGTGTCTACGTCCTGAATCGCGGCCAGAGCCCAATGAGCCCGGACCATCCCGTGATCGTGTTCGAGCGGGATGGCACCTTCGTCCGATCATTCGGGGACGGACTGTTCACCTTCGCACACGGGATCTCCTTGGATGCCGCCGGCAACGTCTACTGCGTGGACAGCGGCGATCACACGGTGCGGAAGTTCAGCCCAGACGGCAAGCTGCTCCTGACCCTCGGCGCCTGTGGGGAGCCGTCCGACACAGGGTACACCACCGACTACCGGACGATCACCCCCGGCGGCCCGCCCTTCAACATGCCGACCAATCTTGCCATTGGGCCAAGCGGCGACCTCTACGTCTCGGACGGGTACGGGAACTCTCGCATCCACCATTTCAGCGCGGACGGCACCCTCTTGCATTCCTGGGGCGAGCCCGGCACAGGCCCAGGCCAGTTCAACATCGTGCACGCCGTCAGGGCGCTGGACGATGGGCGGTTACTAGTGTGCGACCGCGAGAACTCGCGCGTGCAGGTATTCCGCGAGGATGGCGTCTTCCTGGACGAATGGACGGATCTCCTTCGACCCGACGATCTCTGGGTTGACCCGTCGGGCCAGGTGTACATCGCGGAGCTCGGTGAGCGGGCCGGCCTGTTTCCGTTCATGGATCAGCCGTACGGCCACAACCGCCCCGGCCGTGTATCGGTGCGCGATCTGGACGGCGGGAAGATCACCAGTTGGGGCGGCGATGACCCGTACGCGCCCGAGAGCTTCTTTGCACCGCATGGCATTGCGGGTGACTCGGCTGGCGATCTCTACGTGTCTGAGGTGTTGAACGCGGCCGGCGGCAACGCGGGGCTGATCCGACTGGAGGAGGCTCATGCGCTTCAGAAGTTCATCAGAGTCCGCTAGAACGGGCAGGCACCTCGCGCAACACCAGTGTGCGGCAGCGCCCGGCGCGTTCGGCCCGGGCGCGGTCCGAGCATGACCATGGCGATGGTGGCGTTAGCGCCTACCACGATGCCCGCCCCGGCCACCGCCCACTCATGCTTTGGCCGGTATCCACTCCGAGGGTCGCTGCGCGACGCTCGGACGAGTTCAGCCAGACCGACTGGAGGGTGAGCATGAGGAACAATCACGTTCGCGAGCGCCTCCGGGCCGGTGAGCCAACCATTGGCAGCTTCAT
>JBJXFJ010000131.1:0-15868 GCA_046154735.1 Chloroflexota bacterium | reverse complement strand
TGTTTTGGGCATTCTGAGTCCAACGGCACATTGGGCTTCGCTTTGCAGTCATAGGTTTTGACCGCTAATGCTGGCGCCGAATGGGGCAGTCTGCTAAGGACGAGTGCCGCCCGCGGAGACCCGGATTCGTGGAGACCGCGTTAGCGAGGGGTGCTGGTGGCCGCGGTTGGGGCTTTGGATGCGGCGGTGGGCGGCGCGGGCTTGGGCACCGCCGTGGGAAGTGGTGTGGGCAGCTTGGCCGCGGCGGTGGGCTGGCTGCCGCTGGTGGGCGCCAGGGTGGGCTGCTTGGAGACTCCCGTGGTCGTGGGGCCGGCGGGAAGTGTTGCCAGAGGCGTCGTTTGCGCCGTCACTGGCGTTCCCGGAGTGAGGACCTGGCCTGGCTTCGGCGCCGCGGTGGGTTGGCGGATCACTGGCGGACTTGTGGGCACGGCGGTGGGTAGGCGCTGTGATGGCGCCTCAGGCTTCACGTCGGGCCCCACAACTCGGGGTCGAGCCGGCGGTTCTGAGATGGATGGGCGCGGCTGGGCTGGGGGCTCGGCAATCTCAACCGCGGCAATGGGTGTGGGCGGCAGCGAGCCGGACGGACGAGTGGGCGTGGGTAGTGATGTGGGCGTGCTGATCTGGAGCGTCGGTTCAAGCTCCACTATCACAACCTCGCCCGGCTCATATACGACTTCGGCAGCAACCTCATACGGCCTCTGGAGCAGGATGACGCTGCCGATACCCAGGCAATACAGTGCCGATGAAAAGAGGAAGAGCGCCGTGCCTAGCACAACGCCCACCCGTTGTCTATCTGTCAGGCGGAAGAACCAGCCGTCTATTCGTCGGAGTAAACGGCCAACCCGCTTGAACATGCATCAACCACCGCCCGCAACAGTGTTGGGGCTCGTAAGTTACGACGGTGTGGCGACTCCGTAGTCCGCCACGACAATTTTCAGTGCCTCGAGCACCGGCTTAATGTCGTCCTCGTGCACCCAGCCCAAGTGGCCGATTCGGAGCATGCGCGAGGCAAGCTCACCACGACCCTCGGCGATCTCAATGTCATAATCATCGCGCAGGCGAGATTGCACGGTGCGCGCGGGCACACCACCGGGCGTGAGAAAAGCCGTGACGGTGTCTGAGGCGCGGGCGGGGTCGGCCGGGAAGAGGGACATGCCAATCTCAGTAAGCCCCTGCCGTGTGTATTCCGCCACGCGATGGTGGCGGGCCAGAATGTTCTCCAGCCCCTCCTGCATGAGCATACGCAGCGCTTCTTGAATGGCGTAAAAGGTGCTCATGCCCGGGGTCCAGGGCGTCTCACCATTCACGGCCGATTTCCGCGCGGCGGCCAGGTCAAAGTAAAACCGCGGGCATGTGGCCGTCTTATTGGCCTCCCAGGCCCGCTCACTGGCTGCCACAATGGCGATGCCGGGTGGTGACATCCATGACTTCTGTGAGCCGGAGATAATCACGTCGCAGCCCCAGGCATCCGTCTTCAGATCAATCGAGCCGATGGAGCTAATACCGTCCACCAGCAGCATGCGATCAGCGCTCTTCACTGCCACGGCAATGGCCTCTAGGTCGTTCGTCACGCCGGTCGATGTTTCGTTGTGCGTGACTAGGACGGCGCCAATGCTGGGATCGGCCTTGAGCTTGTCTGCAATTTCCTGGGCGTCCGCAGCATGGCCTTCCTCGTAGCGCAGATCTTGCACATCCAGGCCGAAGGCCTTGGCGATGGCGGACCAGCGATCACCAAAGTAACCAATGGAGACGGCCAGGACGCGGTCGCCCGGCGAGAAGAAGTTGCTCACGGAAGCTTCCAGGCCGCCGGTTCCGGAGGACGTGAGAATCATCAGGTCATTCTTCGTTTGGAAGAGCGTCTTAAGATTCTCGGTGCATTCTTTGAGCATCGCGGCAAACTCAGGACTGCGATGGTTGATCATGTCGCGCGAGAGTACCTCGCGGACTGTCATGGGCAGCGGAGTTGGGCCGGGCGTGCGCAGGTTCATCGGTCCTCCGGGGACGTGGCAATAGCAAGCCGATAAATTGGGGAGCAGTTGAAATAGTAGACGGTAGGGGGGCCGGGCGGCAACGACAGCGGCAGATTGGGGTGCGTGTCAAACTGTCCCGGCCCCACTGGGAGCGCCGCCATCCCTGGTGGCCCGGCCGTCGAGGCCGCATCGCGCTCTCCCAATCGGCGACTGGGAATCCGGAGGGCGGCCTCGACGGCCGGGCCACCAGGGATGGCGGCGCTCCCAGTGGGCCGGGAACGGCAACGGTCCCGTGCATACGCTAATATCCCGGAATCTCAGAACGTCGGAGCCATCATGTCCGGGACCGTAGCGCCATTCAAGGAGCGGCTGAAGCAGGCGCTCGCGTCGTCGACTGTGCCTGTGGCGCTGGGGCGCGCCCTGCCGGCGTTCCGCGAGCGGCGCCTGGCGGCCATTGGCGACGATGATTTTGGTGCGATCCAGAAGCAGCTTTATGCCCTCAAAGCAGATGCCATTGAGCGACTTCCTGAGCTGATCAAGCAGTTCACCCAGCGAGCCCAGGAAGTGGGCACGGTGGTGCATCGAGCAAAGACGGCTGAGGACGCCTGCCGGATTGTCGGTGATATTGCACGTAGACATAACGTGACGCTGGCGGTAAAGAGCAAGTCCATGGTTTCTGAGGAAGTGGAGATCAATCACTACCTTGAACGCATGGGCGTGCGGGCAGTTGAGACGGACCTGGGCGAGTGGATCATCCAGCTTGCTCATGAGCGCCCCTCGCACCTGATTGCTCCGGCGATCCACAAGACCCGTGAAGAGATTGCGGTCCTCTTCTCCGAGCATACCGGGCGTGAGATTCCGGCAGAGCTGGATGCGCTGGTCAAGGTGGCGCGGGAGCAGCTCCGCCAGGATTTCGTGAATGCGGGCATGGGTATCTCAGGCGCCAATATCGCCATTGCCGAGACGGGCGGCATTGTTATCGTGAGCAATGAGGGGAATGGGCGGCTCTGCACCACTTTGCCACCCGTGCATGTGGCCATGGTGGGTATTGAAAAGATTGTTCCATCAATGGATGACGCGATGAGCATCCTCAAGATTCTCTCGCGCAATGCCACTGGACAGCGGCAGACAAGCTACGTCTCATTTATCACGGGCCCAAGTCGCAGTGCGGACATTGAGCTGGCTCTGGCCGTGGGTGTACACGGACCAGTGGAACAGCACATCATCCTCCTGGACAATGGGCGCATGGCCGCGCGTGAGGATCCGCTCTACCGCGAAGCGCTGCACTGCATCAAATGTGGGGCTTGCTCCAACGTGTGCCCACCTTATCAGGAAGTGGGCGGCCACGCATTCGGCCACATCTATACTGGGCCCATTGGCCTGGTCGTCACGGATATGCACCACGGTATCGACGCCGCGGGTGGCCCCCAGAGCTTATGCATGAGCTGCAATGCCTGTGAGCAAGTCTGCCCGGTGGGCATCCCCATTGCGCAGCAGATCATCGATGTGCGCCAGAAGCACGTGGCGGAGCACGGGCTCCCGCTCACGAAGCAGGCCGTGATCACGGGACTCACCAGTGAGATCGCGCAGACCATCGGCCGTTTTGCGCAGAAGCCGTTCATGGGCACGGATGGCATGATTCGCAAGCTCCCATTCATGAGTGCACTCACTGAATGGCGCAGCCTGCCGGGGCTGGCTGCGCGCCCGCTCCGCGATCGCCTACGGCATCTGGTGCCTGGCAGCTCACGCGCGGGCGCACCAGCATCAGCCTCGCGGATGACCTCCAACGTTACCGGGCAACGGGTTGCCTATTTCCCAGGCTGCATGACGGATCGTCTCCATCCGGAAACCGGCGAAGCGGCTGTCCGTGTGCTTCAATCGCTTGGCTGCGACGTGAGTCTGCCGCTGGGCTGGCGCTGCTGCGGGCTGGTGGCAAGCAACGCCGGAGATCTCCCAACGGCGATTGACCTGGCGCATGAAACGATACGAGCACTTGAGAAGAGTGATGCTGAGGTGATCGTGTCCACTTCAACAAGCTGCGCGGCCATGATGCTTCAGGACTATGATCACATCTTTGCCGAGGATCCAGAATGGCATGCCCGAGCGAAGAAGCTGGCGGAGCGCGTGCGCACGTTCACGGAGTACGTGGGTACGGATGCGGGACTGGAAGATGGCGCCCTGGCTCAGGGCGCTTCCGAGCGGCTCACTTATCACGACGCCTGCCAGTCGCACAATTGCCTGGGGCTCAAGAGCGAATCCAGAAAACTCCTGAACGGAGTGATGGGCGCGGAGCTCTGTGAGATGACTGATTCCACCGTGTGCTGCGGATTCGGCGGGACATTCTCCGTGGAGCATCCGGAAGTCTCACGCCGTGTGCTTGCAAAAAAGCTGGAGCACGCGCTGGCTACTGGCGCATCCACTATTGTGGCTGACAATCCGGGCTGCGTCATGCACATGCAGGGAGCATTGGACGCGGCCGGGAGCGCTGTGAGAGTGAAGCATTTGGCTGACGTGCTGGATGAGGCGATCCAGTCACGGTAGTTGCAAAGTGTCGTGATTACACCGGATTTCTTCCTGGCAACGATCTATGTTTCGCTGTTCATGAAACTCAGAGGCACAGAGTGATGGAGTTGGTCACTCTCTATGTCGCCGCGTGACCACGTCCCGAGATATGAACGCCTACCCTCACTGGTAGCAGTTTAGAGCTGAGGCGGATGCTCGTGGCGTATGCGGCACTCCAAGTGTGGGCGCGCGCCTCCCGGCTGCGTCACACACTCGTCCCCTTGTTGCTGAGCGCTTACTTACTAGGGCGGATTTTTGTAGTTCCGATCGATCGTCCGTCGTAGAATGAGTAAGAATCAAATCCTTACTCGTGATTACGAAAGGGTGACAATGAAGGCGAGAATGACAACCAAGGGACAGATTACTGTCCCAAAAGAGATCCGCGAACTACTTCACCTGCGAGCGGGGGATGAGATTGCCTTCACGGTACGCCCGCGAGAAGGAATTCTCCTGACGAAGTCCATTCCTGATTCGGTTTTTGAGAAGTACACGGGTGACCTGGATGAGCTTCGCGGTTTTGATGTCGATGAGTTCATGAAGGACGCTCGTGGTCGGTGATTACCGCTGTCGATACGAATATCCTCATCGAGTATCGCGCTGCCGGATCTGATCGTTCCGTCCACGCTCGAGCGTTGCTGAAAGCAGCGTCTGGAGAAGGTCTGGTCATCATTTGCGAGATCGTGTACGTCGAGTTGAGCGCCGCCTATCCAGAGCGAGCCCAGCTTGATAGGTTTCTCAGCGACCTGGAGATCTCAATCTGGCGAACTGATACGAGGGCTCTCGCACTCGCCGGCAGGAGTTGGATGTCTTATGCGCAACGACGTCCGCGAAGCCTGACCTGCCCGGCCTGCGGAGCCGTGCAGGCTGTTCAGTGTCATCAATGTGGTGAGCAGCTTAAACCGCGTCAACACGTGGCAGCGGATTTCATGGTTGGGGCACATGCTGTAACGTATGCCGACCAGCTTCTCTCTCGTGATGCCGCTGTATACCGCTCGTATTTCCCAGACTTGTCCGTGCGCTACTAATTCCTCAACTTGTTGCTGCAGTGAATTGCGCGTCATCTGGGAGCAGGTGAGTACGCTAATGCTCGGAGCGTCTCAGCCAACATCTCAATACCACGCAGCGCATCTTTTCCCGTGGTCAGCTCCTCGGGACAGTGACTCCGCCCGTCCCGGCTGGGTACAAAGATCATGGCCGAGGGGAAGGAGCGGGCCATGATTTGCGCGTCATGGCCCGCTCCGCTCACCATGTCTCTGGCGTCGAGTCCGCAAGTTTCAGCCGCGGTGCGTAAGACAGCGATAAGCCTCGGATCCATCGGTGCGGGAGCCACTTCTACGAGTCGGTTCACGGAGAGTGCCACCTGGCGTCGCTCGGCAATGTCGAAGGATTCGAGCTCAAATGAGCGGACAAGTTGGTGAAGGCGGGCGGCATCAGGATGACGCGCGTCCAACGTGAAGTGTGCCGTTCCGGGAACGATGTTGATTGCTCCCGGTGTGAGGTTGAACTGACCGATGGTGGCCACCGCGGGCGGGCCGGCAAGCTGAGCGGCTCGGGCGGCGGACAGCATCATCTCGGCGGCGGCAAGGCCAGGGTCTCTGCGGAGATCCATCGGCGTGGTGCCCGCGTGGTCCACCCGCCCGGTTACTGTCAGCTCAAGATGCTGGATCCCCGTAATGGTGTGCACAATGCCGATGTCCTGGGCGTGATCCTGGAGCACACGACCCTGCTCAATGTGCAGCTCGATGAACGCCTGCACGTCGTCCCGTCTGGCATTTTGGACCTGTGTTGGGTCCAGTCCGATCCGTGCCATGGCGGTTGCGATCGAGACGCCATCTGAGTCTGTAATGTGCTCCAACTCCTCGGGCTGGAGCTGCCCGGTGATGGCGCGGCTGCCCAGGAAGTTCGCGTGAAAGCGGCTGCCTTCCTCCTCACAGAACACCACGAGCTCAATGGGATGCACGGGAGCTCCAAACCGACTCTTAAGCTGGGCCAACGCCAGCAGGCCGCCAATGACGCCCAGCGCCCCGTCAAACTTGCCTCCGGATTTCACGGTGTCAATGTGAGATCCGGTGACGATGGCGCCGTGCTCAACCGATCCAGCAAGGCGGGCGTAGAGATTCCCGAGGGCATCCTGCCGTGTCTCCAGCCCTCGCGTCTGGGCCCACTGATCAAGCTGAGCCACGGCTTCTTGCCAGGCTTCCCCATATACAGGGCGAAACAGACCGCCGCTGGGCAAGGCGCCTATGCGTCCAAGTGTCTCAATGAGCTCGGCCAGCTCTTCAGAATCGATTGATAGTTCCAATGAATTGTGCATGTGGATCATCTTAAACCGTGAAACTGGTCACTCCAGGGCTGTCCAGGATGTACCATGAAACGAGAAGCATGGCACGATCACAAGCATCTCCATTTCAACCTTCGCTGCTCGGCGATCAGGGTGACGCCAGCCAGCCGCTGGCAGCCCGGGTTCGGCCGCGTTCGCTCGGGGATATGGTGGGCCATGAACGGGTGCTTGGACCGGGACATCCACTCCGCCGAGCGATTGAATCCGGACGGACCGGCTCGCTTGTTCTCTGGGGGCCGCCCGGTAGCGGCAAGACGACACTCGCTCAGCTCATTGCCAGCGCCACGAATGCGGAGGTGCGCACCGTCAGCGCGGTAACGGAAGGCGTGGCCGATCTGAGGCAGATCATCACACAGGCCCGCCAGATTCGCGATACCGGTGGACGGTCCGTGCTCATTGTTGATGAGATTCATCGTTGGTCACGCTCCCAACAGGCGGCGTTATTGCCCCATGTTGAAGAAGGCCTGGTCACGCTCATTGGCGTGACCAGTGAGAATCCGTACTTCGATATCATTGCGCCGCTGCGCTCCCGCCTGCGCTTATTTCGTCTTGAGCCGCTGACGGACGATGACCTTCGGGCAATTCTGCGGCGTGCCGTGCTGGATGCCGAGCACGGGCTAGGCCATTTTGGTGTCACGCTGACAGCGGGGGCACTCGATGTTCTGGTGGCCGCGGCCGCGGGTGATGCGCGGACTGCGCTGAACGCGCTCGAGGCCGCCGCGCTGGCCGTGGCCGATCGAGTAGAAAAAGTCATTCATGAGCCGGATGTACGTGATGCGCTCCAGGCGCGGAACCTGCGCTATGACAAGCAAGCCGATGACCACTACCAAACGATCTCCGCGTATATCAAGTCCGTGCGTGGGTCCGATCCTGACGCGGCTGTCTTCTGGTTAGCAAAGATGTTGATGGCGGGTGAGGAGATCCGGTTTATCACCCGGCGCATGGTCATTCTGGCGTCGGAAGACATCGGCAACGCGGATCCGCAGGCACTGGTCCTGGCCATGGCGGCCGCGCAGGCCGCGGAGCTGATTGGCTACCCCGAGGTGGAATACACGTTAGCCCAGGCCACGCTGTATCTGGCTCTCGCGCCCAAGTCCAATTCCGCGGCCTCGGCAATTCACGCTGCACGCTCGGCCATTGAACACGGCGCGGGTACCGAGGTTCCCTTGCATCTGCGCAATGCGTCCTTCCAAGGGGCGGAAGGGCTGGGATTTGGTCGTGATTACAAGTATCCGCACGATTTTCCCAGGCACTGGGCAGCGCAACAGTATTTTCCCGATGGCGTTTCACTGGAGCTCTACTCGCCGTCTAGCGAGGGCCTTGAGCCTGAACTCACTCGAGCGTTGCGAGAACGGCGCGGTGGTAACGCTGAGCGGTTGAATCCTGAAGTCTCGGGACAAATCGATGAAAAGTGAGATTCGGTGCGGAAATGCGGAACACATTGTGCCAGTCACGCGTTAACGTATTGGAATTAAGCGAGTCTTCATTTCATGCTGAGCTAAAGAAGGACGCGCCGGTGACTAGTCTGTA
The DNA here is from genome assembly GCA_046154735.1 of Chloroflexota bacterium. Lineage (GTDB taxonomy): Bacteria > Chloroflexota > UBA6077 > UBA6077 > JACCZL01 > CAVXYC01. The sequence continues at coordinate 7,465 of JBJXFJ010000131.1, read as the reverse complement.
TCGATTCGTTCCATTCCTTTTCGCGCTGGCCCTGGCCGTGTTGATGCCCGCACAGACAACTCTGGCGGTTGGGGAGCGGGCAGGGTATTTTGCTCAGGGTGATGATTCCTGGGCGTCACTCCAGACCGATGGCTGGGCCATCGTGGACCGCGTGATTGGACCTGAAGTCGTGCAGGTGCGGCTCCCGTCCGGGGAGCGTTTCCGAGTCTGGCACGTTGGGGTTATCGGCCCCACGCCCAACCAGGATGGCGGGGCGTGGCATCAGCGGGCGACACAGACGCAAGTCCAACTCCTACCGGCCGGCTCTAAGGTGTGGCTGGAAATTCAGCCAGGCGCGGGAGATCCCCCGAAAGGGCAATGGGTCTACCGTCACGTCTACCGAGAGAAGATGCCCGATGCGCCGATCGGCGCTGAGCTACTGCGCTCTGGAATGACCTGGGTGTACCCGCACGCCAGTCACCCGTTTGTCGCCCTATACGCAGATGAGCAGGCCTCCGCCATCTCGACGCGAGCCGGCCTCTGGGCTGAGACGCAGAGCTCCGACGTGTTCTTTCCTGACGGCGCTACGTATGGTGGGTACCCGGTGAATCCCCGTGTAGTGCCCATTCTCCAATCGCTGGAGGCCTCGCCCATGGGCCGGGAAGTCCTGGCCGGGGTGAATGACTTTCCCGTGGAAATCGGTGTGGCGGAGCTCCCACGTGGGGTACTGGGCGTGCACATGTTCCGCTTCTACACCATCCAGCTCGCCCAGGGAATCATGGATGCGCCGGCTGATTCGGTCGCCGCGGTGCTCCTCCACGAGTTGACGCATGCTCGTCAGATGATCAATGCCGGAGTGCTTGATGTGGATATGGGCTGCTACGAAATGGAGATTGAAGCGTTTGAAGTGACCGCGCGATATTGGGCGTCTCTTCACGGACCTAATGGAAAACGGCGTCCAGCGCACTGGCTTGATAACACCTTGAACGAGAATCTCCGGGATTACAACAATCAGCGTCTGGCTCAGAATGTGCGGCGGGCGTACGGCCATGAATGCGGTGCGGCGTTTCGCGATACGCTGGAGTCCTCGAGCCTGAGCTTCCAGAGTGTTTTCAGCGTCAGGTGATCTGACTCTGCCTTCCACCGATGCGGGCGGCGAGACTCAGAGTTTGACCGGCTTCAGCACTCTGAGTCTCATAATTCGCAATTAAACAGGCACGCTCATTTGCTCATTGGCGGATAGATTGAATGAGCGATCAGCCGTGTCAGCGATGAGGCGGGCGATTGCAAGCGAGGACGTGGCCGCCGGTGAAGGCGCGTTCCGAACGTGAATGACGTTCTCTCGATGATGAAGAATGAAGTCATCCACGAGTTTTCCATCGGCAGAGAGCGCCTGAGCGCGCACTCCAGCCGGACCAGGGAGCACGTCGTCCGGCCCCACTTCTGGGACGTAGCGCTGGAGCGACCGCACGAAGGCTTCTTTTGAAAGATCGCGATACATCTCTTCTAATCCGGTTCGCCACCACTGCTGTGCCATTCGCCAGAAGCCGGGGTATCCCAGCGTTTCAGCCAGTTCTTTCACATTCACATCAGTAAACTGGTAACCCTCACGCGCAAAGGCCAGGACCGCGTTGGGTCCGAGCCATTGAGATCCATCCATTCGCAGCGTGAAATGCACACCCAGAAACGGGAGCTGTGGATCCGGTACAGGGTAGATGAGAGCCTTTGCGAGATACGTCCGCTCTGGCCGCAGCACCCAGTAATCCCCACGGAACGGCACGATCTGAGGGTCTTGTGGTGCGGCCGTCATCATGGCCACCTTATCTGAGTACTGGCCGGCACAGGTGATGAGGTACTTCGCCTGAACGTCGCCTACCGAGGACTCCAGCACAACTCCGGTGGCAAGCTTGCGGATCTTCGCCACTTCAAAGCCGGTTCGCACACTGCCGCCATGATCTTCAATTTCTCTGGCGTAAGCGGCTGAGACTTCACGATAGTCAACGATGCCCGTTTCTGGCGAGTGGAGTGCCTGAAGACCAACGCAGTGGGGCTCCAGCTCGCGCAGACGCTCAGGGCCGATCATCTCGATCCCGGGAACCCCGTTCTTCTGACCTCGTTCAAAGATGCTCTGGAGCCTCGGTAACTCGCTTTCCTCGGTGGCTACGATGACTTTGCCACAGAGGTTGTAGCGAATATCGTGTGACTCGCAGAACTCGCGCATCAAGCGCGATCCCAGAACGCAGAGCTGGGCTTTCAAGGAGCCCGGCGTGTAGTACACGCCGGAATGGATCACTCCGCTGTTGCGGCCGGTTTGGTGCTGGGCAAGTTCTCGTTCCTTTTCAACCAGCACCACCTTGAAGCCGGGATGGCGGCGCAGCACCTCCATTGCCGTGGCGAGTCCGACAATTCCTCCACCCACAACCGCGACATCATACGCTCGCTCGTCCATCACTGCTCGTCCTTCCCGTCACATCGCCAGCCGTCAAGCTCACGATGAGCATTTTACCGAAGACTCATGTACTTGAAGGCCTCCGCGAATTCCATGGACTGGCCTTCCGCAATGGAACGGGCCCGATCGTAAATGAAATCCGCAATGTCTCGATCTCGCTGACCGTTACCGACTTGACTTTCGTGTTGACGTAATGCGGCAACCTTCACGTCTATGGTGAGGCCAATGTCAATCCACACATCAGCACTCGAGGTGCCCCCGATGTACAGCTCCTCCACTTTGTGTGGCTCAAACCCCGCGGCCAGCAAGTCCGGAAAGACGTGTGGATCGCGAGCGGAAGGATACACGGCGTCCAGTGTCACGCTGCCGGCAGCACGGTGGTCGGGATGATTGAGATACTGTTGCGCAGTCCAGCGGGTCGTTGGGTCCTGGCATACCACGATGGATGGGCGAAATCGTCGAATTTCGCGCACAATTTCTCGTCGTAACTCCAGCGACGGCTCTAGCACGCCATCTTCGTGGCCGAGGAAGACGATCTCGCCGACCCCCAGCACATCACAAGCGGCGCGCTGCTCGCGTTGACGAATCTCGGCAAGCCGGGTGGGACTCATGTCCGGGTCAGACGTCCCCTTGTCGCCGCTGGTGCAGAGCACGTAGTGCACGTCGCGCCCTTCCTGGACCCAGGCCGCGATGGAGCCGGCGCACATGAATTCTGCATCGTCAGGATGGGCCACAATGACTAGCACGCCGCCAGGTGCACGGTCCGGAACTGTCATGGTTGTTTACCTCTTCGCCTCAGGCTTGCAGCCATGAAGTCGTTTTCGATGTTAAATTCAAACGCCCGCTCACGAACTTCGTGAGCGGGCGTTTGCTCGTGCTCTAACACACGAGGGAAGGGCATCCAAGAAAGGTCCCCCTTCCGGGCAGAACCTTAGGAGGGGAAAACCTCCCAGATGCCCTTCGTACTGTGACTACTCATAAGCATCACCTCCTTTCACTAATTGCTATTGTACTTGCTCACCCCCCCATCTGTAAACAGTGCAAATCCGAGCATCGGCCAGACAAGGGGGTCACAAAGCTGAGACTGATCATTCCAGATACTCGCTAGACGTACCAAAGGGCGTTTGAAATCGTTTCCCTCTAGTGGGTACAGGTGCAATCGGGGTCGTGCTCCGCCTTGTGGCCCAGGGTGTGTTACCAGTGAGAGCCCTATGATTCGAGCGTCAGCCGGTACGACAGCCCATAATGCGATGGGACAGGCAGACTCGCCTTGGTCCTCAGATGGCCCGATGTCCGCATTCGCAATCGTGGCGGGGCTGGGGACGTTGTTGAACCGTCAGTCAGACGATGCGGCGCGGCATCGTACATTGTGTGAGCAAGCGCTTCAGGCGCTTGGCGCGGAGTCTGTAGCATTTTGGCTAGTGGATGAGCCTAGTCAGGAGCTTGTTGCGGTCCTCACGGTACACCGACAGGGGGCGGCGTCGCTGCCTGACGACCTCCGTCTTGATGATCCACGGCACCCCATTGCGAGTACGTTCCTCGGTCGTGAAGTCCAGGCTATCCAGGGTCCACTCCAGGCCGAATATCTGGGTGGCGGTATCGGACGGGTGGGTGCGCTGCTCACTGCACCTGTTCTCACGTCGCTTTCAGGCACATGTATTGGCGTATTGGCGGCGGCTCTTGGCGATGAAGCTACGCCATGTGATGAACGGCACCGGGAAGTGGCATCGATCATTTCCCAGATCGCCGGACCATTGCTCGCTCCCAAGTTGGAGAATGCGCCGCATGCGGCAATCCCACCTAGACTAGATGATCCGAACTGGTTGTTGGAAGCTCTACCGGATGGCGTACTACTGGTGGCACCCAATGGGTCTATTGAGCGTCTGAACCAGGCTGCCGCAAGTCTTCTTGGCCTGCGGTCCACTGATTGGGTTGGACGGCATGCGCGAGACGTACCCTGGCCGCTAGCGGATGAAAACGGGCTGGCCGTGCCCTTTGAGCGTCAGCCGATTGGGTTGGCACTCCGCGATCGAGCGGTCCCCCAGGAGCGGGAGATGTTGGCAACTTCATCTCTGGGCCAGCGAATGGTCCGGGTGACGGCCTCGTTTGTCGACACGGCTGAGATGGGCTCCCCGCGAATGGTTGTGCTCATCCGTGATCTTTCCGAGCATCGAGAGCTGCTCCAGCAGCTCACACGCACGGAAACCATGCGCATCGTCGGGCAACTTGCGAGCGCGGCGATTCACGACATTAACAATTGGTTTGGACTGATCCTGGGACAGGCAGAGCTCATGCTCGTTGCCGATCCACCCGGGGACATGATCGACGGGCTGGAATCCGTGCGCAAGGCCGCCTGCGACGGCGCGGAAGCGCTGAAGCGCATTCAGGATCTGGCCCGCTCTTCAGTGGACGTGGATCCCACGCCCGTGGATGTGAACCAGGTGCTCCGTGAAGTAGTGGACATTACTCGCCCCAAATGGAGTGATCTGCTCCAATCAAGCGGCGCCTCCACATCTGTCATGATGGACCTCGCTGTGCCGCTTGCGCCGATCCTCGCAGTGCCCTCCGAGTTGCGCGAGGTCTTCACCAATCTGATCCTGAATGCTGTGGACGCGATGCCTCACGGGGGGGCGCTGCGCGTGGCTTCCAAGCGTCAACGCAATCGCATTGTCGTCACTATTGCCGATTCTGGAACGGGGATGCCGGAGGAAATTCGGGCGCGCATCTTTGAGCCGTTCTTCACCACCAAGGGCGCACGGGGTAGCGGACTCGGTCTGGCCGTAAGCAAGACCATGGTAGAGCGCCACGGTGGCCGGATCAGCGTTGAGAGCGAGCTAGGCCAGGGCACACGGTTTGTGCTCAGTTTCGCTCCTGCTGAGAAGGCGAGATTGACCTCTGCAACACCTGAGGTTCCGGCGCCGCGGCCGTCCAGGGTGCTCTTGGTCGAAGACGATCAGCACATGCGTGACCTCATGGTTAAAATGCTGGAACGTGATCGCCACACCGTTACACCGTGCCGATCCGGGCGTGAAGCCATTGTCCTGCTTGGCCAGGAAGTGTTCGATATCGTGCTGACCGACCTGGTGATGCCCCTGGCCGATGGTTGGGACGTTGCTCAGGCAACGCGGAAGGCTCAGCCAACGGTGCCGGTCATCCTCATCACCGGTTCCAGTCAACGCTTCAGCGAAGCCGAGTTGCGGGCACGAGGTGTGACGGCACGACTGAACAAGCCTTTTCGACTTGATCAACTTCGCCGTGCGATCGGAAATGTTCTGGCGACCACGGATCCTGTGTCGACCACGGCTGCACAACCCCGCATTCTTGCTGTTGACGATGATCCGGCCATGACCAGAATGCTCTCAGCCATGCTTCAGACCAGTGGTTGTGAGATCCAGACCGCGAATGATGGCGTGGATGCCAGTCTCCTCATGGACGAAGCATCTCGCGCTGGACGCCCGTTTGGGCTGCTCTTCACGGATATGAACATGGCTGAGATGAACGGCGCGGAGCTCATTCAGCGGGCGCGTGGCATCAATCCGCGGATCGTAACGATTCTGTTGAGCGGCGACACGCCGAGTGGCGTTTCGGCTGGCGCTGACCTGAGTCTCCAGAAGCCGTACTCGCTCGCGGCGCTACTTTCAGTCCTGGATCAGGGGTTGGCCCTCCACAAGCGGGTGACCAGTTCTACCCGCTAAGTCCGCCATGATGTCGCGGAGCGAGTCCACCGCGAGATTCAGCCCGGTTCTGATCTCACCGAGCTCCATCAGGGCATCCTCCACACGGCCCTCCCGACAAAAACGGGCTCCGAGATCTGTGGCAATGACGCAGGCGGCAAGCCCTTGCATGACCTGGTCATGTATGACTCGCTCAAGTTGATTCCGCTGACTCGATGAGAGATCCGACGTGCTGAGGTTCGTCTCTGTCTTGATCACGCCAATGCACCGGCGGTGTGTGTTGGCTCTAACGGAGCGAATCCGTGCCGAATGGCATAGATTGCCGCCTGTGTCCGGTCCGCAACGCTAATTTTCAGAAAGAGCATGGAGAGTCGGTTCTTCACGGTGCTCTCGGCGAATCCCATGCGTTCCGCGATCTCCTTGTTTGAGAGCCCGGAGGCGAGATTCTGGAGAAGTTTAACCTCGGTGTCATTGAGCTGGCCCATGCCATCATCAACGTTCATTTTTGAGGCCATCCGCCGAAACTCGGCCACCACTTTCCCCGCAAGGTCCGGTGAGATCACCGATCCGCCGTTTGCCGCGGCGCGTACGGCTGAAACCACCTGGTCTGCTCCGGAGCTTTTGACGACGTACCCCGCGGCACCCGCCTGGAGTGCCTGAAACACGTGGCCATCCTGTGTGTACATCGAAAGAATGACAACGCGTGTGCTGGGCCACTGCCGGGTAATCTCCCGGGTCGCGGAGATGCCATCCGCCACCTTCATGTCCACGTCCATGAGCACGACGTCCGGGGAGAGATCCTGAACAAGCCGCTGCACGTCAATACCGTTCTCAGCTTCACCCACTACCAGGATGTCGCGTTCTTCTTCAAGCAGGCGTCGGAGGCCTTGCCGAACGAGTTGATGATCATCTGCTAGTACTACGCGGATCACGTTGCGCTCCTCGCTGTGCGGTTCCTTCACCCACCGCCGGGGATTCGCTCACTGGTCGAGAGTGGCGCAGCTTCGGACCTTGATTGTACGGAGCGGAGACGGGACTAGCGGGCTCGCGGTGGCTACGAGCCCGTAACAGTTTGGAGAGGCGAGAGGCCGGGGGACAGAAACTGAGGGACACGCTTCCGGCCCCTGCCCCCTGTCCCCCGGTCCCTGGCCGCTAGGCTATCGCTTGATATTGACGAGGTCGCCGAGAATCTCGTCGGTTGTGGTGATCACTCGGGAGTTTGATTGAAAACCGCGCTGTGCAATGATCATGTTGGTGAACTCACGAGCGAGGTCAACATTCGACATCTCCAGCACGGCCTGCGTGATCTTGCCGCGGCCGTTTGTGTCGCCCGCGTTGTACGCGGGTAGACCGGAGTTGGCTG
>JBJXFJ010000439.1:0-7818 GCA_046154735.1 Chloroflexota bacterium | reverse complement strand
CATTCACCGGAGTAGCGAAGGGCTTGTCCCCTTTGCCTGGAACGCGGGAACCGGTGGTCGCGACCGCAAGTGCGGGAGCTCCAGGCACAGGGCGCAAGGCCCCGTGCTACACTGCCCCGCCGAAAATTCGACTTTGAAATGACCCACTGGAGCTCTGTCAATCATCGATTGTTGGGTGGAGGTAATCGGTGGTGGCGGGAGGACCCCACACACCAGGTTGGACGGGCCCACTACTCCTCGTCCTCATCCTCGCTCACAGTGCCCGGTGCTGGCGTTATCGCCTGATCTACTCGGTAGACCCAGGCATAGGCGCTTCCATTGACCTGGGCAATGAAGTCGGGCGGTTGCATGGCCATGATCTGCACGACGGTGGGCGGAATGATGACCCGCTGCGCCATATTCACGTACACCACAAAGTAGTTCACCGGCGTTGGGTCTGGCACGCGCACGGTGGAGCCGCGGAACATGGGGCGTAGCGCATGATGGTAGTGCGTTTTTGCGATGAGTGATTCAGCGCCTGGCTGAGCATTTAGGAAATCGGCCACCTGGTCTAGTCCTTCGCCCCAGCCGACCATCAGCACCCGGCGAGCGGCCTCTGCCCCACCGACCAGCGGATTGTAGGCTGCCAGCGGGTAGGGCTGAGCCTGGACCAGGAGTGACGCCTGGAGTGCAAGTGGGACGGTCAAAACAATTGCCCGGATCCAGATGGATTGAAGCCTGTCGGCGAACCACCAGAGCCCCGCGCCTCCCAATAAGGAAATCACCATCAGCGCTGGCAGCAGGTAGCGATCAAACTTCTTCGCTCCAATGTTCATGAGCAACATGAAGAACACCACAAATCCCGCCAGGGCCAGCAGCGTCTGCATTCGGTTCCGCCGTTGGTTATGCACGAAGACGAGTGCCAGGAGGCCAACCAGTGCTACCGGGCTCATGCGAAAGATCAGGGCAATGGGGTAGAAGAGAAGGCCGGGATCGCCCGTTATGGGTTGACCCAGGAAGTAATTTGGCCAGTTATGCGGTCCCCCACCCACGGTGATGGCAAAGCGGATAAGCTGAGGAATGCGACGCGGCGCCTCCACCCAGAGCGCCGGCCAGCATGCGAAATAGACAACCAGCGAAAGTACACCACAACCTACCCAGGCGGAAAACCGTCCCCAGCCCTGTTTCCAGGGTTGGCTGACCAGGACCCCAATGAAGGTGAGATAGATGGGTAACGCAATGCCCGGCGCTTTGGTGAGCACGGCCAGACCAATGAACGCGCTGGTGAGCAGTAGATAACCAAGCTGACGTCCGGCAAACCAGTAATTGAAACCGCTCAACAGCGCCACAAGCATGAGCGGCGCCAGCAAAGTATCGACGTGCAAAAGCTGTGAGCTGCCGACCTGATACGGGTCCAGGGCAATGAGCGCGCCACCCATCAGCGCCGGCCCCGGGCCCAGTAGTCGCCAGGCCAGTGCCGCCGCCCCGACCAGTAGAAGTGCCGTGGTCACGGCCACCGCGCGGCGAGCTGAGAAAAACGCCTCCAGATACATTGGGTGTTTCTGGAGCGTGACGTAGTTGGTAAATCGCGTGGGCAGAAACGGTGTGAGCCGCTCCGGCCCGATGCCCAAAAGGCCCACCCACATGGTGGTCACTCCGGGATGCCCACTGCGATACGTCTGCCCGAGATCACCCCGGGCCAGCGCCGCGCCAAAGCGCACGGTCCGCTGCATCCAGTAACCCTCATCGGAGGTCACTGTCGGCCGGAGCTCAAGCAGCCGAGGCACCAGGGCCAGAACTAACACGGCCAACAAGAGGCCGACTCTGAGTGCTCGTGTTGTCGCCGATGAAATCGTCAATGATGAACTAAGAATGCCATATGAAGGACGTATTCAGGACAGAGGAGCCGCCTGCACATAGCCCCACACGCCAAAGCTTCGGTCTTCATTCCCGTCAGCTACGCCGCTGCAGCTCCCGGCCGCCCTCAACCACGCGGTCAATGCAGATGACCACGGCCACGCCCTTATTGTCTGGATCACGATCCAGTTCCGCCTGAACAGTGCGGGCGCGCACCTGCTCACGAATCTCTCCGGATGGAAACAGCTCCACGGTGCCAAAGAAGCGGCGGGCGCCCACGCCGCGCTCGCGATTGCGGTAGAACATTGCCGCGTGCGGACTCTCCTTGAGATTTTCCAGCGTGGTGCCGTGAGCGCGCTCCCAGAAGGCCAGATGGTCCTTATCAAAGACCATGGTGCTCCCCTTGGGTGCAATATCCGGCACCCCAGCCTTGCTGGCCGTGGCCCAGATGGTTGGTGTGCCATCACCAAAAGCGGCTTCGATGCCCTCAGCAAACACGGTGAGATCAATTGGCGCGGGGCTCTCGTTTGTCATTGGTCCATCCAAAGGTGCTTACGGAATTCGTGAGGTGACTATCAGCCGGCCGAAACAGGGATGTCAATGTACAGGCATGGGAGAACGAAGAAGAGCCCGGGCTTTGGAGAACCGGGGCTGCCCGCGGAGGTGGGCTTCTAGCCCGCAACCGGGCTTACGGCCTGCACCGGCGGGCTGTAGTCGGTGCTCATCAGTGACTTTGGAATGGCCCTGCATTGGCGCTCGCAGGGCTGATAAGCGCCGATCTACCGTATAGTGCGAGCGCTTCGCCATGATCGTGAAGCGTGAGCGCCTGCGATGTGGAACGGTGGGCGCACTAGAGGGGCCATGCGTCGATCCATCGTCTACCGAGATGGCGCAATTACGAAGCTTGCCGACAGCGCGGCGATAGCCGCGGCGCTGGAACAAAAGGACTCGCTTGTCTGGGTGGACATGCAGTCTCCCGATGAAAGCGATTACGCTGTCATCCGGGATGATTTTCAATTCCACCCCCTCGCAGTGGAAGACGTGGAACGCCAGGGACAGCGGGCCAAAGTTGACCAGTACCGTGATTACAATCTCATAGTTTTGCTGGACCTTGAGCTGAACCATGGCGCCGCGGAGATGCAGATGAGGCAGCTCATGCTCTTCGTTGGTGTGAACTTCGTGGTTTCGGTCCACACCGCGAGCATCACCGCCGTAGATGAGTTCTGGCAGCGGCTAGAGCGGGAACCGAGCATCATCGCGCCGCACCCGCTCAGCCTTCTGGTCTATCAGATTGCGGATGCCCTGGTGGATAACTACTTCCCTATCGTGGACCATTTTGACGATCGTCTTTCGGACCTGGAAGACCAGCTTTTCGACGGGCTCGGTCGGGTGACGCTGTCACGCCTATTCGCCATGCGCAAGTCGCTCATCGGTATGCGCCGCCTCACGAATCAGATGCGTGATGTGTTCAACATCCTAGTTCGACGCGAGCAGCTCGTCTTCCATGAAAACACGCTGCCGTATTACACGGATATCTACGATCACCTCCTGCGTATCTCGGAAACGCTGGAGCTGCAGCGCGACCTCCTCTCTGGCGCGCTTGAGTCCTATCTCTCGATCCAGTCCAATGAGCTCAATCTCACCGTGCGCAAGCTCACCGCCGTCACCGTGATGGTGATGGTGCCCACGCTCATCGCAGGCATTTATGGCATGAACTTCGACATCATGCCGGAACTGCGCTGGGCGCTCGGCTACCCCATGGCTATCGTACTCATGATGCTCTCTGGCGCGGGGCTCTTCTTCTACTTCCATCGGATCGATTGGCTGTGACCTAGGGCGGGACATACACCGCAGAGACGCAGAGACGCGGATGTTCACCTCAGAGACGCAGAGACGCAGAGGCGCAGAGAAAACGACGTAGCGTCTCTGCGTCTCTGCGGTGAATATCCGTCCCCTTGAGATGTGTATCCTGACCACTGCCTGCTTTTGCTTGACAGCTTCCGGGGCGGCTCGTAAGCTCAAATCAATTGAATCGCAGTTCACAAGCTCAGCACACGCGGAGGATCCATGAGTACCGTTGTCTCGGAGATGACGCGGCAGGGAGCAGCCACCAGGGAGCTGCTCATTTCAGCGGACTCGCACGTGATGGAGCCGCACGATCTCTGGGTGGAGCGATTGCCCAGCCAGTTCAAGGACACGGCGCCCACGTTCCCAGCGCCCAAGGTGGGAGAAGGTTTCCAGGCTCACCCCGGCGGACAGGATCCCAACGCCCGTCTCAAGGAGATGGTTCAGGATGGCGTGAGCGCGGAGGTTCTCTATCCCACACTCGGCCTGGGCCTCTTTGGCCTGGATGATGCGCGTCTGCAGGAAGCGTGCTTTCGCGTCTACAACGATTGGCTGATCGAATATTGTCAGGTCAATTCAGATCGGCTGGTTGGCGTGCCGTGTATCGCGGCGTATGACATTGACCATGCCGTGACAGAGCTAGAACGCTGCGCCAGGGCTGGCCTCAAGGGTGCGCTCATCTGGCAGGCGCCGCACCCGAACTTGCCCTTGCAGTCGGATCATTACCAGCGCCTCTGGGACAGCGCACAGGATCTGGAAATGCCGATCAGTCTCCATATCCTCACCGGTCATAGTTATCACAAGGGTGGGCTTTCCGCGCGTGGCGGGATTGAGCACTATCGCGGCTCCGTGAATCTCAAGCTACTCGATGCGGCCAACTCGCTGTTTGACCTGGTGTTCTCAGGCGTGCTGGATCGCTACCCGCGGCTCAAAGTGGTGATCGTGGAGAACGAGATCGGCTGGCTGCCCTTCATCCTGCAGCAGTGGGATTACTATTTCCGCCGTTTCCGCGGTGTAAACCCGCCGCCGATCAATGAGCCGCCCAGCTTCTATACCAATCGGCAGCTCTTCATTACGTTTTTCAATGACGCGGCCGGCTGCCGCATGCTGGATTGGTGGGGACAGGACAATTGCATGTGGTCCAATGACTTTCCCCATCCCAATTCCACCTGGCCCAACTCGCGCGATGTCATTGCCAGGGACCTGGCCCATCTCTCGGACGACGTCCGCCAGAAACTGCTCTGGGAAAATGTGGTCCGCTTGTACGGCATGCCTGTACCGGAACCGGCGGTGTAATTCGCTCGTGTAGCACGGCCTGCGGAGTGCCGCGACCGGTAGGTACGAGGTGTGGAGGAGGCTCACATGTCTGATCGGATTTCGAGACGCGGATTCATGCGTTGGATTGGGGCAACGTCGACCGGCCTGTTCGCGATTGCCTGCTCGGCGCCCGCGCCGGCGCAGCCGACAGTGGCTCCCAAGGCCGCCGCACCCACTACCGCCCCGGCGCCAGCCGCGGCGCCCACCCAGGCACCGGCCGTGGCCGCGCCTGCGCCCGCCGCCAAGGACAGCATGGCTGCATGGGACGAGCTGGTGGCCGCGGCAACCAAGGAGGGCAAAGTCGTCGTCAACACCTTCCCGGGCGCGGGCTATCGGCAGGCGCTGACTGCATTTGAAGAGAAGTACCCCGGCATCAAGGTGGAGCACTCCACGCTGATCGCCCGGGAGCTGGCCGTCAAGTCAATCCAGGAACAGAAGGCCGGCGTGTACTCGTTTGACGTCACTGAGATTCCGGCCACCACGGCGCTGTCAGTCATGCTGCCGGAGGGCGTTTGGGCCCCCATAGCACCAGCCATGATTCATCCTGAAGTCACGGGCGACCAATACTGGGTGGGCGGATTCAAACGCGGCTTCGCCGATGCCAGCGGCCAGTATGGCTATAACTTCGGCTGGAATAAATATGGTGGTCCGTATATCAACACGGATGTGGTCAAACCCGGCGAGATCAAATCGGGACGAGATGTGCTGGATCCCAAATGGAAGGGCAAGCTGGTGCTGATGGACCCGCGCTCCGGCGGGTTTACCGCGAATTGGGTGACCTCGGTACGCAAGCAAGAAGGTGACGAGTACCTCAAGAAGCTCCTGATTGATCAGGAGCCGGTCATCACCCGTGATCAACGCCAGGCTACGGAGATGCTCATCCGTGGCGGATTCGCGCTGGGCACCGGGCCTGATGATGCACTTCTGGATGATTTCCGTAAATCCGGCGTTACCGTGAACGTCACCGACCAGCCCCTGTCCGACGCGAATTACATTCAAGGCCGAACTGTCTGGCTGTTCAAGAACGCCCCGAATCCAAATGCCGCAAAACTCTTCATTAACTGGATATTGTCCAAGGACGGACAGGAGACCTATTCCAGGGTTGCGCTCAACCAGAACAGTCGCCGCACGGATGTTGCGCCAATTATTCCCGAGGATTACCCCACGGCAGAGGAAGCCAGGACACTCATCTTCTTCGACACGGAGGAATGGGTGAAAGAAGTTGAAATCACCCAGAAGTTGGCCACGGAATTGATGAAATAACCGATTTCGAACGGGAGATCACTATGGTGCGCAGATTGACACGCCGCGATTTTGTTCACGTCCTGGGAGTTTCCGCCACTGGCTTACTCGCCGCGGCCTGCGCACCGGCAGCACCGGCTCAGCCCACCGTGGCGCCCAAAGCGGCCGCTCCGGCCGCCCCAGCACCTACCTCCGCGCCCGCCGTGGCGGCCCCAGTAGCGCCTCCCGCGGCAGCGCCGGCCAGCAACTTCCAGGCGGAGTGGGATGCAGTGGTGGAGGCTGCCAAGAAGGAAGGCCGGCTGGTCATCAACACGTTCCCGGGCACCGGATTTCGGCAGGCGATTGGCGTCTTCGAGGAACGCTACCCCGGTATCGCTGTTGATCATCTGACGATGATTGCCCGCGACCTCGCCGTGCGGGCGCTTCAGGAGCAGAAGGCCGGCATTTTCTCCATGGATGTGACCCAGATTCCCCCAGGCACGGCCATGGGTGTGATGCTGCCAGCGGGCGCCTGGGACCCCATGCCCCCCGTCATCGTCCATCCCGAAGTGACCGGGGATCAGTATTGGAAGGGCGGTTTCAAGCGCGGGTTCATCGATAAGACAAGCACCTATGGCTACCACTTTGGCTGGAATAAGTTTCAAGGCGTCTTCATTAACACCGATCTGGTGAAGCCGGGTGAGATCACCTCCACCAAGGATCTGCTCGATCCCAAGTGGAAAGGCAAAATCGTGCTGATGGATCCGCGCTCCGGCGGATTCACCGCAAACTGGGTTTCCGCGGCCCGCCGCGCGCATGGTGACGCGTACCTGACGCAACTGTTCATCGATCAGGAGCCAGTGATCACCCGCGATCAACGCCAGGCCACTGAAATGATCATTCGCGGCGGCATGGCCATCGCGACCGGGCCGAATGAGGCCTTGCTGGACGACTTCAAGAGCTCAGGCGTGACGGTCAACGTCACCACGCAGCGACTGTCAGACGCCACGTATATCCAGGGCGGCTCTGTCTGGCTTTTCAAGAATGCACCGAATCCGAACGCAGCCAAACTCTTCATTAACTGGCTGCTCTCGAAGGAGGGCCAAACCGTGTGGCATGAGCTGGCCCTCCAGCAGAACAGCCGGCGTGCTGATGTGCCACCACTCTTCCCCGAGGATTTCCCAACGGATGAGGAGACCAACTCGCTGATCTTCTTTGATTCTGAAGAGTGGAATGCGCAAGCCCAGCAAGTGCAGGAGATGGCCGCGCAGATTCTGAAGTGAATCGGCAGGAGGGGTGACCGGTCAGTCTCCCCTCTTGCCGATAACGAGTCAGGGTTGAGGAGGATCCTCGTGAAATGCGCGGCCACCCGCACTCCACAGCGCTGCCGCGCACATGCCCGCGTCGATAGCCTTGTCCCTGGCACCATCGCCTATCGCCGCTGACTCACCCCATCCACCAGCGCCGGCCTTCCCTCCTGTAGCGCCTGCTGCAGAGCCGGCCTCAGAGCAACTTAGAGCGACCGACAGGAGTTTTAGTAGCGCTCCTCTTGAGGGAGCCGTAGTGCGGCCGTCCCTGGCCGCCATGCTCGAGGCGCGG
>JBJXFJ010000436.1:0-46852 GCA_046154735.1 Chloroflexota bacterium | reverse complement strand
CTGTCGGGCAAGATGCCCGACACCACTGATGACCTCTACCCGACAATCCATGGTTGACAGAGCACTAGCGACCACACAGAAAGCGCCGCCCGGACTGGGCGGCGCGTTCTGTGTGAGCTTCGAGGTCGAGAGTTGTTACCGCTTGGTGTACTGCGGTGCCTTTCGAGCTCGCTTGAGTCCGTATTTCTTCCGTTCTTTCACACGCGGGTCACGAGTGAGAAGTCCGGCGGATCGCAAGACCGCCCGGTGTCCTTCGTCCACCTTGAGGAGTGCGCGTGATATCGCATGAACGAGAGCGCCAGCCTGCCCGGTGGTGCCACCGCCGACCACTTTTGCAAGCACGTTGTAATTGCCAATCGTGTTCGTGAGTCGCAGCGGCAGCGTCACTAGCGTCTGCGCGGAAGGGCGAGGGAGGTGCTGCTCCAGCGACTTCCCATTTACAATCACATTCCCAGTGCCTGGCTGAAGCAAGACACGCGCCACGGACGACTTGCGACGCCCCACTGCCGAAAGCGCCGCGGCATTCCGTCCCGATCTCATGAAGTCGTCTCCTCAATCGTCTCGTTGAGCTGGCCTTTGTGCGGATGGGCAGGGCCATCATAGACCTTCAATCGCTTGAGCATTGCCCGGCCCAGGGTATTGTGAGGCAGCATCCCTTTGACGGCATGCTCCACCACAAAGCGTGGCCTGCGCTCAATCATGACACTCGCCACAACCTCGCGGAAGCCCCCCGGGTGACCGGAGTGCCTGAAGTACTTCTTCTGTTCTGGCTTTCGGCCCGTGAGACGGACCTTTGTTGCATTCACAATCACCACGTGATCGCCGGCATTCATATGCGGAGCAAACAGCGGACGCTGCTTGCCTCGCAATAAGTGAGCGACCCGGGTGGCCAGTCGCCCAAGTGGCTGATCGGTTGCATCGATCAGATACCACTCAGGCTGAAAATCTTTCGCTTTGGGTGAATACGTTTTCACCACCAACTCCTCATCATCATCGAAGCACCACTATCTAGTAATCGACTCGCGTTAACGAGAGCCCGTGCGGTGGGGCGAAATCAGCCTGTCCACTTGTGATTGATCCCTGAAGCCGCAGATAGACGTCGTCAAGACTCAAACGTCCCTTACCAACCGCGACCAACGTCCCAACGACTCCTCGCACCATGCGCCGTAGGAAGCCATCCGCTGAGATATCGAAGAAGAGGAATCCATCATCGTTCTGGGACCAGGCTGCATGCGAAACGGTACGCCAAGTTGACTGGACTGAGCTGCGCGCGAGGCGTGCCGCGAAAAAACGAAAGTCGTGCCGTCCCACGAGCTGCGCTGAAGCGAGCCGCATACGTAATTGGTCCAGCGGCTGTGGAACGTGCCAACTGAACCGGCGTTGAAGCACGTGGGGCACCGTCCCATTCCAGATTGTGTAGCGATAGTGACGCATCCGTGCTGAGCGTCGCGCGTCGAACCCATCGACGTCGTCCTGAGCCGCAAGAATCGCCACGTCGTCCGAAAGGCTTGCATTGAGAGCCCGCTGGATCTGAGCCGCGGACCATAAGCACGATGTCCGAACGGAAACAACCTGGCCGGCTGCATGCACACCCGTGTCTGTACGCCCCGCCGGGGTGAACCGAACCGTCTCGCCAATGGTCTGACTCCACGCGGCTTCCAATACCCCTTGAATCGTTCGCGATTCGGGTTGAATATTGAAGCCACGGAAATCCGTGCCGTCGTATGCAAGATCCAGTCGGATCACCCGCGGCGGTGTCATACATCCTAAAGAATCAACTCCACCTGGGCCATCGGCGCACTGTCGCCGCGACGCGGCAGCAGTTTCACTAATCGTGTGTAGCCGCCCGGCCGATCCGCAAACCGTGGAGCGAGCTCATCAAAGAGCTTATGGATCACCTTTGGGTC
The DNA here is from genome assembly GCA_046154735.1 of Chloroflexota bacterium. Lineage (GTDB taxonomy): Bacteria > Chloroflexota > UBA6077 > UBA6077 > JACCZL01 > CAVXYC01. Next base: position 44,945 of record JBJXFJ010000436.1, on the reverse strand, counting down.
GTACACCTTCACCATAGCCTGGCGTCGTGCATGCAGGGTACCTTGCCGCGCTAGTGTAATGACCTGCTCCACTTCACGCTTCAGCTCGCGTGCCTTCGCATCTGTGGTACGGACCTTTTCGTATCGCAGCAGGTCAGTCACCAGGTTACGAATCAGCGAGAGCCGATGGCTGGTTGGCCGCTTGAGCATGCGGAGGCCAACTCGATGTCTCACCGTCCGCTCCCTTCATCTTCTTCATCATCGAGCACGAGCGCGAACTCCTGTTCGCCCTCGTCGGCATCATCTTCGTCGTCGTCGTCATCATCGCCACCGAGGCTACTGGCGGGACGAAGTCCATCACCTCCGGTAATCAATCCATGCATGGCCAGCTTCTCGCGCAGCTCATCCAGAGATTTCTGGCCAAAGTTACGGAGTGAGAGAAGCTCGTCTTCGCTCATCTGCAGAATCTGGCCGACCTTTGTGATCTGCGAACGCTTCAGACAGTTATGGGTCCGCTGTGACAGCTCAAGCTGGTCAATGGACATCTCGTAAATCTGGGTGGGAATCGCCCCTGTGCCAAGGGTTGGCTTTTCGCTGAGCCGCGGAGGCTTTTGCAGATCGGTGAACAACGTGAAATGGTCGATGAGCAGGCTTGCCGCCTGGGCAAGTGCATCAATCGGAGTGACCGTGCCATCGGTCTGCACGTCAATAAGGACGCGATCCAGGTCCGTCTTGGAGCCCACGCGCGTATTTTCAACCGTGAAGTTCACGCGCCGCACCGGGCTGAAGATCGCATCAATTGGAATCACGCCGAGCGAGGGAGGCTCCCGTCCGTCACTAGGGAGGTACCCCGTGCCCTGCTCAACAGTCAACTCCATCTCGAGTCGAGAATCCGGACCATCCAGTGTCGCCAGGTGCAATTCGGGGTTGATGATCTCAATATCACTGGGATAGATAAGATCAGCCGCCGTTACCACCCCCGGACCACTTGAAATCAGCCGCATCTGCGCTGGCTGATCGGAGTGACACTGCACGCGGAGCTGCTTCAAATTGAGAATCAGCTCCGTTGTGTCCTCCTTGACGCCCGGGATTGTGGCAAACTCGTGGAACACCCCATCCACTTTGACGGCGGTCACTGCCGCGCCCTGGAGGGACGACAGCAACACGCGACGCATTGCATTACCAACGGTTGTGCCAAATCCGCGTGCCAGAGGCTCGATCTGGAAGCGGCCGAAATCGTCGGACGTGTGCAGCGTGTCAATCTTGGGTGTCGTACTCTCCTGCAATGCTGTGTGCCTCCCTCAGGCCGCGCACGCAGAAACGGCATCGACTGCATGTCGAAACCGTTTCGCGCTAACGCGCTCGTCGCTATCGCGAATAATGCTCGACGACGAGCTGCTCAGTGACGTTCGAATCGATCTCATCTCGCGACGGCAAGGACAGCACGCGACCGGAGAGCTCGGCAATATCCAAGCTCAGCCAATTCGGTACCGATTTGCGCGTGAGCGTGTCCTGTACCATTTTGAAATACTCAGACCCGCGGCTCCCTGCATGGATGGCTATCACATCCCCCATTTTCACAAGCGCCGAGGGAATATCCGTCTTGCGGCCACGGAGCGTCACGTGACCGTGGCGCACAATCTGTCGCGCCTGCTTTCGCGAATCGGCGAATCCAAGGCGGTAGACCACATTGTCCAGCCGAGTCTCAAGCAGCTGAAGCAGGTTCTCACCGGTCACACCGGGACGTCGCTCCGCCTCCACAAAGTGCTTTGAGAACTGACGCTCAAGCACGCCATAGATCGCACGCGCCTTCTGCTTCTCTCGAAGCTGCGCACCAAATTCCGACATCTTACGCCGACGTTGACCGTGCACTCCTGGCGGGTAATTTCGCCGCTCAATCGCGCACTTCGGCCCAAAGCAGCGCTCCCCTTTGAGAAATAGTTTCGTGCCCTGTCGCCGGCAGATCTTGCACACGGGCCCCGTGTATCGCGCCATGTGTTCTTCGTCCCTTGCTTTCTACTTAGACGCGCCGCTTCTTGGGCGGTCGACATCCGTTATGCGCAATTGGCGTGACATCCACGATGGCACTCACGGCCAACCCCGCGGCCTGAAGCGATCGGATCGCGGCTTCACGTCCGGAGCCCGGCCCCTTGACATAGACCTGGATCTGACGAACGCCATTCTCCATCGCCTTACGTGCGGCCTGATCCGCTGCTAAGCCGGCCGCGTAGGGTGTGCTCTTGCGAGAGCCCTTGAACCCGGCCGTGCCACCGCTGGCCCAGGTCACAACATTTCCGTCCGGGTCAGTGATGGTCACGGTTGTATTATTGAACGTTGACTGTATATAGGCGTTCCCGCGAGGCACATTCTTGCGCTCGCGTCGCCGGGTTCGTGGGGCTCGACGCCGTTCTGCCACGCTTGATCTCCCTTAGCGCTTCAACTACTTCTTCGCCGCGGCCTTCTTACGCCCAGCGACAGTGCGACGCGGCCCCTTGCGCATCCGCGCATTAGTGCGCGTACGCTGGCCGTGAACCGGCAGACCTCGACGATGCCGAAGCCCTCGGTAACAGCCAATTTCCATCAGCCGCTTGATATTCAGGTTCACCTCTCGGCGAAGATCACCTTCCACCGTGAAGTCCTTGTCAATCGCCTCGCGCAGCCGATTGACCTCATCCTCAGTCAAATCATTCACGCGTGTATCAGGGTCGACGCTGGTCCGAAGCAGAATCTGCCGACTCGATGTTCGACCGATCCCAAAGATGGACGTCAGCCCGATCTCCACTCGCAGGTTCCGTGGAATATCCACACCGGCGATTCGTGCCATCGGCTTAGTTCTCCTTCCCTCTCATTGGCCCCACGGGCTTACCCCTGTCGCTGCTTGTGCTTCGGATTCGTACATATCACCAGTACAACGCCCTTGCGCTTAATAACCTTGCAACGCTCACAGCGAACCTTTACGGATGCAGCTACTTTCATCGTCCCCTCGTTATGGCCAGCTAACCCTCTCGCCCGCAAGCGCTAGCGCTCACGCCTCGTGATGGCCCCTCGCGAGGAGTCATACGGCGACAGGCGAATGGTTACGCGATCACCGGGAATTATTCGTGGCAAATTCAGCCGCACTTGCGGCCCCAGATGCGCCAGAACCTTCCCACCCGTGGCAAGCTCCACGCGGTACATCAGGTTCGGAAGCACTTCGATGACTGCGCCTTTCACCATCCCATTCTGGTCAGGCACAATCATCACCTCCCGGTGTGCAGGTGGCGAATTACTATTCTATCAGATTTGAAGTGCATTTACCTCTATGATTCATTTGTTCCAACGGCCGCCATGAGATCGCGCCGCACATCGTCCACTGACTGATCACCGTTCACGTTTACTAGGGCACCACGTTCGCGGTAGTAGTCGATGAGCGGAGCAGTATCCTTGAAATACACCTCAAGACGACGCAGCGCCGTCTCACGCTTGTCATCCTCGCGCTGATAAAGTGTTCCGCCGCAGGCGTCACATACCCCTGGAGTGGTTGGCTGGCTAAACAGCTCGTGATAACTCCGGTGACAGTCACGGCAAATCCATCGGCCCGAGAGTCGACTGATCAACACATCCTGCGGGACTTCGAGATATACAACACGGTCAATGCCGTGCCCCGTCGAAGTCATTGCATCATCCAGTGCTTCAGCCTGTCGACGAGTCCGCGGAAAACCGTCCAGGATGACGCCATGTGCCGCGTCCTGGTCTTGCAAGCGCTCAAGCACCAGCCCAATGGTCACATCATCCGGCACCAGCTCGCCCTTGTCCATATAGCCCTTGGCCTGAAGTCCCAACGGGGTACCCGCTTTTACGGCATCACGAAACAGGTCTCCGCTGGCAACGTGCGCAATCTGGAGCTCACTGGCCAAACTGGCCGCCTGTGTTCCTTTGCCCGCTCCGGGGGCACCAACAAGGATGATCTGCATAGCTCCTCAATTACTTATTAATGAAGCCGCGATAGTGGCGCATTAATAACTGGGATTCAAGCTGGCGCATCGTATCCAACGCGACACCCACAACGATGAGGAGCGCCGTGCTCTGCAATGTGAGCGCCTGAACGTTGGTCACACTCCTGACCAGGAAGGGCAGGATAGCGATGATTCCGAGAAAGAGTGCGCCAACGAGAGTGATCCGAGTAAGCACCTTGTAGAGATACTCCGCGGTAGGCCGTCCCGGGCGGATTCCTGGAATGAAGCCACCTTGCCGCTGGAGATTCTCGGCAATGTTCTGCTGTTGATAGATCACCACTGTGTAAAAGAATGTGAATGCCACCACAAGCCAGAAATAAAGCACCCAATAGATCCAGCTCGTCTGCAGATTGAAGACTTCATAGACCCAGCGCGCCACACCCTGCACCACCTCGTTCTCCGCGGTCAGGAAATAACCCGCTACGGTACCAGGGAAGATGAGGATAGACGAGGCGAAAATCAGCGGAATCATCCCCGCGGAGTTCACCTTGAGCGGAATGTGGGTGGTTTGACCGCCATACATCCGGTTTCCGCGAATCCGCTTGGCCACCTGCACCGGGATCCGACGCTGACCTTCATAGACCAGCACAATCGCCGCGACTGTGGCTACACCAAGCACCAGGAACACGGCCAGCCCGCCGATATTCATGCCTGAAACAAGTGGGCGCAGTAACAACGTTGGCAAGCTCGCAACAATCCCGCCAAAGATAATCATCGAGATACCGTTGCCAATCCCGTACTGGGTAATCAGCTCGCCAATCCAGATCAGCAGCATGGTTCCCGCAATCATCGTAATGACAATTGCAAGAGTCCCCAGGGGATCAATTTCGAATCCGAAATTCTCTATGAAACGCTCACCACTGGGTGAGCTTGCGTTGATTAGCTGCGGAGTACCATACGCCTGGGCTGCGGCAAGCGGCACAGTCAACCAATGGGTGTACTGGTTGATCCGATTCCGTCCGGATTCCCCTTCCTTGGAAAGCTCAGTGAGCTGAGGAATCACGGGAACCATGAGCTGCATAATGATCGACGCGGTGATATACGGGTAGACACCCATTGCCGCGATCGAAAAGTTCGATAACGCGCCACCTGAGAACAGGTCGAGGAACCCGATGAACTGGTTGGACTCGAATAGTCGCTCCAGCGCCGCAATGTTGACGCCCGGAACGGGCACGTGAGCCACGAACCGGAACACAACCAGCATGATCCCCGTGAAGATCAACTTCTGACGGAGATCCGGGATTCTGAACGCGTCAAGCAGGGCGCTAAGCACCCGTCATTACCTCCGCGGTCCCGCCAGCCTTTTCTATCTTCTCACGCGCGGCACCAGAAAATCGTTGCGCCTTAACCGTCAGCGCCACAGTCAATTCACCCGTGGCCAGGATGACCACCGGCTTGGATGCATGGCGAATGAGTCCGGCCGCGGCCAGCTCCTCCGGACCAACGACGCTTCCAGCGGCAAACCCACTGAGAGAGAGCAGGTTCACCGGTTGGCGCTCCACGCGTGAGTGATTGCGAAAGCCGCGGCGATGAGGCAGGCGTTTGACAAGAGGAAGTTGTCCACCTTCAAAATACGCCGGCACGCCGCCGCCCGCGCGGGCCTTCTGTCCCTTTGTGCCCTTACCCGCGGTGGTTCCACGTCCGGACCCAAGCCCGCGGCCGATTCGACGTCGCTTTGGGTGAGACCCAGCGGGGGGTTTCAACTCATGAATCTGCATTACTCGACTACCTTTAAGAGGTGGACGATAGAGCTCACCATACCGCGAACGGCATCGGTGTTTGGGCGCTCCACCACCTGGTTCAGCCGCCGCAACCCGAGGGCACGCACGGTCTTCTTCTGCCGCTCGGTATAGCCAATAGGGCTCTTCACGAGCTGTATCGTGAGCATTCCACTAGGCACTGACACCGGCGAGCCTCCTCTGCGGCAGGATCTGAGAGACGGGGAGTCCGCGACGCCGAGCAATCTCCGCCGGATCCTGGAGATTTTCCAGACCAAGCATTGCGGCACGGACAAGATTGATTGGGTTCGCCGAGCCGAGCGACTTCGTCAAGAGATCTTTGATTCCAGCCGACTCAACAACTGCCCGTACCGCGCCACCGGCAATCACACCCGTACCAGGCGCCGCCGGCTTGAGCAAGACTCGTGCCGCGCCAAAATCCTGCACGAGCTCATGCGGAATGGATGTACCAACCATCGGTACACGGATCAGGCTCTTTTTGGCAATTTCCGCACCCTTGCGAATGGCGTCAGGCACCTCATTGGCCTTGCCCAGGCCGGCGCCAACGAGCCCTTGACCATCGCCGACGACCACGAGCGCGCTGAAGCTAAAGCGACGACCGCCCTTGACCACTTTGGCCACGCGGTTAATCTTTATGACTCGTTCTTCGAACGTTATTCCAGTGGGATCAATTTTTGGCACGATGCTGCTCCGTCTAGAACTGCAAGCCGCCGGCTCGAGCGCCCTCGGCCAACGCCTTCACACGTCCGTGATAGAGAAATCCGCCGCGATCAAAAACCACCTGCGAAACTCCCTTCTCACGCGCTCGCTCAGCAAGCAATCGCCCGATGCGCTCGGCCTGCTCGGACTTAGTGCCCGAGGAGTCAGAACGGCCCGCGGGCTCCAGCGTGGAAGCCGCCACCAGGGTGTGCCCTGCTTCGTCATCAATAATTTGCGCATAAATGTGCGAGAGGCTGCGGAACACTGCCAGGCGCGGCCGCTCTCGAACGCCATCGAGCTTCTTCCGCACGCGAGCGTGGCGCCGCACCCGCGCGTGGCGTGGGTTGTTCTTCTTGGTGATTGCCACGTGTCCCCCGAACTCTACTTCTTAGCGCCGGCCTTGCCGGCCTTCCGTCGGATCTGCTCATCGGCGTAACGGATGCCCTTGCCCTTATACGGTTCAGGCGGACGCACCTTCCGAATGTTCGCCGCAACTTGACCAACGACTTCCTTATCGATGCCCTTCACGACAACCCGAGTCGTACCGTCCACTTCGAACGTGATGCCATCGGGCGCCTCCATCTGCACCGGATGGGAAAAGCCCATCTGCAGCGTCAACGCGTTGCCGCCACCCTGGGCGCGATATCCCGTGCCGGTGATCTCCAGGCGCTTCTCGAACCCCGCCGTCACACCCGTGACCATGTTGGCCAGGAGCGTGCGGTTGAGCCCGTGCATGGCCCTGGACCGCCGGTCATCCCCCGGTCGCTGGACCAGGATCGAGTCATTTTCCCGGACAAATGCGAGCGTAGCGTCCAGGGTACGCGCAAGGGTCCCACGCGGCCCCTTGACAACAACATGATTATCTTCGCCGAAAGTGACGTCCACACCGCTGGGCACGTCAATTGGCATCCGCCCGATTCGAGACATTCCCTCTATCTCCTCAGAACTTCGCCTACCAGACGTGGCAGAGCACTTCTCCGCCGACGCCCAAGCGCCGGGCCCGACGCCCGCTCATCACTCCCTTGGAAGTGGAGACGATCGCCACGCCCAAACCGCCATAGACTCGCGGCATCTCTGTGGCGCCGCTATAGACGCGCAAGCCGGGTTTACTCACCCGCTTGATCCCCGTAACAACCGGCACGTTCTTATCGACGTACTTCAACTCAATTCTGAGCTTCTTCTGCGGTGATTCATCAAGCTCTTGGAAGCCCAGAATGAACCCCTCATCGCGGAGCACCTGTGCTACGGACACCTTCAGTTTTGAAGAAGGCATCGTGACCGCTGGATGTTTCGCCTGCAGACCGTTGCGAACGCGGGTCAGCATGTCGGCAATTGGATCAGTCAGCATTGGACCGCATGTCTCCTATCACCAGCTTGCCTTTGTCACGCCGGGGACCTCGCCACGCAGCGCCAATTTGCGGAAGCAGATTCGGCAAAGCCCGAACTTTCGCATGAAGGCGCGTGGACGGCCACACAGCTCACAACGGTTGTGCTGCTGGACCTTGAAGCGGGTGGGCCGCTTCGACTTAATGATCATGGATTTTTTCGCCACCGTGCAGCTCCCCTAGCCTCGCTCGAACGGCATCCCGAGCAGCTCGAGCAGCCGACGGGCTTCCTGGTCAGTTCGCGCGGAGGTGACGATGGTGATTTCTAATCCGCGCAACTTGTCGATCTTGTCGTATTCGATTTCGGGGAACACAAGCTGCTCACGCAGCCCCAGCGTGTAGTTTCCCCGACCGTCAAACGACTTGCTTGGCACGCCGCGAAAATCTCGGATGCGCGGCAACGCCGCGTTCATGAGACGATCAAGAAACTCATACATGCGCTCCCCGCGGAGCGTCACCATGAGCCCAATCGACATGCCCTCACGCAGACGGAACTGCGCAATCGAGCGCTTCGATTTGCGCACCAGTGGCCTTTGTCCCGTGATGGCCGCGAGGTCCGCGGACGCCGCATCAAGCGCACGCCCATTGGCAATCGCCTCGCCCATCCCAATATTCACAACTACTTTCTCAACGAGCGGTACCTGCATCGGATTACCGTAGCCCAGCTCACGCTGCAGCGACGGCGCAATCTCCGACTGGAACCGTTCCCGGAGCCGACTCTTTTCTGCGACCGGTGTTGCCATCGCTCTTCCTACAACTGCTCGCCGCAGCGTTTGCAGACCCGCACCCTGCGGCCGTCTTCAAGCTGTCGAGCGCCAATGCGGACCGGACGATCACACTTCGGACAGACCACACCAACGTTGGAGATATGCAGAGGCTGCTCCACGTCAATGATCCCTGCCTGGCGCGCGTTCTGGCCCGGCTTCGTATGTCGTTTTGCGATATTGACTTCCGCCACTATCACGCGGTCATCATTCACGCGAACCTCGCGCACTTTTCCACGCTTACCGCGCTCACGTCCGGAGAGAATCTGGACCGTGTCATCGCGTTTCACACGCAAGCTCACACTGGCCCCCTTACAGCACTTCTGGTGCGAGCGAGACGATCTTCATATAGTTCTTCTCGCGCAATTCGCGCGCTACTGGACCGAAGATCCGCGTCCCTCGCGGGTTGTTACGGTCGGCCAGAATGACCGCCGCGTTGTCATCAAACCGGATGCTTGATCCGTCCGGGCGCCGATGCTCCTTGGCCGTGCGCACGATGACCGCGCGCACCACATCGCCCTTCTTCACGGACCCACCCGGGTTGGCGTCCTTCACCGATGCGACAACGACGTCGCCCACACTGCCAACACGCTTATTGCCGCCGGCCACCACCTGGATGCACATTATCTCACGTGCTCCGGTGTTGTCCGCGACGCGCATTCGGGTTTGCGAACGAATCATGCAGATGCCTCCGCGGCCGGCGTCTCGTCGGGCGCTGTCTCAGGAACGCCAGCCAGGCTATCCAGGTCGGCAACGAACGAGCTGCGCAACACCTTCTGAACCAGCCAACGCTTGTCCCGACTCATTGGTCGCGACTCTTCGATAATGACCGAGTCGCCCAACCTACACTGGTTCGACTCATCGTGTGCCTTGAATCGGCGCGTGCGTCGGACATGGCGACCGTACAGGCGATGGCGACGCAGATGCTCTACGGCCACTACCACGGTCTTGTCCATCTTGTCGCTCACAACGACGCCCTGCTTGGTGCGCTTGATCGTGCGCTCGTCAGTCATGACGCGGCTCCAACAGCCACGGGAGCCAATTGAGCCAGCGCCGACATCACCCGCGCGATATCCCGGCGCACTTGCCGAATCCGCGCAGTATTCGTGAGCTGGTGTGTGGCCACCTGGAATCGCAAATTAAACATCTCCTCGTGGAGCTCTCGAAGTTTGGTATCGAGCTGCTCTCGATCGAGGTCACGAAGCTCGGACATCTTCATGAGCTCGCACCTCCTCTTTAAACAAGACCTTGGTCTGAATGGGCAGCTTGTGCGACGCCTTGCGCAGTGCCTCAATGGCCTGATCCGGACGCACGCCGCCTATTTCGAACATCACTCGTCCTGGACGCACCACCGCCACCCAGTGGTCTGGCGCGCCCTTACCGCTGCCCATACGCACCTCGGCCGGCTTGTGCGTCACAATCTTGTCCGGAAAAATTCGAATCCAGACTTTTCCACCTCGACGAAGGTGATGCGTGATCGTGCGCCGGGCCGCTTCGATCTGGCGGGCTGTGATCCAGGCCGCTTCCTGAGCCTGGATACCAATCTCACCAAATGCAATGGTGTTTCCGGTTGTCGCCATGCCGCGGCGCTTCCCGCGGAATACTCGACGATACTTCGATCGCTTGGGCTGCAGCATGTTACTCGGCCTCCGCCGGGGCGGCTGGTGGCGCCACGGGCGCACCCGTGGGAACAGCCTCAGGAGCTCCCGGACGCCGCGGGTCAAGATCGGTCACCGTGACTGGCCGTCCAGTGCGGACTGGCGGGGCCTCCACCGGCTGACGCACTGAGGTTTCCACGTCACCGCGGTAAATCCATGCTTTCACGCCGATCAGACCATAGGTGGTGTGCGCCTCCGCCTGGCCAAAATCGATATCCGCACGGAGGGTGTGCAGCGGCACACGGCCACGGCGCTCCCACTCACGGCGAGACATCTCCGCGCCGCCAAGACGACCCGACACCTGCAATCGCACACCGCGCGCGCCGAAGCGCATCGCGCGATCCGCGGACTGCTTCATGGCTCGGCGGAACGCCACACGCCGCTCAAGCTGATCTGCCACACTCCGCGCAACCAGATATGCATCCAGCTCAGGTTGGCGAATCTCCTGGATGGTGACACGTACACGCTTCGCCGTCATCGCCTCGAGGTTCTTCCGTAGCTCCTCGACTTTGACGCCGCTCTTACCAATGACGATCCCCGGCTTCGCCGCGTGGATTGTCACCGTCATCTGATTGGCAGATCGCTCGATCTCAACACGTGATACGCCCGCGTCCGCCAAACGCCCCATAATCAATTCGCGGACACGAATGTCCTCATGGAGTAGCGGCGTGTATTCGCGATCCGCATACCACCGCCCTTGCCAGGTACGAATGACGCCAAGGCGGAATCCAACTGGGTGAACCTTTTGCCCCATGGTGTCCCCTTCTACTCTCGTTCCGCCACGGCCACTGTGATGTGGCTCGATCGCTTTAAGATCTGATTCACACGCCCCCGAGCGCGAGGACGCCATCGCTTGAGCGTGCGTCCCGCGTCCGCAAACGCACCTGAAACAACTAGTTGCTCAGGATCCATATTGAAATTATTCTCCGCGTTGGCCGCGGCGGAGCGCAGAACCTTGGACACCGGACGCGCCCCTTTTTGAGGCAGATACCGGAGAATCGCAACCGCGTCTATGAACGACTTGCCGCGAATTGTCTCGAGGACCAGGCGCACCTTCTGCGGCGAGACGCGAATATCACGCGCGACGGCGCGAACTTCGACACCAGCCATTGCTCTACTTCCCGCCTCTCCTAACGCCCACTCGACTTCTCGCCCCGAGCGGTGTGGCCACGGAACGTTCGCGTTGGTGCGAACTCTCCAAGCTTATGCCCCACCATGTTCTCCGATACAAAGATGGGCACGTGTCGGCGTCCATCGTGTACGGCAATGGTGTGACCCACCATCTCAGGGAAAACTGTCGATGCGCGTGACCAGGTCTTAAAGACCTGCTTCTGCCCGGAAGCGTTCATCGTCTCAATGCGATGAAACAACTTCGCGTCAATATATGGGCCCTTCTTGAGGGACCGGCTCATGGGAACTCCTCCCGAACCAATGACAACATATGATTATTTCCGTTTACGAACAATGAACTTGCTCGTGCTCTTGCGGCGACGCGTCTTATAGCCCATCGCCGGCTTACCCCATGGTGTCTGAGGCTGCCCGCCAATTGGCGCCTTCCCCTCACCACCCCCGTGGGGATGATCTCGCGGGTTCATGACCGATCCGCGAACCGTAGGACGACGACCTCGCCAGCGGTTCCGACCAGCCTTCCCATAGTTCAGCGTTGCGTGCTCCGCGTTGCCAACAGAGCCAAGCGTCGCCATACAGTCCAGATGAACGAGGCGAACCTCGCCCGAAGGCAATCGGACTTGCGCCCAATCCCCATCCTTAGCCATAAGCTGAGCGGAAGCACCCGCGCCGCGCACCATCTGCGCCCCGCGCCCAACCTTGAGCTCAATCGCATGAATCTGCGAGCCTAACGGGATATTCCGCAAGGGCAACGCATTACCATTCACAATCTCTGAACCGGGGCCGGATGCAATCTTCTGACCGACCTTTACCCCAGCCGGCGCCAGGATGTACCGCTTCTCCCCGTCATCGTAGCGCAACAACGCAATCCGAGCACTGCGGTTTGGATCGTACTCAATGGCTTCCACCACGGCGCCCACACCCAGCTTGTTCCGCTTCCAATCGATAACGCGGTACAGCCGCTTGTGTCCGCCACCGCGGTGCCGCACACTGATGCGCCCCTCCGAGTTGCGGCCGGCGCGCTGCTTGCGCGGCTCCACCAGAGACTTCTCAGGACGCTTCTTCGTGATCTCCTCGAACGTCGAGACAGACATGTCTCGCCGGCCAGGGGTTGTGGGTCGATAAACTCGTATAGGCATCCGCTATACCCCCTGGAACAGCTCGATCCGACTACCGGCCTCAAGCGTGACGATCGCCTTTTTCCACGATCGCGTCACACCCCGCTGCCTACGCCAGATTCGCGTCTTCCCCGGCACCTTCAGAACGTTCACGGACTTCACCTGAACGCTAAAAATCTCGGCCACCGCTCGGCCAATCTCAATCTTGTTCGCGTCTGGGTTCACTTCAAACACGTACTTATTCTGCTCACCCAGCAACGAGTTCTTTTCGGTCACCACCGGACGAATGAGTACTTCATGACTCAGCATCATTCACCTCCGAACTGGTTTCCACCGGCCGAGCATCCTTGAGTAATGCCTCCGTCACCGCAGCCACGCTTTCACGCGTCATCACGACGGTGGAGAAATTAAGAATATCGAGCAGGTTCATCCCTTGCAGTGTCACCGTGCGTACCTTGGGCACGTTGGCACTGGACCGAAGAACCACCTCATCGCGCTCCTCGAGCACGATGAGCGCGCCCTTACTGAGCCCCAGAGCGCCGAGCAGCTCAACCATCTCACGGGTCTTGCCGGTGGCCACCGTGAAACCATCCACCACCGTGAGTGCGGAATCACGAACCTTGGCCGAGAGCGCTGACCTCATTGCCAGCCGGCGCATTTTTCGCGGCAGATCACGATGGTATGAACGTGGATGTGGGCCAAAGACCACACCACCACTGCGCCAGTGCGGCGCCCGAGTGGAGCCCTGCCGTGCTCGGCCCGTTCCCTTCTGTCGCCATGGCTTCTTCCCGCCGCCACGCACCTCGCCACGGGTCTTCGTATCATGCGTGCCGCGCCGCTGATTCGCTAACTGCGTGACCACCGCCTGATGCAGTACCGCTCGGTTTGGCTCAATCCCGAAGACGCGGTCATCGAGCTCGAGCGTGCCCACGGTTTCGCCGCGGGCATTCTTTACGTCAATGCTTGGCATCAGGATTTCCGCTTCTTTCGAATGATCACGAGGCCGCCTCGAGGTCCAGGGACGGCGCCCTTAATGGCCACCAGATTCCGCTCTGCATCCACTCGCAAAATCTCGAGGTTCTGTACTGTGACCTTCTCATCACCCATGTGACCCGCCATGCGCATCCCCTTGAACACCCGCCCGGGAGTTGTGCCCGAGCCAATGGAGCCAGGATGACGCCAACGATCCGATTGACCGTGCGTCTTGGGGCCACCGCTGAACCCGTGGCGTTTCACAACACCCGCGAATCCACGCCCCTTGGACGTCCCGGTCACATCAACGAGCTCGCCGATCTCCAAAATATCCGCATTAATCCGATCACCAACCTGGATCGGTTCTGCGCCATCCGCCTTCACTTCACGCAAATAGCGGAGCTGGGGGAGGTTTTTGAGGTGCCCACGCTCAGGCTTGTTGAGCTTTGTCTTCTCACCAAACCCGAGCTGAACGGCCTCATAACCGTCCTTATTCTGATTACGCAATTGCGTAACGAAGCACGGGCCAGCCTCCACAATTGTGGTGGCCTGTGCTGTTCCGCTTTCGTCGAATACCTGAGTCATACCCAGTTTTCGACCGAGAATCCCGAGAATCACGATCTGCCTCTTCGCATCAGGCTACTCGAAGGCCTGCATTCCCTAGAGTTTGATCTCGATATCGACACCAGCGGGGACGTTCAAGCGCATGAGCGCGTCCACCGTACGCGGCGTCGGTTCGACAACATCGATAAGTCGCTTATGAGTGCGCATTTCAAACTGTTCACGCGAGTCTTTATCGATGAACGGTGAACGAATCACCGTATATCGCTCAATTCGCGTGGGCAGAGGGACCGGCCCGGCTACTGAAGCGCCGGTCCGTTCCGCGGTCTCCACTATCTGCTGTGCTGACTGATCCAGAATCCGGTGATCAAACGCTTTGAGCCGAATTCGGATTCGCTGCTTCGCCATCAGGGCTCCTCGCTGCTAGCCTTGGACCTGGGTGATAACCCCAGCTCCTACCGTGCGCCCGCCTTCCCGGATCGCGAACCGCACCCCTTCCTCGATCGCTACCGGGGTGATCAGTTCGATCTGCATCTGGATGTTGTCTCCCGGCATCACCATCTCCACCCCTTCCGGCAGTCCGATGTTCCCCGTCACATCCGTCGTCCGGATGTAGAACTGCGGCCGGTACCCGTTGAAGAACGGCGTATGCCGTCCCCCCTCTTCTTTGCTCAGCACGTACACTTCCGCCGAGAACTTCGTCCCCGGCCGGATGCTCCCCGGCTTCGCCAGCACCTGCCCCCGCTCCACGTCCTCGCGCTCCACCCCGCGCAGCAGGCAGCCCACGTTATCCCCGGCCACCCCTTCGTCCAGCAGCTTCCGGAACATTTCCACGCCCGTCACCACTGTCTTCCGCGTGTCTCCGAACCCCACGATCTCGATCTCTTCCCCGGTCTTGACCTTCCCTCGCTCCACGCGCCCGGTCACCACCGTCCCGCGCCCCTTGATCCCGAACACGTCTTCGATCGGCATCAGGAAGTTCAGGTCCACCGGTCGCTCCGGCGTCGGAATATAGCTATCCACCGCTTCCATCAGCGCCCAGATACACGCATACTCCGCCGCTCCCGGATCCTTGTCCGCCGAGCTCAGCGCCCCCAGCGCGCTCCCCCGGATCACCGGGATGTCATCCCCCGGAAACTGGTACTTGGACAGCAGCTCCCGCACTTCCAGCTCCACCAGCTCCAGCAGCTCCTCGTCGTCCATCACGTCGCACTTGTTCAGGAACACCACCATCGCCGGCACTTCCACCTGTCGCGCCAGCAGAATGTGCTCCCGCGTCTGCGGCATCGGCCCGTCCGGCGCGCTCACCACCAGAATCGCCCCATCCATCTGGGCCGCCCCGGTAATCATGTTCTTGATATAGTCCGCGTGCCCCGGGCAATCCACGTGCGCATAATGCCGATGCTCGGTCTCGTACTCCACGTGCGCGATCGCAATCGTGATCCCCCGCTGCCGCTCCTCGGGCGCCTTGTCAATTTGGTCGAACGGCGTGAAGTCCGCCCACCCTTTCAGGGCCAACGTCTTCGTGATCGCCGCCGTCAGCGTTGTCTTCCCGTGATCTACGTGCCCGATCGTCCCCACGTTGACGTGCGGTTTCGTTCGCTCAAACTTCTGCTTCGCCATTGTGCCCTTCTCCTCGACTCCTACGCGGCAGGAGCGTCAAATCTTCCATCCGCCCTAACTTCGGGCTTTTGCCAACCCAGCTTCAACATCACGCGGGGCCGGCTCATAATGCGAGAACTCCATGGAGTACGTTGCTCGTCCCTGCGACATGGAGCGGACATCCGTAGCGTAACCAAACATGCGGCCCAACGGAACCAGACACCGGATGACCTGAGCATTCGCACGGAGCTCCATCCCCTGGATCTGACCGCGCCGGGCGTTCAGATCCCCCATGATGTCGCCCATGAAATCCTCGGGAGTTGTGACTTCTACTTTCATGATGGGCTCCAGCACAACCGGGGCACCTCTGTGAACAGCCTCTTTAAGTGCCATTGAACCGGCAATCTTGAATGCCATCTCTGACGAGTCCACCTCATGGTAGGACCCATCAATCAGCTCGACCCGCATGTCCACAACCGGAAACCCCGTGACCACACCATTGGCCATGGCTTCTTTGACACCTGATTCCACCGCGCCAATGTATTCACGCGGCACGACTCCGCCAACGATCTTGTCAACGAATTCGAAACCGCTGCCACGCTCGAGGGGCGTCACCTGGAGCCAGACATGGCCAAACTGACCGCGACCACCGGTTTGCCGAACGAATCGCCCTTCGGCCTTCACCTGACGGGTGATCGTTTCACGGTAGGAGACCTGAGGACGACCAACATTGGCATCCACTCGGTATTCCCGCATCATGCGGTCAACGATGACCTCAAGGTGCAGCTCGCCCATACCATCAATCAGGGTCTGACCCGTCTCCACGTCAGTTCGCACACGGAACGTGGGATCTTCCTCAGCGAGCCGACTCAGGGCATTACCCATTTTGTCCTGATCCGCCTTGGTCTTTGGCTCAATAGCCACGGAAATCACTGGCTCAGGAAAATTAATCGCCTCAAGGACCACACGTGACGTCTGATCACACAGCGTGTCACCCGTCGTGGTTCCCTTAAGTCCAACCAGCGCCGCGATATCCCCTGCCGATACCTGAGTAATATCCTCACGATGATTGGCGTGCATCTGCAGGAGTCGGCCGACGCGCTCGCGATTATCCTTCGTCGAGTTGTACACGTACGATCCAGCGGGTAATGAACCCGAATAGACTCGAATGTAGGTCAACTTGCCGACAAAGGCGTCAGCAACAATCTTGAATGCGAGCGCGGAAAACGGCGCGGTAGGATCCGCGGCGCGTTGCAACGTCTCACCCGAAGCTGGGTCTATGCCATTGACTGGCGGGATATCAAGCGGAGAGGGCAGGTAATCGACAACCGCATCAAGCAACGCTTGAACGCCCTTGTTGCGCAAGGCGGAGCCGCAAAGGACCGGGATAATTCGATTGGCAATCACGCCCATGCGTAGCGCACGCTTCAGATCCTCAACCGCGATCTCCTCGCCGTCAAGGTAGCGCATCATCAGCTCATCGTCCATCTCCACCGCGCGCTCCACGAGCTCGTGGCGAAGCTTGTCCACTTCATCGGCCATGGAAGCCGGCACATCCTCAATAGAGGGAAGCGCCGCCGGATCATCGCTGAAGATCAGAGCCTTGCGGGCAACAATATCAACGACGCCCGTGAATTCCGCCTCGCGGCCAATCGGAATCTGAATGGGCAGCGGATGAGCACCGAGTCGATCGATGATCTGCTGAACCGTGCTCCAGTAATCCGCTCCAACTCGATCCATCTTATTGACAAAGCAGATGCGGGGCACATTGTACTTGTCCGCCTGACGCCAGACCGTCTCGGACTGCGGCTCGACACCAGCAACGGCATCGAACACGACCACTCCGCCGTCCAACACGCGGAGGGAACGCTCAACTTCCACGGTGAAATCCACGTGCCCTGGGGTATCAATAATGTTGATCTGGCAATCGTTCCAGTGGGCAGTCGTCGCCGCGGCCGTAATGGTGATGCCGCGCTCGCGCTCCTGCTCCATCCAGTCCATCACCGCGGTGCCCTCGTGGACCTCGCCGATCTTGTACGTACGACCAGTGTAGAACAGGATACGCTCCGTCGTCGTCGTTTTGCCGGCGTCGATGTGGGCGATGATCCCAATATTTCTGATGTGATCTAGTTTGTTCTCTGCCATGACCTCAGGGCCAGTCATCCTCTTAAATCGCCGGCCAACCTACCAGCGATAGTGCGCAAACGCTTTATTCGCCTCAGCCATTCGATGGACATCGTCACGACGCTTAACCGTTGCGCCTGTGCCTTGTGCCGCATCCATGAGCTCGCCGGCCAGCTTGTCCACCATGGACCGCCCAGCCCGTCCACGCGCCGCGGTCACCAGCCAACGCATCGCCAGTGAGATGCGCCGTTCCCCGCGGATCTCCACCGGCACCTGGTAGGTAGCACCACCGACTCGGCGTGGCTTGACCTCAAGCACTGGCGTCGCATTGCGGAGCGCCTGCTCAAAGACGTCCGGCGCACTGCGATGCATCTGATTTTCGACACGCTCAAGCGCCTGGTACATGAGCCGTTCGGCCAGGCTCTTCTTACCATTGACCATGAGCTTATTAATCATTCGCGCGATGCCCCGATTGCCGTACTTGGCATCAGGGACCACCTCACGACGCACCACGCGGGCACGACGGGGCATGCGACCCTCCGTTCGGTCAACTTATGCAATTCGTTAGTCTATGACGCGGTACAGCGGAACGCCGCAACTCGCTCACACGCGAGCCGGCCGCACGTTCATGCAACCAAACCACGCCACCTCGTATCGAGGCGGCACCTACCTTAAGGTAGGCTCGCTATATCAGGCTGGTATCGAGCTCCATGAGCCCAATACCAACACTTACTTCTTCGGAGCTGCCGCGGCCTTGGTGCCGTATTTGGAGCGCGCCTTCTTGCGATCGCGCACCCCTGCAGCGTCCAGTGTTCCTCGCACCACATGATACCGCACGCCGGGAAGATCCTTCACACGCCCACCGCGGATCAAAACCACGGAGTGCTCCTGAAGGTTGTGCCCCTCTCCCGGTATATAGGCAGTCACTTCCATCCCATTTGAGAGTCGAACGCGCGCAATTTTTCGCAGCGCCGAATTCGGCTTCTTCGGGGTCATCGTTCGCACCTGGATGCACACACCGCGCTTCAGTGGGTTACCCCCAGCTATGGCATACCGCTTGCCCCTCAACGTGTTGAGGTTATAGCGAAGCGCCGGAGCGGACATCTTCTTCCGGATCTTCTGCCGTCCCTTCCGGACGAGCTGGCTTATGGTCGGCACAATCCTCCCTTGCGCTGTGTCAAGGCACCAGCGCGAAGTATATAGAATGGCGAGGTCGCCGTCAACTTTCTGACGGCTTTCCCTCTCCATCATCATCAAGATCAAGATCCAGCCCGGCGAGTGGATCCTCCACAACCGCGACCGCGGTGTTCTCCACATCCAGGAGATGTGTAGCGTCAATGCTATCCTCGTCGCCAAGCAACGCGGGCAGCTCAGCGGCCACCAGAGAGACTCCTGGCTCACCCAGGAGCCGGTTGGTCGCCTCAGTAGCTTCCAGCCGAGCCCGACGAGCTTCCTGGCGCGCGGCCAGGCCAGTCCCCGCGGGAATCAGTTTCCCAATGATGACGTTTTCCTTCAGGCCGATCAAATGATCAACCTTTCCTGCAAGCGCCGCTTCAGTGAGCACCTTGGTAGTCTCCTGGAACGACGCTGCCGCGAGGAAGCTATCGGTGTTAAGTGATGCCTTGGTCACGCCCAGTAACACCGGCTGGGCCGTAGCCGGCTCGCCGCCCTCAGCAAGGACCTGGCGGTTCTTTTCCTCATACTCGAATCGATCGACGAGCTCTCCGGGGAGCAGGTCTGTATCGCCAGGTGTGTCCACACGCAATCGTCGCAGCATCTGCCTAACGATCGTCTCGATATGCTTGTCGTTGATCGTCACACCCTGTGAGCGATACACCTCCTGGACTTCATCCACGAGGTACCGTTGCACAGCCTCGCGTCCTTGAATCCGAAGGATATCCTGCGGATCCTTGGCACCCTCGGTGAGCTGATCGCCCGCGGCAACGAGCTGCGCATCCTCAACACGCATTCGCGCAGAAGGTGGCACCTGATACTCGCGCTCATCACGCTCCTCGGCCACGATGACGATTTTTCCGTTGACCGATTCAACGACGCCTGCCAATCTGGCCACCAACGGAGGCTTTCCATCGGCTTCGGCCACGGTCTGACCGACCTCAATCAGGTCGCCCTCATTCACCACCGCACGCACACCCGCTCGGAGCGTGTGCTCGTCACGGTAGGTTTCTCGAGAGATCACCTTGAGCAGACGGCGGTCCTCATCACGACGGTATTCGACAACACCATCGATCTCACTGAGCACCGCCTCACCCTTGGGAACCCGGGCTTCGAAGAGCTCCTCAACGCGGGGCAGACCACTGGTGATGTCAAGACCAGCCACACCACCCGTATGGAACGTACGCATAGTGAGCTGCGTTCCAGGCTCACCAATAGACTGCGCCGCGACGATCCCAATGGCATCGCCAATCTGTACGATGTTATGTCGCCCCAGGTGCCAGCCATAGCACGCCTGGCAAACCCCGTGCCGAGATTCGCATTCAAGCGGCGAACGTAAGAACACCTTCGACACGATGCTCCCGGCGATCTTGTCACGCACGGCCTCATCAATGATGTCATTCCGTTCAGCAACAATCTCGCCAGTCTTCTCGTCAACGACTTCCAATGCAAGCGTTCGACCAACGAGATTATCGAGTCTCGCCTGCCGTCGATTCGCTTCCCCGAGATCGTCGATCCAGACGCCGCCTTCTGAGCCGCAGTCCGTGTCGTAAACGATCACATTCTGCGCCACGTCAATGAGTCTGCGGGTCAGGTAACCCGAGTCCGCCGTTCGAATCGCGGTATCTGCCAGTCCCTTACGAGCACCGTGTGTGGAGAGGAAATACTCGAGCACGGTCAGCCCATCTCGGAAACTCGACCGAATCGGAAGCTCAATGATGCGGCCCGAGGGATCCGCCATCAGCCCGCGCATGCCGGACATCTGCGTGATCTGCTGAATGTTACCCTTGGCGCCAGACTGGGCCATCATATAGACAGAGCCGTAGGGATCGAGCGCCTTGCCTACGGCAACCGTCAGCTCGTCCTTCACTCGGGTCCAAACCTGAACAATCTCGTTATATCGCTCTTCATCAGTGATCAGACCGCGCCGATACTGACGCTCGATACTGGTCACTTCTTCTTCCGCATCAGCTAGCAGGGCAGCCTTGCCCTCGGGAACTTTGATATCCCCAATGGCAATAGTGAGGCCAGAGCGGGTCGCGTAGCGGAAGCCGAGCTTCTTGATCGCATCCAACACCGCCGCGGTGGCCTGATTGCCATAGGCATGGATGAGGCGCGCTACGATGCGCTTCAAGGCGCCCTTATCCATCATCTCATTGATGAAGTTGTACGGCTCCGCACCAGTCTCTCGCAGCGCGGTATTGATCGCCTCATTGAAAATGATGCGGCCAATACTCGTTTGCAAATACTGCCCTTCCGGCCAATCCGGCGTACGAACCTTGATTTCAGCCTGAAGATTTACCAGCCCCAAGTCGTGGGCAAGTCGAACTTCCTGGAAGTCAGAAAAGATCTTGCCTTCGCCTTCGGTACCGGGTCGAATTTGAGTTAAGTAGTAACAGCCCAGCACCATATCAAGGGTTGGCGCTACAACCGGCTCGCCGTTTGACGGCAGGAGCAGGTTATTGACCGAGAGCATCTGCTCCCGTGCTTCCTTCTTTGCCGCGGAAGAGAGCGGCACATGCACCGCCATCTGGTCACCATCGAAGTCCGCGTTGAACGCCGCGCAGACCAGCGGATGAATCTGAATCGCGCTGCCCTCAACAAGCACAGGCTCGAATGCCTGAATGCCAAGGCGGTGAAGAGTCGGCGCGCGGTTAAGCAGCACCGGATGCTCGTGAATCACTTCCTCGAGCACGTCCCACACTTCTGAACGCACCCGCTCCACAATGCGCTTAGCGCTCTTGATGTTATGGGCGTAATTGCGCTCCACAAGCTTGCGCATAACGAAGGGCTTGAACAATTCGAGGGCCATCTTCTTCGGCAGGCCGCATTGATGCAGCTTGAGGTCCGCACCGACGACGATTACGGAACGCCCCGAATAGTCCACGCGCTTACCGAGCAGGTTCTGGCGAAATCGTCCCTGCTTGCCTTTAAGCATGTCCGAGAGTGACTTCAGCTTGTGATTGCTTGATCCTGAAACAGCTCGCCCGCGGCGGCCATTATCAATCAGCGAGTCGACCGCTTCCTGAAGCATGCGCTTCTCGTTGCGGATAATGATCTCCGGTGCACCCAGCTCGAGCAAACGCTTGAGTCGGTTGTTACGATTGATCACGCGCCGGTACAGATCATTCAAATCGCTCGTGGCAAACCGACCGCCATCAAGCTGAACCATCGGGCGCAAATCCGGCGGAAGCACCGGCAGCGTGACCATAATCATCCACTCAGGGTGATTACCAGACTTGCGGAAAGCCTCGACCACGCGGAGTCGCTTGGTAGCTTTCTTTCGGCGCTGACCTGAAGACGAGCGTGTTTCCGTGCGCAGCGTGGCTGCAAGCTCATCCATATTGATGACTTTGAGCAGCTCGCGCACTGCTTCCGCGCCCATTCCGGCACGGAACACCTTCGGCCCCGCCAGCTCCATGAGCTCGCGGTATTCACTCTCATTCAGGGTCTGAAGTGGCTTAATCCCCTCGATGCGCTTAATGCGCTGCTCGGCCTGCTGCTGCATGGCCTCGTACTCCCCGTCAGCGGGCGTGGCCACTGCCGCGGTCTTTATTGCGAGCTCCAGCTTGACCTTGTCAATTTCAACATCGATCGGCTCAGCAAGTGTCGCTGCCTCGATGTCCGCATCCGCCTCAATTCGCTCCACCATTGCCTTCGCAAACTCGCGGAGCTTCTTCTCATGCTTTGCGCCGACCTTTTCGCCAGCCGCCACAATGATTTCACCGGCCGGATCAAAGGCAATGTCCTGCGGCGCTTCCTTACCGCGGAGTCCGGTCAACTCGGCATCGACGATTTGTGCTACCTCAGTAATTTCACTGATGCGGTTCGTCTTGCTTTCGTCAACCTCACGCAGCTTGGCGGCCTTATCATCCTCGAGCTTCTCGATCTGTTCAGTAAGACCGGATGTCGACTCGTCGAGCGCATCCTTCCGAGCTGCCTGATCCTGATTGAACTTGGATTCAACCTCTTGCTGGATCTGCGCAATCAAGCGCTGCCGGCTCTGCTCATTCACCTCGGTAACAATGTACTTCGCAAAGTACAGCACCTGTTCAAGCACGCGAGGAGTCATATCCAGTAGCAAACCAATACGGCTGGGTGTGCCCTTCACAAACCAGATATGGCTCACTGGCGAGGCCAGCTCAATATGGCCCATGCGCTCGCGGCGAACTTTCGAGCGCGTCACTTCAACGCCGCACTTATCGCAAATGATGCCCTTATAGCGCACGCGCTTGTATTTGCCGCAGGCACATTCCCAGTCCTTTGTCGGACCAAAGATGCGCTCGCAGAAGAGTCCGTCGCGCTCGGGCTTCAGCGTTCGATAATTGATGGTTTCAGGCTTCGTCACCTCGCCGCGAGACCACGAGCGAATTTGCTCTGGGGACGCAAGGGTAATGCGGACAGCGTTGAAGTTATTGACTTCGAGCATCTAAGACTCCGTGTAGCTTCCAGCGAACAACAATCGACAAGCGAACGCGAGGCAACGTGACGAAAGTGTCTCCCGAACACGCAGCCCGCATTATTTCGCTTCGAGCACTAATCGAGATCGCCTCGCTCAAACCCTGAAAGGCGTACGCCGAGCGATGGGATTGAATCACCTGAGGTCAAATCCTCGGCAAATGTGACTTCTTCTTCCTCTTCATTGAGCACTTCAACCGCCAGGCCGAGACTCTGCAGCTCTTTGACGAGCACCTTGAACGATTCAGGAACGCCCGGCTGGAAAATGTCCTCGCCCTTGACGATCGCCTCATACGTTTTCACGCGTCCAACCACATCGTCAGATTTCACCGTGAGAATCTCCTGGAGGGTATGAGCAGCGCCATAGGCCTCAAGAGCCCACACTTCCATCTCTCCGAAGCGCTGGCCACCAAACTGAGCCTTACCACCCAACGGCTGCTGAGTGATGAGCGAGTAGGGGCCAGTGGAGCGAGCATGGATCTTGTCCTCCACCAAATGGATGAGCTTAAGCATGTAGATGTGGCCCACCGTGACTGGCTGATCAAAGATCTCGCCAGACCGGCCATCCCGAAGCTCAATCTTTCCTTCCTCGGGAAGTTGAGCCTTTCTGAGCTCGGCTCGGATGTCCGCCTCAGTCGCGCCGTCAAACACGGGGGTGAAGAACTTTACGCCCAGCGCATCCGCAGCCCACCCAAGATGGGTCTCCAGGATCTGCCCCACGTTCATCCGCGAGGGCACACCAATGGGGTTAAGAATAATTTCAACCGGCCGTCCGTCAGGCAAGAACGGCATATCCTCAATCGGCAGGATTCGGGCAACCACGCCCTTGTTACCATGGCGTCCCGCCATTTTGTCGCCCGCGGTGATTTTGCGCTTCTGAGCAATGCTGACCCGCACAAGCTTGTTGACTCCCGCGGGTAGCTCCGTGCCGGCATCGCGCTCAAAAACCCGCACATCCACCACTTTGCCGCGCTCGCCATGGGGAACTCGAAGCGAGGTGTCTTTGACTTCTCGCGCCTTCTCACCAAAGATCGCGCGCAGGAGCCTTTCCTCAGCAGTCAGCTCGGTCTCGCCCTTCGGCGTGATCTTGCCTACCAGGATATCGCCCGCCTTCACCTCGGCACCGATCCGGATAATCCCGTTCTCATCGAGATCCCGGAGGCTATCTTCTCCGACATTAGGAATGTCGCGCGTAATCTCCTCAGGCCCCAGCTTTGTATCGCGCGCTTCAACTTCGTGCTTCTCAATGTGGATGGAAGTGAATTTATCTTCTCGAACAACCACCTCGCTTAAGAGGATCGCATCTTCGAAGTTGCCACCCTCCCAGGACATGAACGAAACGAGCACGTTTTGGCCCAGCGCAAGCTCGCCCTGGTCAGTGGACGAGCTATCAGCCAACGGCTGCCCCAGGCGAACGCGCTGACCGCGCATCACGATGGGTCGTTGATTGATGCAGGTGCCCTGGTTGGATCGAATAAATTTCTGCAGCTTATGCGCGTATTCCTTACCTTCCGCATCGACCACAACCACTCGGTCAGCCGTGACCGACCGGATCACGCCGTTTGCCTTGGCAAGAATGACCTGCCCGGAATCCCGAGCCGCCTGGATTTCCATCCCCGTGCCCACAAGCGGCGCCTGCGGCTGAATCAAGGGGACCGCCTGCCGCTGCATGTTTGAGCCCATGAGGGCGCGGTTCGCGTCATCATGCTCAAGGAACGGAATCAGTGCACCGGCAACGCTCACTGCCTGCTTCGGAGACACATCCACAAAATCAATTCGCTCTGGCGCTTCCGAGGTGAATCGATCACCATGACGGACCGAGACGCGCTCTTGAGCAAACGAGCCATCTTCATTCAATACGACATTTGCCTGCGCGATGATGAAATGATCTTCCTCATCCGCTGGGAGATACCGCGTTTCGTGGCCAACAAATGGGCGCACGGCCACCGACTTGATCCCGGAACAATCCGAGATCGTCCGAGCCAACTTCTCATCGAGGTGATCACCCTTGGAGCCAAGAATCTCGCCTGTGGCCGGGTCAACCACGTCTTCACGAAGATCACGATTGACGAGCCACTCATAGGTGTTCGGAACAATGCGATGCACAACACGGTACGGCGTTTCAATGAATCCATATTCATTGATCTGACCATAGGTCGCCAGACTTCCGATCAGACCGATGTTGGGGCCTTCAGGAGTCTCAATGGGGCAGATGCGGCCATAGTGACTGTGATGCACGTCACGAACTTCAAAACCTGCTCGGTCCCGACTTAGGCCACCCGGCCCCAGGGCTGAGAGGCGCCGCTTATGTGTGAGCTCAGCAAGCGGATTCGTCTGGTCCATAAACTGCGAGAGTTGGCTGCCACCAAAGAACTCACGCATAGCGGCGACAACCGGACGGATATTGACCAGGGTAGAGGGAGTCGCCGTCGTCGGGTCGGTGATGGACATGCGCTCTTTGACCACGCGCTCCATCCGCAAGAGACCCACTCGGAATTGATTCTGGATCAGCTCACCCACAGCGCGAACGCGACGATTCCCGAGGTGATCAATGTCATCTGGATGACCCTGCTGATTGTTGATCCGAATCATTTCCGCAACAATCTCGAAGAGGTCTCGCGGGGTGAGAATTCGCTCAGCAAGGGGTACCTCGAGTACCAATCGCTTATTCACCTTGTACCGGCCGACCTTCCCCAGGTCATAGCGACGGAAGCTGAAGAACAGCGAATTGAGCAGAGAGCGCGCATTATCCAGGTTCGGCGGATCACCGGGGCGGAGCCGCCGATAGAACTCGAGCAGCGCCTCCTCGGCATTGCTCGAGGGGTCACGCTCCAGCGTGGACTCAATGAACTTGTGATCACGATGCTTATCGATGTCACGGAAGTATGCAAGGATGTCTTCATCCGTGCCGCCCTTCACGGGACTTTCCTTTGAGACCGCGCTGAGCGCTCTCAGAAGCGTCGTAACTGGGATCTTGCGCTTACGATCGACCTTGACGGAGAGCACGTTGCGCGTGCTGGTCTCGAATTCAAGCCAGGCTCCGCGGCTTGGAATGAGCTTCCCCATGCACAGCCGTCGGCCGCTGGACTGGTCTTCTTCAACCGTGAAGTACACGCCGGGTGATCGGACAAGCTGACTCACCACCACGCGCTCAGCCCCATTGATAATGAACGTGCCGTCTTCCGTCATCATGGGGAAATCCCCCATGAAGATGTCCTGCTCCTTCACTTCCCCTTCAGCCTCACCGCTCTTGATGCGCAAGCGCATCCGGACGCGCAAAGGCGCGGCAAAGGTGGAGTCCCGCTCACGGCACTCGGCTTCGGCAAGCTTCGGCTCCATAAACTGGTAACCGGGCTCTCCATTTGGCCCTGGAACCGCGAGCTCCAGCTCCATCGTCCGGCCGGTAAAGTCCGAGATGGGCGAGATCTCTGCAAAAAGCTCCTTCAGTCCCTCTCTGAGAAACCAGGCAAACGAGTCGCGCTGGATCTGGATCAGGTTGGGGACCTGATGCACCTCGGGGATCCGCGCGAACGTTATGCGACCACTGTCTCCATGCAGATTCAGGGAACTGGGTGGGGCGGGAGCCAAGGTCATACGGATCTACCTCCAAGGCGCAATCTGACTAGGTAACAATTCACAAACGATTCATTCAAACGTGGCAATATCCAAAAATGGCGGCGCAAAAGACGCAAATAGCCCGCTGCCCATTCTTGATTGGTGAAGAATGGCACGCGGGAGTCTCTGGATATGGCGCCGACGGATTCGCACGGACGATCTCCCGTAGTATACTGTGCGTCCATCTCAAGTGCCAATTCGCGGGTCAGTCCAATTCATCCGAACGAGGCGCGGCGGCGGTATGCGTGCAGCGCGCACCCGCGCCCCACTCTGTGGGACATGCGTTCGCGGAGCCCTTCCTGCGTGCATCAAGCAGGGGGCGCCTGACAGCATGCGCAGCTTCAGAACCGGTAACGGACCCGGCGAATCAGGATACCTTGCAGAATACCCAACGCAAACAGGTTGGTGATCAAAGCGCTGCGTCCATAGCTCAGAAATGGGAGTGGCACTCCAGTCACAGGCAAGAGCGTGAGATTTGCGCCCATGTTCACGAAGCACTGAAACAGAAGCATGCAGCCCACGCCAAACGCGACGAGGCGACCATACTCATCGCGCGCTTTGCCAGCCACGCCGATCACTCGGAACAGCAAAAGACCGAAGAGCGCGAAAAGCAACATCGCACCAATGAATCCCATCTCCTCCGCAAGCACGGAAAAGATGAAGTCACTGTGCTTCACGCGCAAGTAGTCGAGTTGCGTCTGCGTCCCCTGCATGAAGCCCCGGCCGAACATGCCTCCGGACCCAATGCTAATCTGGGCCTG
The DNA here is from genome assembly GCA_046154735.1 of Chloroflexota bacterium. GTDB lineage: Bacteria > Chloroflexota > UBA6077 > UBA6077 > JACCZL01 > CAVXYC01. Next base: position 17,214 of record JBJXFJ010000436.1, on the reverse strand, counting down.
CAGAATGTTGTACCCCTCACCGAATTGATCCTTTTCTTGATCCAGCACATGAGCCAGGAATGTGAAAATTCTTTCGCGCATATACCCACGCAAGGCAAGCCAGCCAAGTGGCGCAAGCGCAATCGCGGCAATGAAGAGTGCTCCAAGTTGTGAGAACCGCGCGCCCCCGGCCACCACAATGCCGAGCCAGATTGCCAGAAATGCCAGAGCCGTGCCCAGATCCGGCTGCACGTAGACGAGCAACGCGGTTGTCAGAAAGATCGCGAGAGTCCCGGTAAACCGCATCCAGGACAGGGGGCCCGGGGGTCGGTCGGCCATGAATCGGCTGAGAGCAAGAACATAGCTCAGCTTCGCCAGCTCAGATGGCTGGAGATCGAAGAAACCGAGCCCAATCCAGCGTCTTGATCCGTACTCTTCAGCGCCCCGACCGATGACCAGCACCAGGATTAGCAGGCCAAGTACTACAACGTGAAGATAATACGCGCCCGCGCGGTAGAACCGGTAGTCGATTGCGGCTGCAAATGCGAGCACTCCAAGCCCGAGAATCGCGGTGAGAGCCTGGCGAACGGCCCAGCTTGATGGTGGAAACCAGCGCTCGCAGCCTGGCTGACACGTTGCTGAGTGAATGAGCGCGACACCGTAGAGAATCAGCCCCAGAATCGCCGCGAGCATAATGTAGTCGATACGTCGCCAGAATGCCCCTCGAACCCCCAGGGCATCTTGAGTTGTCGCCATTCGCTACACCTCCATCTGACGCCAGCCTGTCATCGTGCGATAAATATGCTCTGACACGAGGAGGGCAATGGGCAGAAAGAGCGTGTTCGCTGCCGCGGCGGGAAAAAGCACCCTGAGAAATCGCTCCGGCGGAAATGCCTGCCACCCCAGAGCCTGCATCCCCAGCATGAGCGTCATATGGTACCCCACCGTGACGAGCACACCCATGGAAACAATAAATCCCACACTTGCGCGCACCGTCTGCCCGTCGATTGTGGAGGCAACCGCGCCCAGCAGCACCAGCACCGAAACATGCAGGCCAAACGGTGCCCCACTCACAACATCCATCATGATTCCGCCAACGAGGCCAAGGAGCATGCCTTCCTCAAATCCTCGCAAGCTCCCCCATGCCACCACGAGAACCGGTACCAGGTCCGCGTGCAGCTCCGGAATTGCGATGCGCGATCCAACAGCGGATTCGAGCGTTGTCAACACGATAACCAGTGCCACCATCACCCAGAGATGCATGAGCTAGCGTGCAGCATCCCCGCGTGCGCTGGACATGACAAAGAGGCGCTCGAGTTTGGCGGGGTCCACGGACGGCTCCAGTATGGCTTCCTGGAACACATCCACATCCTTGCGCCGGACCTGGACGACTTTGCCAATGACCAGTCCCTCAGGAACAATTGTGCCCAGATCGGAGCTAATCACCACCTTCCCCAGTTCAATGGACTCATCCTGGGGAACGTGCTGCATCACGAGTCCGCCTTCCGGTCGACCTCGTACCATACCTGTTGCGCGAGATTCCGGATCCTGAAATCGGCCCATAATTGAGCTATTCACATCACTGATGAGTAGCACCTTTGATGTTGTTCCCTCCGTGCGCACAACGCGCCCCACCAGTCCCCTCCAGGTCACCACGGCGAGTCCATTTTGGACACCATCCTGGCTACCCCGATCAATCGTAATAGCCTGAACGTAAGGAGACGGGTCACGCCCGATGACGCGAACGGGAATGAGCTCCCCGGGCCCTGACCGCTGCTTCAATCCGAGCAAATTGCGTAAGTCGCGATTCTCAAGCTCGAGCTCCTGCAGCCGCACCATCTCCGCCTGCAACCGATCGATTTCATCGCGATTGTCGCGATTCTCGCGCGCGAGCAGTTGAATACGCTGCACCGTGCCGGTGACATCGCTTACATCGTCGATGAGCTGAGTCACACCAGCCTGAACGGGCGAAATCATGGCGACGGCAAAGCTCTGAATAATCCGCGATGGCTCAGGCAAGAGCAATAGCGCCACCAATAGGGCAATTGCAGAGCCCGTCATCCACCAGGGAAATACTCGTCGCTGTGTCACTGGCTATCGCCGCATGCTGAATCGATAGTTCGTATCGACGAGAACCTTACGCAATGCATCAAGCTCGTTGAGCACCTTGCCCGTGCCCCGCACAACACATCCCAAAGGATCCTCGGCAAGGACCACCCGCATGCGAGTTTCCCGCGCCAGGAGATCTATGAGACCCGGCAACAAGGATCCGCCACCGGCCAGGGTAATTCCGCGCACCATCATGTCCGCCACGAGCTCAGGTGGAGTTTCTTCAATCGTGTCGGTAACGGTTTCCACAATTGCGTTCACGGAGCTCGCAATTGCTCGACGGACGTCTTCAGAGCTGACCTGAACCTCAGACGGGAGTCCTGTCACCAGATCGCGGCCGCGCACTGTCACATAGTGGGAGGAGAGCTCGCCATCTCCGGAGTGATAGGCGTTTCCCGCGGCGATCTTAACTTCCTCTGCCATGCGTTCACCAATCAGCAAATTGTGATGCTGCTTCATGAAGGCAATGATGTCGGTATCCATTTCATCACCGGCGATACGAATAGTTCGGCTGGCCACAATGCCACCGAGCGAGATCACCGCGACCTCAGTGGTGCCACCACCGATATCCACGATCATGCAACCGGCCGGCTCAGTGATCGGGAGGCCCGCGCCAATCGCCGCGGCCATTGGCTCCTCAATGAGCCAGGCTTCGCGCGCCCCGGCATTCACGGCGGCATCATGCACGGCGCGCCGCTCAACCTCGGTGACTCCAGATGGAATTCCCACCACCACGCGCGGCCGAGGAATGATGGCGAACTGCTCATGCACTTTTTCAATGAAATAGCGCAGCATCTGCTCCGTAACGTCGAAGTCGCTGATCACCCCATCCTTCAAGGGCCGCACGGCCACAATATTCGCCGGGGTCCGTCCCACCATGCGTTTTGCCTCGGCACCCACAGCCAAGATCCGCTTGGTGCGCGGGTTCATGGCCACCACGGACGGCTCATTGATAACGATGCCCTTACCGCGGACGAGTACGAGCGTATTCGCGGTACCGAGATCGATGCCGATATCGCGAGAAAGCAGGCCAAAGAACGAGTTGAACGGGTTCGCCGTCATAGCCTCGGGCGTCCATCCACATCAAACCCGAGCCCCATCTCACGGAGGCTTCGCCACGGCTTCAATCCGCCCCGCCCAATCACAATATGATCCAGAACTTCAATCTGCAGATGCTCCCCGGCACGCCGAACTTCTCGAGTCAACTCAACATCCTCTGCCGACGGCGATGGGTCTCCACTCGGATGATTGTGCACCACGATGAGGCTTGTCGCCTGATATCGAACGGCTTCTCGAAAGAGCTCGGCAATGCGCGTCGTCGTTTGATTCACGGTACCATCCGCCACCTTTTGGTCTCTGATGACGCGATTCTTAGTGTTCAGAAGTAGTACGCGAAGCTGCTCGTGCTGCAGCAGCCCCATGCTCGAGCCCAGGAGACCCGCCACGTCTTCTGGGGAGCGAATCAGTGGTTGAAGTGACGGATCGAGGCTGACCGCGCGCCTGCCCAACTCTAGCGCGGCCTTGATCTCAACGGCCTTCGCGTCGCCCAGTCCCTTCAGTGCTCGTAGCTCCGGCACCGCCGCGTGTGAAACTCCGTCAAGGCCACGAAATGTAGACAGCACAAGATGCGCTAACTCAAGCACATTAACGGATCGAGATCCGGTCCGTAAGATAATGGCAAGGAGCTCCGCGTCAGAAAGTGCCTCGGCACCGCGGGTCAAAAGCCGCTCTCGTGGGCGCACCGACGCCGGTAGCTGCTTCATTCCGACGTGGTACTCGGTGGTGGGTGATACTGAAATCACTCCGTTCCGGTGGCAGAAGCCAAACCTGTCATCCCTTTAGGGCAGGCGGCGCGATTATAGCATGGGAATCAAGATAAGATGGTCAGACCTCCAATAACCTCCGCGCTTCGAGTCGTCTTTATGGGCAGCCCAGACTTCGCCGTGCCCTCGCTGCGTGGAGTCGCCCAGGCCGGCCACTCGGTCGTTCTTGTGGTGACCCAGCCAGACCGGCCGGCCGGGCGTGGCAAGCATATGCGTCGCCCGGCGGTAGCATCAACCGCGGATGAGATGAGTATTCCCGTCTATCAACCGCGGACGCTACGAACGCCGGAAGCCCGCGCACCCATTGAGGCACTTCAGCCGGACATCATCATCGTGGCGGCGTTCGGGCTGCTGCTCCCTCGACCCATTCTCGATCTGCCGCGGTATCAATGCATCAACGTCCACGCATCATTGCTGCCGCGGCATCGTGGAGCTGCGCCCATTCAAGCGTGCATCATCCAAGGCGATCGCGAAACGGGCATCTCCATCATGCAGATGGATCCCGGGATGGATACTGGGAGCATCGTAGCGCAGCAATCTCTCCCCATTGGCCCTCATGACACGGCACGAGCCCTTGAAGAACGGCTGGCCCTCCTTGGCCGTGACCTGCTACTCGAAACGCTCCCGTCCTGGCTGTCCGGCGATGCGATCGCCGTGCCCCAGGACGAGAACCTTGCCACCTACGCACCACGAATTCAACGCTCGGACGCGTGGATTGACTGGAACCGCACCGCGGATGAATGTGACCGTAGAGTGCGGGCCTACCAGGGATGGCCAAACGCCTACACGTCCTGGAATGGACGGACCCTCCTGATCCTCGAGAGTCGACCTCTAGACCAGAGCATTCAGGGTACTCCACCAGGGACCGTTCTAACCGAACGGGGCGCGAGCTGGTCTCCGTCGGTGAGCACCGGAGACGGGCAGCTTCAGCTCGTCTCCGTTCAACTGGAAGGTAAGCGGGCAATGAGCGGTGCGGAGCTACTCAACGGCTACCCGGCATTTGCAACCGCGAGGCTCGGCGAGCCCAAATTGACCGATTCATGAGAAGCGGCGGACTGGACTGAACCGCCCGACCCTATTTGCTATGATCCGAGCACAGTGAATAAGAGGATCTTCGTTTCCATTCTGAATGCCGACTTCCGCTTCCTGGCAGATCAGATTGCCGCCGCGGCGGATGGCGGTGCAGACGGCGTCCATGTGGATATCATGGACGGCCATTTTGTTCCCAATCTGAGCCTTGGCCCGCAAGTCGTATCGGCGGTCCGCGCCTGCACGGGACTGACGGTGGATGTGCACTTGATGATCGAGCGACCGGAACACATGATCAACGCCTTTGTGGAAGCGGGCGCGGATAGCATCACGATCCATCAAGAGGCCACTCCGCACGCCCGGCTCGTTATCGATCAAATCCACCGGCTTGGAGCTCGCGCAGGCCTCGCCCTGAACCCCGGGACGGCCCTCTCGCAGGCTACGGAGCTCCTCCAGGACATTGAGACACTCCTGCTGATGACCGTGAATCCCGGCTTTGGTGGCCAGGCGCTTATTCCCTCAACCATCGAGAAGGTCCAACGAGCGCGGTCTTGGCTCGATGAAACTCAAAGCGCCGCCGCCTTACAGGTGGACGGCGGCGTGAAGCTGGAGAACATCGCTTCGCTCAGTCACGCAGGTGCGGACGTCTTTATTGCAGGAACCAGCGTTTTCAAAGTGAACACCGATCCTGCCGAGCGCTTGCGCGCGCTGCGTCAGCAGCTTTTCACATGACCGGCAGACGTTCGAAGCTCAGGCGGCGTGCTTCTTGGCTGTGCGAATGCAACGAGTGCATGCGTTGACGCGCTGGGCACGGCCATCCAGCATTAATATCGTCTTCTGTACGTTCGGGCGCCAAGTTCGATTCGTCTTATGATGTGAGTGGCTCACATTGTTCCCGAATACGATCTTCTTCCCACACATCTCGCAGCGTCCAGAGGCAGCCACGTTGGTCTCCTTAACATCGCCCACAGCGATGCTTCATCGTCAAGTTATACTTGCCGAGAAGTATAGTCACGCACCTGGACAGGACGCAATCACAGCATCTGAATGGTTCCTCACTCCATGACATTTGCAGACCAGCCGCGCCCTTTCCAGAACACCGCCACGTGCACCGGAGCGGATATCTGTGACCTTCTCGATGCCCTCTCAGCCTGGCTAGAAGCCCACGCTGAGCATCTGAACTCACTGAACGTGTTTCCCGTTCCAGATGGCGATACAGGCATCAACATGTCGCGAACTCTGCGAGCGGCCTCAACCAACGCGGCCGTTGAGCGGGGCGTGGCTCACGAAACGCTCCACGCGGCATCGCGGGGTGCGCTGCTTGGCGCAGCCGGTAACTCCGGAGTGATCCTTTCGCAGATGCTACGTGGATTCGCTGAGGCGTATGCTTCGGATCCGGTGTGTGATGGACGAAGCCTACGGCAAGCACTTCAGGCAGCCGCCGAGGCGGGCTATAAGAGCGTCTCCGCGCCCGTTGAGGGCACCATGCTCACGGTAGCTCGAGAGGCGGCCGCGGCCGTGCAGGATGACGCCACACTGTCCCAAGGCCTACAACAGGCTCTTCAGGCAGCAACCAAGGCCGTGGAGCTGACACCGAGCCTGCTGGAAAAGCTCCGCCTGGCCGGAGTTGTCGACGCCGGCGGTGAAGGTTTGCGGCTCATCCTGGAGGGCACGTGCCGTTGGCTACGTGGGGAAGAGCTCCGTGACGTCGTTCCACCCTCCGTGACAAGCATGGCACTTGTTGGGGCTCAGCATGCCGAGGAGGCGGTGGGATTTTGCACTCAATTCATTGTCGAGCGGTCAATCGTGCCCATGGAGCGCTTGAAAGAACAACTCGGGCCACTGGCGTCTTCACTGATTGTCGTTGGCACGTCCGAGGTTCTTCGAATCCATGCTCATGCGGATCGGCCGGGTCAGGTTCTGGACCTAGCCATACAGGCGGGATCCGTTAGCCACATCTCCATCGAGAATATGGAGCTTCAACACACGGCCGCGCAGAATCAGGCGCTGACCGGCAGGATCGGTATCATCACTGTTGCGCCTTCCAGTGTCGCGGCGCGATTCCTGGAAAGCCTTGGCGCGACCCATGTCATCGTGCCTGAAGGCTCGAGTCCCTCCGTGCTGGAGCTCATAAACGCCGTACAGCGCTTGGGCCATGAGCACCTGATACTCCTGCCAAACGATAAGAATTCATTCATGGCCGCGGAACAGCTCCAGGGCATGACCTCGCGCTCAGTGCATGTCATCCCCACGGAGAATGTCGTTCAGGCCACCCAGTGTCTCCTGGCCTTTAACAGCGAGCATGATCTCCAATCACAACTTGCCCGTTTGACGGCCGCGCGAGACACTGCGACGATTATTGAGTTAGCACGAGCACATCGGCCGGCGGATTTGCCCGATACTCACGTTCAAATCGGCGATATCGTGGCTCTTCATGAAAACGAGATTGTCCATTCAAGCGAGACCCTAACGGACACAATTCGAGGGGCACTCGGCCGAGTGGGGGCATGCGCAACGGAGCTGATTACGCTGTATTCCTGTGCTGATTTCACCGAGCCAGAACGCCAGGAGGCTGAGTCGTGCCTCCGGGCGCTACTTCCCGAGGCCGATCTGGAAACCGTTTCACTGGGAATTCCCGCGCGCCTGGCTATCATCTCACTCGAGTAGCATATGTCCACACTTGCATTCGTCGTCGATTCAACTGCCGACCTGCCGGATGGGCTCCAGGCTCATCCGGATATTCGTGTTGTTCCCCTGCGGATCAACTGGGGAGACCAGACCTATCGCGATCGCGTGGATATCTCGACAGGGGAATTTTACGAACGCCTCCGGGGCTCCAGCACCACGCCATCCACCGCCGCACCGCCACCGGCCGACTTTGAGCAGGTCTACCAGGAGCTCCTCGCCACCTACGCCGGGGTGGTGTCCATTCACCTCCCAGGGACGCTCAGCGCCACATTTGCCGCGGCCGCCGGGGCCGCTCAGCGCATTAATCCCGAGCGCATCAAAGTCGTTGAAGGCGGCCACTGCTCCCTAGGCCTCGGTTGGTTGGCCGAGCGTGCGCTGGAAGTTGGCAGTAAATCGGGCGATGTCGATCAGGCGGCGGAGGCTGCTCGCGCGCTCGTTTCACGGGTCCGTCTCCTGGTGACGCTGGACACGTTGGAATTTCTCCAGCGCGGTGGGCGAATCGGCCGCGTATCAGCCCTAGCGGGTGCGCTGCTCAACGTGAAGCCCCTGCTTGAGATTCGAGCAGGGGAGGTGCTACCTATCGAGCGCGTGCGGAGCCGCCGCAACGCGCTGCGCCGCCTCCGTGAGCTCACCTTGGAGCTCGGCCATCTGGAGCGGATCGCCGTATTGCACGGCGACGCTCTGGCGGAAGCCGATGACCTCTCGGAAGCACTCGCCTCGGACTATCCCAGGATTCGTGTAGAGCGCGGGGAAATCAGCCCGGTGGTTGGGGTGCATGGCGGCCCAGGTACCGTCGCGGTCACCTGCATCGTCGCCGAGACGTGACCTCCGGCCACCAGCAGGGCACGCGCCCAATGAGTCCAGATGCCCGCGCGGCCATCGAGCTGGCAGAGCGAGTGCTCCAGACAGAACTACGCCGTGGATGTGATAACCGAGCCGTCATTGGAGGGCTTGCGGGCTTCGCCCTGAACTGGAGTCGCGGTCATTCCACGGCGCCCATCGCTGATGGCGCACTTGCGGAGCGTGCGCATGATCTTGCTACTCTCCTAGAGCCCTACGCAGATCTCGATCCCTCAGAGCGACGCGAGATCGTGGACGCGGCTATCGCCTTGCTCCGCGCGGTGCCGATTCCACCTCGGGAATCAACCGCGTCTGGCACTCGTCCGGCAACGACCGTATCCTCAGCGTCAATCCCCAGAGTTAGCCCGCAGCCGCGTCCAAGGCAAGCGGCCAGGAGCACGGCTGAGGCCCCACTGGCTGCAACCATACCTCTGGCAAGTGTAAAGGGCGTGGGGCCCATTCGAGCCCGAGCCCTGGAGCGCCTGGGGCTGACTGTTGTGGGCGACCTGCTCGAGCACTATCCCACGCGTTACGTCTTCTATCCGCCGCCTAAGCGGGCGATCGATCTGTTCTTCCAGCGCCAGGCAAGCTTTGAGGGTGTCGTTCGGACCGTGACCGTGGCACCACTCCAGAAACAGCTTAAGCGGATCAGCGCCCGCATTTCGGACTCTACGGGTTCTGTAGAGGCGGTCTGGCTACGCTCTGGCTCCGGGCGGCCCCCTGTTCATGAGGGACAGCGCGTCGCCATTAGTGGCTCCGTTATTTCTCAGGGACGCCAGATCATTTTTCAGAATCCGGACCTGGAGTCGGCAGACGCCCCACCGCTGCACACACGGCGCATCGTCCCCATTTACCCGCTCACCAAGGGTATCTTTGACAACTGGCTGCGTGCACTGGTGACGCGCGCCGTGCGCGCCCTCGCATCCTCGATTGATGATCCACTGCCGCCTCCCTTAAGAAGCCGTCTGGGGCTCCTTCCCAGGTCGGAAGCGAGCGCGGCAGTTCATCTCCCACCAGACCAGCCGACCCTGGAGGCCGCGCGTAAGAGGCTCGCCTTTGATGAGCTGCTCACCATTCAGCTCGTGGTGCTGCAACGACGTCGACGGGCGCAGGAATCTGGCGCAACGCCGATTCCCGCGCGCCCTGAGGCGTGTCTGGCGCTAGCGGAATCGCAACCTTTCACATTCACTACCGCGCAGCATCGGGTTATCAAAGAGATTACGGCCGATATGACCAAGGATCTTCCAATGACTCGACTGCTTCAGGGAGAGGTGGGCTCGGGAAAGACGGCCGTTGCGGCCAGCGTTCTGTTGCTGGCCGCCGCTGACGGCGGCCAAGGCGCACTCATGGCGCCCACAGAAATTCTCGCCGAGCAGCATGGCGAAAACCTCAAGGCGTTTTTTGAGCGAGCTCAGGAGCGTCTCGGGAGCATTGGACTGTCCGCTCCCAGCGTGGGACTCATAACCGGAAGCATGACCACGCGGCAGAAGAAGGGCGCCCTTGCGGCTGCCGATTCCGGTGAAACGCAGATCCTGGTGGGCACCCATGCCCTCATTCAGGATCGGGTCGAGTTCGCTGATCTCCGTCTCGCGGTCATCGACGAGCAGCATAGATTCGGGGTTCAGCAACGGATCACTTTGCGCTCAAAGGGCCGTCAACCGCATGTACTGCTCATGACCGCCACACCCATCCCGCGCACCCTCGCTCTCAGTCTGTACGGGGACCTTGACCTTTCTATGATTGATGAGATGCCCCCAGGTCGCCAGGCCGTCGAGACAGTGCTGTTGGGCCCACAACAACGCGCGTCCGCGTACGAGCATATGCGCCGGGAAGCGGCCGCGGGCCGACAATCATTCGTCATCTGTCCGCTTGTGGAAGATTCCCCCGCGCTCGAAGCTCGCTCCGCCACTGCAGAGTACGAGCGGCTGCAAACCGGCGAACTGGAGGGGCTTCGCCTCGGCCTACTCCACGGGCGGATGCGGGCGGCTGACAAGGATGCCATTATGCGAGGGTTTCGAGATCGTGAATTTGACGTGCTCGTATCAACATCGGTCATTGAGGTTGGAGTGGATATACCCAATGCCACCACCATGGCCATCGAGGGCGCGGAACGATTCGGGCTGGCTCAGCTCCATCAGTTTCGGGGACGTGTGGGCCGGGGGGCTGACCAGGCAACTTGTTTTCTGCTCACCGAGAATCCAGACCCTGAATCCGTTGAGCGGCTGTCGGTGGTTGCGCGCTCCGCGAACGGACTCGAGCTGGCGGAACAGGACCTCCGGCTGCGGGGGCCGGGCGATTATTTTGGAGTTCGTCAGAGCGGATTCCCGGAACTGAAGGTGGCGACGTTGAATGATGTGAAACTTGTGGAGCTTGCCCGCACCACTGCCCAGACCATTCTGTCAAGTGATCCGGAGCTCAGTCAGCCTAAACACGCCCTGCTTTCGAGCCAGGTCGCGGAGTTTCTCAAGCGCGCTGGAACGCCCAGTTGACCGTCCGTGTCACCGCTGGCACCGCTCGCGGGCGGCAGCTTTTCGTTCCCAAAACGGACCTCCGCCCAACAACCGACAAAATCAAGCAGGCCATTTTTTCCATGCTCGAGGCGGAGGCGCTGCGTCGCGGATACGAGGGTTCAGAAGATAGCTTTGCCGCCTGTCTAGCCTGGCCCACCGTCCTTGATCTGTATTCGGGAAGTGGAAGCCTGGGAATTGAGGCGCTGAGTCGGGGGGCTGCCCAGGTCACATTCATTGAGCGGGACCGCGCAGCCGCGCAGACCATTGAGCGAAATCTTGATAAGACGGAGCTCAGGGAGCGGGGTACCGTGCGGCGCGCGAGCGTGGAGGCCGGACTTGCGGCACTCTCGGGCACGTATGATCTCATTCTCCTTGACCCACCGTATAAGGAGACTGCTGCCGCGCTGAGGACACTGATGCTCATTACGACTCACGAATTACTGGCAGATCGAGGACTGATCGTCTGGGAGCACCAGGCGGCGAAGGTGGCGCTCGCACTGCCTGAGGGGCTACGCTCCGTGCGACGCCGAGACCATGGTGTAACGAGCGTCACCATCCTTGAGCGCGAATTGAGCGAGCAACTGGGAGAGCATGACCGATCTGACTAGCCCCGACGGCCGAATTGCCGTCTACCCGGGCTCATTTGACCCTGTGCATCTCGGGCACATCGATATCGCTCACCGAGCGGCCGAGGTGTTCGATCGAGTGATCGTGGCCGTGTACGACCGGCCCTCCAAGTCATTGAGATTCAACACCGAGGACCGCGTTCGCCTGTTTCGAGAATGCGTGGAGCGCGACAACATCGAAATCATTCCCTATACCGGGCTGACCATTGATCTCGCCCGCAGAGTTGGCGCCCGCGCGATCCTGCGCGGGCTTCGAGCCACTTCTGACTTTGAGTATGAATATCAAATGACGACGATGAATCGGCATCTTGACCCATCGATCGAAGCCGTGTTCCTCATGACCTCACTAGAGTATGCTTATTTGAGCTCCAGCATCATTAAGGAAGTGGCCGCGCAGGGGGCACCGCTCGAGGGGTTAGTCCCTGAGCAGGTGGCGGCCGCGCTCCGCGCCGAATTCAATGAGCGTTAGAGCCTGCCTGTGGTAGAGCGTGTGGATCGACTGGATTTTGAACTTCTCCTGGATCGTCTCGACGATGTGATTAGCACCGCCTCGCGGGTTCCCTTTGGCGCGCGCGTGATGGTGGACCAAGCGGACTGTGCATCTATCATCCAGATGATGCGCGAGTCACTGCCCGCCGAGCTCAATCAAGCTCGGCAGACTCTGGATGAGCGGGATTCCATACTTGAACACGCTCGTATCGAATCGGAACGCCTGATCGAGCAGGCTCATCTGCAGGCATCTCACGAGGCGCTCCAACATGAGATTGTCCGTGAAGCGAAGCTGCATGCGGCAGAGATCGAACAAAGCGCGGAATTGGATGCTCAACGCGTTCGAGAAGAAATGGACGAATACGCCCGCCAAGTCCTGCAGCGCCTGACGAGCCGCATTGAAACCACCTTGCGAGCGCTAAAGACTGGGACGCTTGAGCTCGAGCGGCACAATTCTCCCAGCGAACGACGAGCTGAGGATGATACTCCCGCACACCTACCATCGGAACGGCGGCATCGGTCGCCCCGCACAATGCAGCTCGAAGCTTATGGGGAGCCACCGTAACACCACGTCGTTAACCATTATCAAGTCCCATTGACACTTTGACGGTTTGGACCGGCAAGGCCTATACTTCAAAAGCGCCGCCTAGGGGCGGATTTTTCTTGCCCAGTCATTACCATGATCGCTATTCATGTCGCGCAATTTCTGAAAGAAGAGCCAGGGAGCCGGCGCGAGTTTGCGCTTCGTGAAATAGGACCACAGCTCGGTGACGTGACACTGGAGGCGCCGCTCGTCGGCACCGCGGAGCTCGTGCGCACGCAGCGCGGCATCCTGGTCACAATGCCCTACCGAACAACCGTGACATTGGTGTGTGGTCGATGCCTGAATGAATTTGGCTTCGCTGTAGAGGATCGGTTCCAGGACGAGGTACTTGCGCCACGAGGCGAACTTTACGAACGAGATTCACAGCGAGATGACGATGCGCTGCGAATTGGCCAGGATTACGTGCTGGATATTGGAGAGATTCTACGCCAGGAGCTCGTCATACAAACTCCGCTCCAGCCTCTCTGTAGATTAGACTGTCCAGGGCTCTGCGAGACATGCGGGGCAGACTTACGCTCAGAAAAGTGCGCGTGCGATCAGATCGGGGCAAATAACCCATTTGGGGCGCTGCGCGCGTTGCTCATCGATAATCCGGCCAGGCCGCCGGACAATCGGCAGTAGAAGGGAACAACCACACCATGGGTGCACTACCGAAGAAGAAGATCAGCTCGAGTCGTCGTGGACAGCGGCGCAGCCACGACCATATTCAACCACTCCCACTGGGGGCGTGTGGCCAGTGCGGAACCATGAAACCCACCCATCGAGTTTGTCCAACCTGTGGGACGTACAATGGTCACCAGATCTTAAAAATTAAGACCAAGACTGTTGCGGAGTAAGAGTTCACACTATTGACGCTTCCCATTGCCATCATTTTCCCAGGCCAAGCCTCCCAGTACATTGGTATGGGCGGCGACTTCCGGCGTATGTCGCCAGCGGTCGAGGCGCTCTACCAGTTAGCCGACGCAGCGACCGGACTTCCAATTGGGCGTGTTTCAGCGATTGGGCCGGACGAACATCTCACGGACACACGGTTTGCACAGCCAGCCGTTGTGGCCACCAGCCTGGCGGCGCTGACAACGCTAAAGGACGCGGCTCTCGCCGCGAAGGTTGTACTCCAGCCGCTCATGTGTGCTGGCCACAGTGTCGGTGAGATTTCTGCACTCGTTGCCTCCGGCTCACTTGATCCCACGGCCGCGCTTGACTTTGTCCGCTGGCGAGGGGCTTATATGGCCGAGGCGTGTGATCAGACCAATGGTTCCATGGCGGCACTCATCGGACTTGCCGAGGACGTGGTACGCACGCTCTGCTCGGAAGCCGCGGCCGCTACCGGCACGTATGCGGAGTTGGCCAATCTCAATTCACCTGAGCAAATTGTGGTGGCGGGCCATCGCACGGCCCTGCAATGGATCTCCGAACATTCACGAGAACGTGGTGCACGTCGAACCACATTGCTCAACGTGGCTGGGCCCTTTCACTCGAGTGCCATGAGATCCGCCGGTGACCGGCTGCATCCGCTGGTGACGCGCCTCCCCATTGGCCGACCGGTGCTCCCCATTGTACTCAACCAGACCGCTGAAATGACTCAGAATCCTGACGCGATTCGCGCCGAGCTTTTCTCACAGGTTTACTCACCGGTACGTTGGACCGACTCAATTCAGACTATGTGGGCTGCCGGCGCGCGCATATTCATCGAAGTTGGCCCGGGTCAGGTGCTCACCGGCCTCGCCCGACGAACCGTGAAGGGCGCCACCGTGCTCAACGTTCAGGATGAAGCAAGCCTGGAAAGCACCATTCAAGAGCTCCAGCGGCTTCAAGAGCTCGAATGATCGATCTTCACGGAAGAGTGGCGCTTGTCACCGGAGCATCTCGCGGCATTGGCCGAGCGGTGGCGGAACGTCTTGCCGAGTGCGGCGCGGATGTCGCTGTCAACTACTTGAACAATCCTGAGCGCGCGGAAGAAGTGGTCACTGGTATCCAAGCCCTCGGCCGCAAAGCCATTGCCGTTCATGCAGATGTATCGAAAAGTAACGATGTCTCAGCACTGCTCAGTGCAACCCTGGAACAACTTGGACGAGTGGACATACTGGTTAACAATGCTGGCGTGACCAGGGATACACTGCTCCTTCGGATGGATGAGCCAGATTGGAACACCGTGCTAGAGACAAATCTGAAATCAGTCTACCTGGTGACCCGGGCTACCATTCGCGGAATGATTCGCCAGCGGTACGGTCGCATCGTGAATGTCAGCTCAGTGGTGGGCGTCATGGGCAATGCGGGACAGTCGAACTACGCCGCGTCGAAGGCCGGCATCTTTGGCTTCACCCGCTCAATTGCGCGCGAAGTAGCCTCCAGAAACATTACCGTCAACGCAGTAGCGCCCGGCATGATTGAAACTGATATCTGGGACGGAGTGTCGGAAGATGCGCGTCTGCTGGCACTCAAGGCCATTCCGTTGGAGCGCGTGGGGCTACCTGGCGACGTGGCAAACGCCGTTGCATTTCTCGTGTCGGACGCCGCAGCCTATATCACGGGGCAGGTACTCCAGGTTGATGGCGGCCTGGTCATGGCTTGAACCTCTATAGAAAGCACGGCATGGACACCCAGGATGAAGCGGCTGAATCAAATGCTCCGTCCCGTCCCGCGAGGTCACGCAAATCGCGTCGACACGCCAGCAGCGCGCGGGTCCTGGCATTTAAGGTCTTGTATGAGGTAGACATCGCACGGCATGGAGCCGCGGATGTATTTGAGCGGCTTGTTGCTGACGAGGGTGTCCCTGACGAAGAATCAACGTTGGCCCGCGCACTCATACGCGGGGTTATGGAACGGCGCACTGAGCTTGACGATCGGATTCAAATGCATGCCCCGTCGTGGCCCCTCGAGCAGCTTTCGGCCGTTGAACGGAATATCTTACGCATCGCCGTGTTCGAGCTTCTCCATGAGCGCCAACACATCCCAATTGGTGTCGCCATCAATGAAGCCGTGGAGCTTGCAAAAATGTTCGGTGGCGATGCAGCATCTCGCTTCGTAAATGGAGTGCTTGGGCAAGTGGTCCGCACGGACGATCTGCCCAGCTCCCCAGAGGAAACAGAGTTAGTAGGAGGGGATTCCTAATGTCGGACAATGCAGAAGCTCGTCTGCGCAAGATCATCGCTGAGCAGCTCAGTGTCACTGAAGAAGAAGTGACCACTGACGCGTCGTTTATCGATGATCTCAATGCTGATTCACTGGACCTAGTTGAGCTCATCATGTCGTTGGAAGAAGAATTCAACGTAAAGATCCCGGATGATGACGCTGAAAAGATTCGAACCGTCCGTGATGCTATGGAATATCTTAGCGAGCACATGGCGTAGGCAGGATTCCGGGCACCCATCCGTGCCCCAAGTCCCATACATGAGCAATGGTTCCACACCGTGAGCACTGAAGGCGATTCTACCGCGCCAATAGCCAGGCCGGATTCGGAGTCAGCCCCTGAGGAAAGCGCCGAATCGTCAATGACGATGATGGAGCACCTCGAGGAGCTCCGAACACGCCTTGTGATCTCGAGTGTGGGGCTGCTCGTGGGCCTGGTTCTTTCCGCCGTGCCGGTTCCCGGGGCTGACTCTCTGACCTGGAAAGTCATTCAGATTCTTATCGTTCCTGTGCAAGGACGCATCCAGGGGATCGCTCCGGGTGAAGTGTTCTTCACGTACTTGAAGATCGCGCTTGTCGTCGGCGCGGCCCTGGCTATGCCGCTGCTCGTCTACCAAGCGCTGAAATTTGTGCTCCCAGCCCTGCTGCCACATGAAAAAAAATATATCTGGCTGGCGGTCCCTGGAGTAACGTTGTCCTTCGTTGGGGGACTGGCCTTTGGCTACTTCGTGCTCCTGCCGTTCGCCATCTCATTCCTCATGGGCTTCGGTGCGGACCTCATTGAGCAGAACTGGAGCTTTAGCGCGTACGTCTCAACCGTTGCTTCGTTGCTCTTCTGGATGGGGCTCAGTTTTGAAACTCCGCTCGTGATGTTTTTCCTTGCCAAGCTCCGAGTGATCAATGTGGACCGCATGCGGCGATTCCGTAAATACGCACTGGTGCTAGCCTTTGTCGCCGGCGCGATCATCACGCCAACGCCTGATCCAATCAATCAGACGGCAGTCAGTGTTCCTCTGTATCTTCTCTTTGAGATCGGGATACTCCTGGCGCGCTTCGCATAGTCCGAGGCATTCAGCGGCCCGGTTACGTCTCGTTCAGACTCATCGTCACCCCGCTGACATCGCCCCGAACCTCGTGCGCCATTGAGCTGTGCGCGAACGCTGCGAGCCGTGAGCTGAGCAGGGCTAGTGGGCGTTCGACGTCACTGAAATCCGGCAGGAACGGATTTGAGTTGCCCACTGGCGGCCTGAACGCGCGCCAATGATCGAGTCGCGACGCCCGCGCTCCGACTGAATGACTGAGGGACCGACGAGATGCCCGACGACAACGTTGCGACCTCGTCATTCCGCCTCGCGCTGACCAAATGCGCGACGCACGCAGAGACGGGC
>JBJXFJ010000435.1:0-10185 GCA_046154735.1 Chloroflexota bacterium | reverse complement strand
GCGTCAACCGGTACTGCTGTGCCCGGGACGATTTCGACTCGCGCTGCGCCGATTTACGGAAGCGTCACTCCCGAGTCTGGTGGTCCTGTCCTACAACGAGATCGTCCCGAGCGTCGAGGTAGTCGCTCGAGAAACAGTGGAAGGAGCCGCGGCATGACGATCACACTTGAACGTGTCCCATTACAACCGGGGCAACAGTTCCTCCTCGGGGTCAACTATCGCGACCGTCGTGAATGGTACAACGGACATGTTGTCAGCCGTGAGGGAGCGGTACTCCGGCTAGAATTCCCTTCAGAGGCAGCCCCCGCGCTCACCGAATCCGGGGGGGCAGACGTCATCATTGACACATGGCGAGTGATGGACGCTCGCTACACACTGCGGGCGCGCGTACTGACCGTCCTGACCCAACGCGCTCCTCAGTTGGACGTGGAGCTGTTGGATGGAACGCGCATCCAGCATCGAGAGTACTTCCGCGTCCCTGTCTCAATTGACCCGCGTGAATCCTGGCTCGAATCTGCATTGGAAACCATTCCGGACAAACGCATCCGTCTGCATCTACGCGATTTGAGCGCGGGCGGCCTGCGCGCTCGGTGCAACCAGGTCCTGAATGTAAGCAGCACCATTCGCTGTCACGTGTCGCTCCCAGGGAGCAGCGTAGTGTTGACCCTGCGCGCCCGGATCGCTCGAGTAGAAGAAGAGCCGGGCCCCACAAATTGGCCCTGCGAGGTGGGCGCATCCTTTATTGACCTCCCCGCAAGCGATCGAGAGGAAATCATCCAGTTTGCACTTCGGCTTCAGGCCGAGGACATCAAGAAGGGAGTAATCGCGCGTGACTGATCCCTCGGAACGCCTCGTCGGCTGGCTACTTCCGTCGATCATCGTGGCATTTCTCGCGCTTTACATCTGGGGAATTCGCTCAGGAACTGAGCCAGAGGTGGCCTTACTTCAGGCGGGGGCGGCGGGCGCGGTACTCGCCGTGTTGGGCCGTGCGGCCATCTCGATTGTCGCGATTGATCGGCCTACAACAGAGCCAATCGACGTGACAGCGAATTCGCGGACCTTCCAGACAGACGGGGAGGACTCTGATGAGCCCCGGTTTGGGGCGCAACCGGAACCAAGTTCAGGGGAGCAGCAGCAAGAGGCGGTGGGTGTGTAAATGACAATGCAATCAGTTGACCTTCAAACACGCTGGGAGCAATTTTGCGCCGAGCGACAACCGGCGATGCGCGAGTCGTTGATCTTGCAGTATGCACCGCTCGTGAAATATGTGATTGGCCGCATGGCGGTGAGCTTGCCCGGCCTCCTCAACCATGAAGACTTGCTCAGCTATGGGACGATTGGGCTCATCCAGGCTGTGGATCGGTTTGATCCCAGCCAGGGCGTGAAATTTGAAACGTACGCGATTCGTCGCATCCGGGGCAGTATCCTAGATTCAATCCGCAGCTTACATCCGCTCTCACGTGACGCGAATCGTAGAGCGAGAGATATCGAGCATGCTTACGATGCGCTCATTCTCAAGTTAGAGCGCATGCCGAATGACCGCGAGGTCGCCGAATATCTGGTCCTCACGGTAGCCCAGTTTCACACAATGCTGGTTGAGGCAAGCGCGACTATTGTCTCGCTGGATACCCCGCTGGGAGATGTGGGTGAGGGCGACCGCGCGGCGCTCATTGACCAGATTGCGGATGAGGATGCGGTGGACCTGGCAGATCAAGTTGATCTGCGCGATCTGAAACGAGCGCTGGTCCAAGCACTGGAGAGTCTCTCGGAACGTGATCGGCTAGTCATCTCGCTTTATTACTACGACGAGCTGACGCTCCGGGAAATCAGTGAGGTGCTAGGCGTGTCCACATCACGCGTGAGCCAGCTACATGCCGCGGCGATCTTCAAGCTCCGGGGTATGCTCAGAGCCGCGCGGGCCGTTACGGCGGCCGCCTAGCCTGTGCGGATGCAACCGGAGTAAAGGAGTACACAGCTTATGAGCCGTATGAGCCCATTCACCATCATCATTCAGGCGTCAGTGCTTGCGGCGGCACTTACCCTGGCAGCGCCTGTGACACGGATGCACGCCAACGGAAACCCGGTGAGCATCGTCCTTTCCTACTTGAACGGCGTCTCAAACTGGGGCCCCACCAACGCTACTGGCGTGGCGGAGATGGTGCCGCGTGAGGGCGAGGCCCGAATCACCGTTACCGGGCTGTCTCGGCTTTCTGGAGAACAGTACGTCGTCTGGATCATGAATAGCGTAAATAACGAGAAAATGGCGCTGGGAGGCTTCAATACCGCCGAGAACGGCGTGGGTAAGCTTGAGCTCACCACCAAGGATCCGTTCCCGGATAAAGGCTGGGATACGGTCTACGTCTCGGTGGAGGCCACCGGCGCACTGCCCGTTCAGTCAAGCAACCGTCGCGCCATTGCCGGGAAATGGCCCGTTCCAGGCACTCAACAGGGCAAACCAAACGAGCTTCCGAATACGGGCGGAGTGACCGCGGAGCCCGTCTCAGGTCAGTTCAGCGGTTCAACGCCATGGCTCACAGTCCTGGCTGGCCTTGTCCTCGCCATTGTCGTGAGCGGCGTCCTCGGCTTTCGTGTTGCTCGCACGAGACAACGGAGGGCAGAAGGGTGATTCGGGGCTTATATAACTCAGCGTCAAGCATGGTGGCGCTCGAGAAACGAATGGAAGTCGCCACGACGAATCTGGCCAATGTCGACACGAATGGGTTCAAGCAAGATCGCACGGCGATCGCGACATTTGCAGAGCAGCTTGTGGCACGCATGACCGCAAATGAAGGCGCAGCCACGCTCGGAAATATAGGCCTGGCGGACATCACCGCCGCACCAGATACCGATTGGACCCAGGGGTCGCTCCAGAAGACGGAGCGGGAACTTGATCTGGCACTATCAGGCGGGGGGCTCTTCAGCATTCAGGCACCGGAAGGGATTCGCTACACCCGCAATGGCGCATTCACCCGCAACGCGCAAAACGTGCTCACAACCACCACCGGACGTCCGCTGCTCGGTCAAAACGGGCCGATTCAGCTTCCAGACGGCGAGGTCACCGTTTCAAGCAACGGCACCGTGAGTGTTGGGGACATCGTTGTGGATCAACTCCGCATTGTCGAATTCGCCAATCCGGACGATCTTCGACGCCTTGGGAGCAACGAGCTCACTCCCAAGGATCCCGCCGTGCAGCCACAGGCAGCGACAGCCACCTCGGTACAGCAGGGAATGGTGGAGATGTCAAACGTTGATATCACTGCGACAATGACCACGATCATGGAGATCCAGCGGGCCTATGAAGCCAATCAGCGGATGATCCAGTCTCAAAATGAGCTCGCCCAACGCGCCGTGTCTGACATCGCCCGCCCGAGCGCCTAATGCGAATGAACCGTGAAGCATTGAGAATGAGGCGTGCTGAAACAGCGAAGTCCCTACTCACGGGCGACTTCGTTGACCATCTCGGATTCTCAATCTTTGATGCTCCATCGGTCCGGAGGACCCTATGTGGACAAGCCTGAGAATCGCGAGTCTTGGCGTGCAGGCACAGCAGCGAGTGATCGACGTCTCGAGCAATAACATTGCCCATGCCAATACGCTGGGTTTCAAGAAGCAGCGTGCGGAGCTCGCTGACGTCGCGCCCACCAATACGGCCTTTGGTCTTGGAACTGAGCCAGGCCCCCTCGTGTTAGGACAGGCCGCGGACGGCGGTGGCGCGGTGATGTCATCAGTACTCACGAGCTTCCAGCTTGGCCTTGCCACGCCCACAGAGCAACCACTGGATGTCATGATCAACGGGGTTGGTTTCATCCCGGTTACCACCAAGAGTGGCGTCCCAGCGTTCACTCGAAATGGCGCGTTCCGACTAGACGCAAATAGACGGCTTTCGACGTCCGACGGAAGCGTTATCACCCCTGCCATCAATGTCCCCGCGACCGCCAAGTCTCTGGGCATAGGCCCCGACGGCTCCATCACAGCCATACTGACCGGTGACATACCCGAAGCAATCGGCCAGCTCCAGCTCACGCGCTTCTCCAATCCTGATGGGTTGGCCCGCATCGGTGGAGAGCTCTTCGTTGCCACCGAGGCGTCAGGAGGCACCATCACGGGCGCGCCGGGGCAAAACGGGCTGGGCAGCTTGCTGCCCGGCACTCTAGAAGCTTCAAACGTTGACATCAGCGAGGAGCTGCTACGAGTCATTCAAGCGCAACGCGCGTATCAGATGAACCTTAGATCGCTGAAGTCGGCGGACGAGATGCTCCAGACGGCGAGCAATCTGCAACGGTAATGTGACTCAGCAAATCGCAAAACCCGCCGATAATCAGAAAGAGCAGTAGTAGCGGAATACCGCGGGAAGGACTACCAAATGGAGATCGAACGCACCCAGCCACAAGCCAGTCGTGCTATTGAAGCGCTGAACGCGGCTCGCGCGGCCCGCACCCAAGCAAGCCTCGAACCGGCCGCGGATCTGACAATCGGTGCCGACACTGTTGAAATCTCTGATCGTGCACGCGAGCTCGCACGGGCCCGGCGAGCCGTAGAGGACACCTCCGAGGTGCGTACAGAAAAGGTTGCCCAGATTAAGAAGAGCGTTGATGACGGAACCTATAGCGTCCCGGCTGAGCTTCTGGCACAGAAACTGATTGATGGTTGGAGCAATGGTCGCTAACGACGTGCTCTTTGAGCTGATCAACGCGCTTGACTCGGTGTCAACTACACTCTCTGACATGTCCCGGGTGCTCGATGCCCAGCGGGCCGCCGTCGCCGAGAATAATCTCGCCCACCTGCTGACCATCACGAGCGAGCAGGAAGAGCTTAGCGCCCGCCTCGAGCGATGTGAGCGTCGGCGTCAGCATGCTCAGGAGCACATTGAACGTGAGC
Organism: Chloroflexota bacterium; assembly: GCA_046154735.1. Lineage (GTDB taxonomy): Bacteria > Chloroflexota > UBA6077 > UBA6077 > JACCZL01 > CAVXYC01. Next base: position 5,307 of record JBJXFJ010000435.1, on the reverse strand, counting down.
TTGAGGTGGTTGGCGTGCGGGCCAGTGTGGCCGCGTTACCGGAGACACTGCACTTTCGCGCACGCCTTGCGGAGCTCGCGGACGAGATCGGCCCGAAGGTGCGCGCGCTCCAGGCACAGAGCCAACGCTCCTCAGATCTCCTGCGGTCTACAATCGAGAACGCCCACAAGACCCGCTCCTATCTGCTCAGGCTCGCTGGGAATGAGCCAACCTACGCCGCCCCATTGCTCACTTCATGACCAGCACATTCTTCGGCCTCGATCTCGCACTGCGGGCGCTGCACGCGCAGCAGACGGGACTCGATGTCACCAATCACAATGTGGCCAACGCGAATACCAAGGGCTTCAGCCGTCAGCGCGTCAACATTGTGGCAACCACGCCATTTAGCGAGCCGGGGCTGAACCGTGCAGGAGGCCCGGGCCAGATTGGCACGGGCTCCATTGCAGACAGCATCGAACGCTTCCGCGATACCTTTCTCGATCTCCAGTATCGAACCGAAGTCGGCGCTGGCGCGCAGGCACAGGTTACACGGGATGCCCTAGAACAAATTGAAGTCGTGCTCAATGAGCCGTCCGATACGGGCATAGCTAACTTACTACAAGAGTTCTACCAATCCTGGCAGGACCTCACGAATGATCCAACCGAGGGCGCCAACAGATCCGCGGTGGTCCAGCAGGCCACCGCTCTGGCAGCAGCCTTTAATCGCGCATCTCAGAGGATGAGCGCCATCCAGCTCGACCTGAACGGCCAGGTCGCAATCGGTGTTCAGGAGATCAACAGCATCGTTGGGCAGATTGACGCGCTCAATCGCCAGATCGTGCAAGTTGAAGTGACTGGGCAGAACGCGAATGATCACCGCGACCGCCGGGACGCTCTCCTGGACGAACTGTCACAAAAGGTGCCAATCACCGCGGTGGAGAACGCGAACGGCTCCATCAACGTCAGCATAAACGGGCACAACCTGGTGTCCCCTGGCAACGTGGATTCGCTGATCACCACGCCCACGGGCCCGGGCGGCATGCTCCAGATACGCTTCGGCTCGGATTCAGTCTTGACCAGTGTTACCACGGGTGAGCTCAAGGGGCTCATCGATACGCGCGACATCAACTTGCCGAGTTATGTCGCGCAGCTCAATACCGTCGCCGCCAATATGATCACCGCGGTGAACGCGCTCCATACCACCGGCTATGGCCTTGACAATGTGACGGGACGTGCCTTCTTCACTGGCACAGACGCGGCCACAATCGCCGTGAACGCGGTGATCGTAGCTGACCCGCAGCGGGTTGCCGCCGCGGCCGCGGCCAATCAGCCCGGCGATAGCTCTATTGCCCTGGCCATTGCCCAACTGCGGACCACCATGACCCCCTCGTCTGAATCGAGCTACGCGGCGCTGATCACGACGCTAGGAGTGGACACTCGTTCAACGCAGGACAAGGCCACAAATCAGGACGCCCTGGTGCAACTGCTGGAACGCCGACGTGAGGACGTTTCGGGCATCTCTCTTGATGAGGAAGCAACCAACATGGTCCGCTTCCAACGCGCCTATGAAGCTGCTGCACGGCTCATGACCGCGTTCGACCAGATGCTGGACACGCTCATCAATCGCACCGGCATCGTCGGCCGATAACGGAGGCACTATGCGCATCACGAACGCGATGCTAGTTGATACGGTTCTGAATAATCTGAATCGCAACGTCAACAAGCTGGAGAAACTCCAGACTCAGCTCACCAGTGGCAAGCGCCTTTCGCGCCCATCAGACGATCCGTCCGAAGTGGGGCGAGCGCTCAACTTGAGCTCATCCATGGCCGCGGGTGCGCAGCATGTCCGGAATATGGAAGCCGCGAGTGACTGGCTGAGTACGTCTGAATCATCATTGGGCGCAACCCTGGAGCTGCTTCAGCGTGTCCGCGAGCTAACCGTGCAGAGCGCAAATGACACGGTCAACGCAGCCCAGCGCACGGCGATTGCCACAGAGGTCAGTCAGCTCCTCGATCAAATGGTGGCACAGGGAAACTCCACCCTCGGGGGGAAACGCCTCTTTGCCGGCTTTCTCGTGAACGCCAACCCATTCACACTCACCGGTCCGACCGTGACCTACTCCGGTGACGCGGGCCAGATGCTACGGGAGATCGATGCGGGGAGCACCATTCAGATCAACGTCAATGGCAGCACCACGTTCTCAGCCGTGTTTGCAACGACGATCAATGTCCGTGACCACCTCCTGGCCGATGATAGTGTCTCCCTTGGCTCCGTTGATCTCACGGCACTCGATAGTACGATCTCGGGACTCTTGAATGTGCGAGCCGATGTGGGGGCCCGAATCAACCGGCTTGAGGGCGCGAAGACCCGCCAGGAGCTTCTCCAGGTTGGTCTCGCCGCCCTCCTTTCAAAGGTCGCGGATACGGACTTCGCCCAGGCGATCACCGAATTCTCAAATCAGGAAAACGTCTACAAGGCCGCGCTCGCCGCTGGCTCAAAAGCAATCCAGCCAAGCCTGCTGGACTACCTCCGGTAGAGGAGACCATGATGGTAACTGTTGACACTACTCGTTTCGGCTCGCTCGAGACCCTTGAGGTCTCGGAGGAGGCGATCATCGCTTTTCCGGAAGGTCTCCCAGGCTTTGAAGATCTGACCGAGTTTGCGCTGATCGAAGATCAGCGCTTCTGGCCGTTCACCTGGCTTCAGCCATTGGCCCAATCTCAACTTGGGTTCGTGTTGATGGACCCCGCGCTTTTCATTCCGGACTATCAACCTGAGATCAGCGATCCGGAGCTCATTTCCCTGGAGACGGTTGCCGACGACCTGGTGGAGCTGCGCTGCATCCTTGTAATCCCCAGTGACCCAAAAGCAGCCACCGCGAATGTGAAAGCGCCAATACTTCTCAATCGTCGAGCCCAGCGCGGTAAACAGGTGATCCTGATGGATGACCAATATGCGCTGCGCCATCCAGTCTTCTCCAGCACTTCTGATGAATCGCTCGAGCTGAGTGCATCGTGCTCGTCCTAAGCCGACGTGCCGGCGAGGCCATACTCATCGGCGGCAATGTTGAGGTGGTCATCCTTGGCACGGATGGCGGTCAGGTGCGCGTGGGCATCCGCGCACCGCGTGACATTACCGTCCTGCGCAAAGAGCTCCTGCAGGCAGTGGAAGCCGAGAATCGTCTGGCCGCGGCCGGTAGCGTTCCCGATAGCCTGGGCGCCCTGGTGAAACAGGCCGATCTCCTCCCAAAGAGCGTGGTGAAATAGCTCCCAGTTTCGAGGCACTGGACACAAGGCCCGTCCCGATGTTCCGGGACGGGCCTTTCTTGTGAACGATACCGAAGAATCGCCTGGCGCCGTCAGAGCCGCATCCCGGGAGGGTGCGGGTCCTCCTCTGGACTCCCGGTCACCCGTTGCGGTCCCGGCCCCCGGCTCCGAGCCGTGACCGTGAGTGAGCGGGTCCCGAGCGAGCATCTCCATTCACGCACGGAGGAGTCTGCATAGGGACCCGCTCACTCACGGTCGCGGCTCGGACCTGGTGGTGATGGCCGATGCCGGTGGTCAGGACCTCGCCGAAGGAACCGCACCCTTACGGGATGCGGCTCGGCTTGTCACGGGAGCTATCGGAGCAATGACAGTACAGTCTGTGGCGACTGGTTCGCCTGTGCCAGAATCGCCGTGCCCGCCTGCTGCAGAATCTGCAGCTTGGTGAACTGGGTCATCTCATACTCTATGTCTGCATCTCGGATCCGACTCTCCGAGGCCGAGATGTTTTCATGCGTCACGCCCAAGCTGGCAATCGTGTGCTCCAACCGGTTCTGCCGCGCGCCGAGCCCGGCTCGGGTCGTGGAGACCGACTGAATCGCCGTGTCCAGGGCCGTGATCATCGCTTGCGCGTTGGTCACGTTCTGGGTCGTGTTGAAGTTATCCAATGACGTGGTCAGGGCGAGCGCCGCGATGCTCACGTCCGAGAACGACACGTTGAGTGAATCCGTCGCGTTGGCGCCAATCTGGAAGTTGGCGCTGCCCGTGCCCGTCGTCACAATCGTGTCATTCGCCGCCGCGGTCAAACCGGTCACGAGGTTCGCCGCCGTCTCACCCGCCGCCGAGGCGAGGGTGACCTTCACCCCAAGTGAGCTGAAGTCCAGCGTTTGCGTCCCGTTCGCCGCGATCGCGCCGATCGCGATCGTCTGCGCCACACTATCACCACTCCGGGTCAGCGTGATCGTGTTCGCCGCCGCGCTCGAGAAGGTGTACGTCACACCCGATCGCGCGCCCGCCACGTCCACTGCGGTCGCCACCGCGGCGCCCACCGCGTCGTTCACCACCAGGTCGGTCGCCGTGGCGCCACCCAGTGTGGTCAGCAAGGAGCCCGTCAAGAGCGCCTTCCCGTTGAACTTGGTGCGGTCTCGAATGGAGTCCACTTCCGCCCGGAGCTGTTGGACTTCCGTGTTGATCGCCGCCGAGTCCTGCGAGGACAGCGTATCGTTCGACGCCTGAATCGAAAGCTCACGCATGCGTTGCATCATGTCGTGCACTTCGGTCAGCGCACCTTCGGCCGTCTGGATCATGGAAATGCCGTCCTGGGCATTCCGCTGCGCCTGGGCGAGACCGCGGACCTGCGCCCGCAGCTTCTCGCTGATGCTCAGTCCCGCCGCGTCATCCGCCGCGCGATTGATCCGCAGACCGCTGGATAACTTCTCGATACTCTTGGACATGGAGTTCTGGGTCGTCAGCATGTTCCGTTGGGCATCGATCGCTTGGATATTTGTATTGATTCGCATCGTTTCCTACCTCCGTGTACTGCGCCATCAAGCACATCCTTGACCTGATGGGTACGCCGATCACGGCGTACATTGGACCTCACTCCCCGTGAGATCAATGAGTGAGTCGTTAAATTAAGCTGAGATGAATCCGATTGCAGCGGTGACGCACAGGTTTCCCTAGACGTCACCGCTGCCCAGAGGAATCAGCCGTTGCTTACCGTAGAAGTGACAGCACCGACTGTGGCGACTGGTTCGCCTGTGCCAGAATCGCCGTGCCCGCCTGCTGCAGAATCTGCAGCTTGGTGAACTGGGTCATCTCGTACGCAATGTCTGCATCTCGGATCCGACTCTCGGACGCCGCGATGTTTTCATGCGTCACACCCAAGCTGGCAATCGTGTGCTCCAACCGGTTCTGCCGCGCACCGAGCCCGGCTCGGGTGGTGGAGACCGACTGAATCGCCGTGTCCAGGGCCGTGATCATCGCTTGCGCGTTGGTCACGTTCTGGGTCGTGTTGAAGTTATCCAATGACGTGGTCAGGGCGAGCGCCGCGATGCTCACGTC
>JBJXFJ010000404.1:0-3783 GCA_046154735.1 Chloroflexota bacterium | reverse complement strand
GATTCATGCCGTCTGGCTCGCGACCGCGCGATCGGCTCCCGTTACAATTCTGCCTATGACTGAACTTGAATTTCTCATCGTTCCTGGCGCGCCGCCGCCACCACCGACAGCACCGTATAGCCACGCGGTGCGCACAGGTGATTTCCTCTTCGTTACGGGCCAGCTTGGTACGGATCCGACCACGGGTGATCGCCTGGTGGAGGGCGGGATCACTGAGCAAACCCACCAGGTGATGCGTAATTTGCAGACGGTCCTGGCTGGCGCGGGGACTTCGCTGGAGCGCGTGGTCTTTGCGCGCGTGTACTTACTGAATTTTGCCGAGGACTATGCGCCAATGAACGGCGTGTACGAGAGCTACTTTAAGCAGGGGCGCATGCCGGGGCGCACGTGCGTGGGCGTTACCGGATTGGCATTGGGCGGTCTGGTGGAGATTGACTGTATCGTCAGCCTGGCGTGAGGACTGGCCGCCGGGGTGGATTGAGCACCCGGCCCCCGATCGTAACTGTTCACGTCTCGAGGGATGATCACCGCAGAGACTGGGGGACGCAGAGTTAGTTCTTTGTTCTCTCTGCGCCTCAGAGTCTCTGCGGTGAACATTCGTCCCGTGGAATCTGAATACTTACCCCCGATCAGCTTAACCTCGCTCTCGATGGCGGGCACCCAGTTACCGCGACGGCTCACGGTGGCTCCGGCCAGTGGGGTATGATCGGCGCGACAGACACTTCTCATCATCGGCTGGGAACCGATCATCAGGCCGACGGGGACGCCGATCTCGGCGGCACGGAACGATAGCCTATGAACGTGCTCGATACTCTCCCTGGGACCACCCTCTCTCGGCCTGAGAACGATGGCCTGGTGGCCTGTGCCGTGTACGTGAGCGGACGGAGAGCTGCCGAGCTCAGCCTGGAAGAGCTGCTGCGGCCCATTTCCCGTGATAAGGGCTTTGTCTGGATTGGGCTTTATGAGCCCAGTCAGTCCCTCCTCCACACGGTTCAGAGCCAATTTGGCTTGCATGATCTGGCCGTTGAGGATGCCCACACGGCACATCAGCGCCCCAAGCTAGAGCAGTATCAGGACTCGCTCTTTGTGGTCATTCGGACGGCTCAGTTTGCAGCCACCGGGAGGCGGGGTAAGCTGGAGTTTGGCGAGACGCACGTGTTTCTTGGTTCTGATTATCTGGTGACCGTGCGTCACGGCTCGGTGCGCTCCCATGCCGATCTCCGCGCCCGCTGCGAGGCAACGCCGGATCAGCTTGCCCTTGGGCCGGGCTACGTGCTCTATGCACTCCTGGATTTTCTGGTGGATCAGTATCTGCCCCTCGTGTCTGAGCTGGAGGGCCGCGTCACGGATCTTGAGGAGGCGCTTTTTGGCGCTGAGGGATCGCGGCGCTCACGCGACACGGTGGCTGAGATTTATGGCCTCAAGCGCGATCTGCTCTCCCTGAAGCGCGCAGTGGCGCCGCTTGTGGATGTCTGTAACCGTCTCATGCGCTTTGACCTGCAGCTCATTCCATCCGAAACACGCCCGTATTTTCGCGATGTGTATGACAGCGTGATCCGTATCAATGAGCTCATTGATAACCTGCGCGAGCTGCTCACCACGGCGTTTGAGGTGAACCTCTCATTCCTCTCCCTGGCAATGAACGAGGAGATGAAACAACTGGCCATATCCTCCGCGCAGGAGAATCGAGAGCAGCGCCGCCTGGCCGCCTGGGCCGCGATCATTGCCGTGCCCACCATGATTGCCGGCATTTACGGCATGAACTTCAACACAATGCCGGAGCTGGCCTGGGAATATGGCTATCCCGCGATTCTGGGGGCCATGGCCAGCATCTGCACCGGGCTCTACGTGGGTTTCAAGCGTTCTGGCTGGCTGTGATAGCCGAACCGCAGGTTGCCCCTGACACGTTACAGCTTTTTCTTCCACCACGGCGCCCACTGGAAGTAGGGCCAATAGATCATCAGGCGAAAGACCAGTGCGGCTACCATGGCCCAGGCCACGCCGAGATCATCCAGCCCGGTGTACACCGGTAGCGGCTGGCCCAGCACGACCCAGCCAGCGGTCTGTCCTGATAGGAAGAGGGCCGCGGGCTGCTGCACCAACCAGATGCTGAGCAGACTGACCACCATGGGCAGCATGGTATCCCCGGCGGTATTCAGCACGTGCATAAACACATCGGCGATGCCCATGAAGAGGAAGCCCACCACCATGATCTTCAGCCAGGCGGCGCCGGTGGCCACCAGCGCCTCATCACGCGTGAAGAGGTGCAGCAGCGGGATGGGGAACACAAAGAACAGGATGCCCACGACAATGCAGAGCAGGACCGTGAAAACAACAGCCCAATTTGCCGCTGCCCGGGCCCGATCCACCTGCTGAGCGCCCAGATTCTGGTTGGCCAGCACACCGGCCGCCTGAGCCAGCCCGGCCAGACCTAGATTGACAAAGGACTGCAGCCGCTGCACTAGTGAGTACGCGGCCAGCGCCACATCGCCAAAGGGCGCCACAATGCCGATGAGCAACAACTGGGCCAGCGATCGCTCACCATTGGTCACGGACGCGGGCAAGCCGATACGCAGCATGCGCCCCATAAGCGGCAGGTCCGGCGAGACATTGCGAAACGAGAGGCGAAATCGCGCGGTGGGCGCAAAGAGTGCTTGCGCGGTGATGGCCACACCCACCACCTGGGCAATGGCAAATCCGGCAGCGGACCCGGCAATGCCCATGGCTGGCAGCCCCCAGCCAAAGATGAGAAACGGCGAGACGGCCATGTGAATGACGCGGCTCACCATATTGGCCTTCATGGGAGTAATCGGATCTCCGGCAGCCTGCAGGATGGACATGGTAACCATGAGCACCGCGAACGTGGTGGTAGAAATGAAGCGCCAGCGGAGGTAGCTGGCGCCTTCCTCAGCAATGGCATCGGACACGCCGATGACGCGCAGAAGCGGATAGGCCAGTAGACTGCCAATCACCAGAATGACCAGCGCCAGGCTCACATTGAGCAGCAAGCTCTGCATGGCCGCGTGATTGGCCGCCTTATGATCGCCCGCGCCCACCGCGCGTGACACCATGGCTCGGGTGGAGGCGTCTAGCCCCATCCGAGCGGTATTGAAAAGCTGCACCCAACCCTGGGCCACACCGATGCTGCCAATGGCATGGGTGCCCAGGAACCCCGCCCAAACGATCTCCATGAGCAAATCCACCGTGTGGAGCGCCCCAGAGACAGTGGCCGGCCAGGCCAGAAACCAGAGGTTGCGCGGGATGCTGCCCGTGGTAAGCGTGCGCCCGCCAATGGGCGCCGGGGATGCCGCGGGCGGATGTGACGCGGGCGCGGCGCTCTTTAGCGCCATGGGCCCATCATGCCATCGTCCCGGACCGGGTCCGCGCTGCAAGAGTCACGGAGATCATTGTTCCTCAGGAAACCACCGGTTGGCAACTCTCACCTGTCTCTGTGAAACCTGAGTGGAGGCTTTTTGGAACGCGGCGTGCGGGAGGGCCGCTTTCCTTATTCCCCGGACTGCGTTGGGGGAGAATCCAAAGCGGCGCTCCCACCCGCCGCGCTCCAAATGCCGGATGCGCCCACATATCCAAATGCCGGATGAGCCCACATCTCGGTCGCGCAGGGGAAAATCTCAAATCTTGACGCGCGGCGTGAGGGCGCCTATCGTACGGACAGGCTACGGACAACGACCGAGGAGTTACACCAATGGTACAGGTCACCGATACCCGACCAGATGGCACGGCGGTCATCGTGCAAGAACAGCAGGGCGGCAGCCTCCGCAC
>JBJXFJ010000399.1:0-9946 GCA_046154735.1 Chloroflexota bacterium | reverse complement strand
GCGGAGAGGCCCATTAGTGTCGTTGCCTTACCGCGGACATTGGATTCGCGGTGCGCTCTGGTGTGGACTGAAACAGAGACGGCGGTAGACGGATACCATTCACCTCAAGCTTCTCGAGAAACTTGGGCCGCGTTCCCGTTGGCGCAAGTTTGCCCACCACACGCCCACCATCAAGACCTGTCTGGTTGAAGGTATAGACGTCCTGGAGTGTGATCACCTCTTGCTCCATACCTTGGACCTCGGTGATCCGGGTGATCTTTCGGCTGCCATCCAGCATGCGCTCCTGATGAACGATAAGCTCCACCGCGGAGGCGATCTGCTCACGAATCACCCGGTGAGGCAGGTCAAAGCCGGTCATCAGCACCATCGTTTCGAGGCGACCGAGCGTGTCACGCGGACTATTGGAGTGCAGGGTGGTCATGGATCCATCATGGCCCGTGTTCATAGCCTGGAGCATGTCCAGCGCTTCCGGCCCGCGAACCTCCCCCACCACCACGCGGTCCGGCCGCATCCGGAGCGCGTTGATAACGAGCTGCCGAATGCCGATTTCGCCCTTGCCCTCAATATTGGCCGGGCGCTTTTCCAGGGAGATCACGTGGCGCTGGCGAAGCTGGAGCTCTGCGGCGTCCTCAATCGTGACGATGCGCTCACTTCCAGGAATGAACGACGAGAGCACGTTTAGCAGGGTGGTCTTCCCTGAGCCAGTGCCGCCCGAAACAAGCACGTTCAGCTTCCCGGCAACGCAGGCCGCCAGAAAGTCCGCCGCCTCCGGTGAGACACTGCCAAACTGGATCAAGTTCTGCATGGTAAGCGGGTCACGTGAGAACTTTCGAATGGTGATGACCGGGCCCTGCAGTGATAGGGGCGGAATGATGGCATTGACACGGGAGCCATCTGGGAGACGCGCATCCACCATGGGTGAGGCTTCATCGCAGCGACGGCCCAGCGGAGCAATGATGCGATCGATAATGCGCCGCACGTGGTCGTCGTCCTCGAACCGCACTTCCGTTTCATACAGCGTGCCGCTGCGCTCGATATACACCTGGTGGGGACCATTGACCATGATTTCTGAGATCGTGTCATCACGGAGTAGCGGCTCAATGGGTCCGAATGACAGGAGCTCTGCCAGCACTGACTCGAGCAGTTTGGAACGATCCTGTCGACTCAGTGGCACACCCTGCCCGTCCAGGATCTGGTTCAATAAATTCTCTATGAGCCGTGGAGTCTGCGGACTATTAAGATCGGCCTCGGCGCCCAGTTCAGACATGAGCTGCCGCTGAACGCGACTGGTGATCTGGGCCAGATCCAGGCCGCCCGGAAGTCGGGAGCTATCGTTTGGCGCGGCCGAGGCGCGATTACCGGTTGCATTGCGAGTCGTTGGGCGCTGAGAGCCCGGATCGGCCTCGATCCGAACCCCAAGCAGGCGTTGTGAGATGGGACGTGCCATAGTGGGCTTGTTCCTACGAGCTCGAGCCGAGCTTCAGTGCGGCGGGAATCATTTTTAGACCACCCAATCGGGCGAATGCCCTCGAGTGGACTCGGGAGTTGACTTGAGGAGCATCCGCGGTGGCCCAGCCTTCAATCTGGAGAAGCGATCGAGTCAGCGTGTCAATTGCCTTCGAGACAGGGCTCTTCGGAAAGCTCATCAGCACCGGTTCGCCGCGATTGAGTGAATTCACTACGGACGCGCCGTCACTGGGGATGCCCGCGCTAATCCGGTAATGCAGATGGTTCTCAATGTCACTCCCAACGATAGCGCCGGAGCTGGCCAGTCGATTCACCACGAGTCGGAGTTTCTCTTCGGCATATCCGAATTCCGCGCCCAGCTTGATGAACCGGGCAGCGTTCTTGAGCGCGGCAATCTCAGGCGTGCAGACCAGGAGGATGATGCTGGCCATATCCAACACGACCAGGGAGTTCTGATCCAGGAACGGTGAGGTGTCCACAATGACGAAGTCGTAGAACGTGCAGATTGACTCAAGCACGCGCTGAAACTGCTCAGGGGTCACGGACTCCGCCCGCTCCAGCTCATTGGGCGCCCCAAGCACATCCACACCGCTGGCATGCGTCACCATGGTGGCAGCCACAAAGTCTTCGGTGAGCGCGTGGAGATTGGGGATGAGATCGGTGAGGCTCCGATTTGTCAGAATGTCCAGCGCGAGCGTGGCATCACCGCCAAAGAGGTTGCCATCCACCAGGGCAACGCGGCGATCAGTGAGCTGCTTGAGCGAGATAGCCAGGTTCGCGGCAATAACAGTCGCCCCCACGCCACCCTTGGAGCCGCGCACCGCGAGGAGGTGGCCGCCTTCTTCAGGAGCCACCTGGAGCTGCTTGCGCCGGCGCAGCGCCTTTTCATGAAGCTGAATGACGGTGCGCATGAGCTCTTCCGCGGGAGTTGGCCGCTGGAGGCAGGCACGTGCCCCAGCCATGATACAATCGTGCGCACGATCCACCTCGGTATCGTCCAGGATCACCACGATGGACGCGCGGGGCATGGCTTCATCCACGTCAGCCACGATTGCCTCAGGGTCACCGATCACGCCATCGAAGATCACGATGTCGGGCCGGTGCTGGCGCGCCGCACGCACCCCCTCACCATATGCAGCGGGCGCAACGGTGATGTGAAACTTGCCGTCGTTCGCCAGAAGCTCCTCCGCCGGCTGCGACTCCTCCTGGCTAGACGAGGGGAGCTGGTCGCGTAGGACCAGGAGGTTTATTTTTCCGAGTGCGTTGGTGATCATCCGGTGTGCTCCTTGATCGCGTGGCCCACGCGCTACGGCTTGACTGGCTGCGGTACGCGGAAGCGGAACCGCTCAGCAATCGCGTCGATCGTCATCGCATCGGTTCGAACGATCTGGTGCTCATCGGAGGATCGAACCACAAAATCAATTACGCCACCCGAATCTTTGATGAACTTGATGATGACCGCATCCTGGTGATCAACCAGAAACCCGACGGCCCTAGACGCGGATGCGGCACGCTGCGCAGTATTCGGAGCAGGCTGGGATGGATCCGTTCCTGGCGGTGCAAGTTGACCGTTGACGTTATTCAACAGTGCCGCCTTGCTCAGTTCATCGGTACCAATCCCATACACCTCAACATTCTGGAGAGTGGTCTGGGTGCTCATGCTCCCCTGGCTACTCTGAGTGCTATTGCCTCCGGACTCCCCGGTCAATTGGGGGGACGGAGCGGACGCATTGACGAGCCCGGCTGCCCCCTGAGCAATTCCGGAAACCTGCGGCTGCATGATGTTTAGCGGGGCGATAGGCAGAGTGAGGAGAATATCAATGTGATCTCCCGGCTTCAGCAGGCCCGCTGCGGACATCATCTCGGGCATCTGTAGCCAGACCACCACCTTGCCCACGGGAATCCGATCCGAGAGGTTTGTTGAGCGCCGCACCGTGGACACCTGATTGACCACGAGCACCTGGTCACGGGCAATGAATCCGTTGGCCAGCTTGCCGGCCACCTGCTCGGCCGAGGTAATGGCGCCCCCGGGGACAAAATCAGCGGGGAACGGCTTCATCACCAACGCATCCGCGGGAATAATCGCTTGATCGGGGATATCTCGAACCGCGGTGACCACGGCCACCTGCTTGATCACGCTCTTGCTGGAGTCCGCGGCCTGGCGGGCAATGTTCATGACCAGCATAGTGGCGATGCCGGCCAGAATCAGGCCGATCAACATCAGGAACAGTCCCGCGCGTTGACGCATGCTCATTCTCCCCTTGCTTGTTCTGTGCCGAAAGTTCTTCGTTCATCATCGGCAATTGCTGCCCGGCGGCCAGTGCTCGGCTCGGTCAGCATTCGCGTGATACCCGCTCACAAAACAAAAACGTCGGCGGCCCACTGAATGGGACCGCCGACGCGAGCATCAGCAGAGACGCCCGGCGTCTCCGGTGAATAGAGTTACGGCGCGACGAGCGCGTTTGAGGCGGTCTGGAAGATGTTGTTGATGCTTCCGCCGACTGTCGTCATGATTGTGATTGCCACAATCGAGATGAGTACGAGCACGAGCGCGTACTCAACGAGGCCCTGTCCACGCTGCTGATAGCGCTGCAAGTACGCGGTGAGTTGTGTCAATAGATCTGCCATCTTGATTCCTCCATCTGTGTGCCACCATTGCCCAGAGTGCCCCAACGCGGCCGGAGGGAGTACTCCACCCACAATGCCATCGGTATTCCCAGCGACTCCGGGCTCACCGTGTCTGGCATTGCGCGCGAACGAGTCTGGGCCCTGCTCATGAGCGCTCCCTCGGGGGTACACTCAAGAGAAATACAGCGGCGGCCCCTCGGGGCCGCCGCGAGAGATGCGTGTTTAACGTGGCAATGCGAACCCGGCAACGCACCGCCACCACTGTGTTACGGCGCGACGAGCGCGTTCGACGCTGTGGCGAAAATGTTGTTGATGCTCCCGCCGACTGTCGTCATGATTGTGATTGCCACAATCGAGATCAGCACGAGAACGAGCGCGTACTCAACCAGACCCTGCCCGCGCTGCTTGTGCGCCTGCAGGTAGGCGATCAACTGAGTCATCACGTCTGCCATCGATGTCTCCTCCGTCCTTTCCCGCGTGTATCGCGGTGTCTATGAGGAAGAACGGGCTCTGACGAGGCCACGGGACGGATTGTTGCACCCCCATATGGGTGATTCGCCCGGGCCACCCAACGGAAGCGAGGCAGTTTCGAGTTGACGGGGGACCTCGCTTTGGAGTGCGGGTGGCCGCGACACCGCTTTACCTTCCGCGATCTTTGCCGGTGCGGCCGCGGAATTGAAAGCGGTGTCGCGGCCACCCGCACTCCAAAGCGCTGCCGCGCACGTCGTGAGACTCTCCGTCCTCACGGCTGTGCCACAAACTCGTCCATCTTACTTCTGAGCTCTCGCCTGGAGCTCTCCAGCTCGTTCATAGACCGTCATCTCTGGCGATTCGTACACCGGGCGCAGATTCAACTGGTTGAGTGGAGCTCCGCCAAGGGCCCGTTCTCGCGGCCCATAGACAACGTATCGCGCCCCAAGCTGCTCTAGAAAATCGTGTCGCGCAGCGTCATCCCTAGTGGAGTAAAACCAGCGTGTCATGTCACTCTTTTCGCGAAAATCCGCGGTGGCCACCCAGTGCGCGGAATACACCCGACCCGGCAACCAACCACTGAGGTAATTCGAGGTATGTGTCTCTGCCAGTACCAGATCAGTGGACTGAGTTCTGGGAGCAAGCCAGCTAGCAGCATCCCGAACGCTCAATGGATGGAAGGCGCTGGATACATGAGTGCCCTCCACAGGTATGGCCGCCGCCCGAAACATCAGAACGTAGACGGTGAAGGTGGTGCCAGTAAGGGCAAGTACTGTGCTGGAGCGAACAAACCGCCAGCGCCAGGTAAGGACACCACCCGTGGCCGCCCAGATGCGTGCAATCACAAGCTGCAGGCCGAAGCTCGCTGCAAGCGCCAGAATTGGTTGGAGGCCAAAGCCAAAACGACGCTGGAAAGACACCGGAGCGTACATGAGAAGCGTGATCAGAACGATCCAGACCACGATGAGACGGGCCCCCTCAGACCGATCTCGCAGGAGTAATTGCGCGCCTATCACGGTGAGAATAAGGAGGCCACCATAGCTCAGAGCAAGCTCAACCGGAGGAGCGCTGATCAGCGCGTTCTGCGCCCCATAGGTCGCTCCCCAGAACGGGTCTCGGCCGAACACCAGGACGTTATATGCCAGGAATGGTCCGGCACTGAGCGCCACGGCGCTTAGCGTGATGACGCTGGACCAGGTGATTCGCCGGCTCACTATCCAACCGAGCCCGGTGTGGGCGAACGCGATGCACAGCATCGATACGAGGCTAAATGGGTTGGTCAGCCCCACAATGATGGTAGCCAGCCCAATCAGACCGAGCCACCGCACTCCGGTCTGACACAATGCACGGCAGTATCCCACGGCCCAGACCATGATTGCGGCGAGGCCCAGCATCAGGTGTGGAGCCGTAAACAACACCAGAAACGTGTTGAGCTCTGGTACGGAGAGATCCTCGGCCGTAAATATCGACCATTCCAGAGGCAGCCGAAGGCTGATGCCGATGACCAGCATCAAGGCGCCAAAGCCGCTGGTGAACGCGATCAGGGCGAGGGCCAGGCGCCGCCGGCGGGGCTCCTGATAGAGCAGACTCGTCACATGATAGAGCGCCAGAAGCAGCATCACCCGACAAGCGATTTCCGCGGCGTGAAACGCGAGGCTAAATTCCAAGCCAGTGAGTGCCGCGAGTTTTCCCAACGCTACATAGAAGACAGAGATGAACGCGGGATCGTGCGGTTCATGCGAGAGCCGGTCATAGATCAGCCAGTCGCTTGAGGCAGCCCCCTGCCGCATGGCTGAGGCGTACTGCGCAAAATCATGAGGTGACCAGATCATTCCCGCAAACACCCAGCCCTGCCCTATCTGGCTGAAGGCAATAATGTAGGGAATCTCCACCAGAACAACTGTGATCAGAATGAATCTGGCAAGCCAGCCTACTCGCCCCGTGAGTCTCATGCGTGGCACGGTCACTCAAGTGTTCCAGGCAGAGCACCGGAGCGGCGCGCATAGACACGCTCAACCGTGCCAGTGAAGACGGCATCCCAGCGTGCATCCACGGCGAGAGTCGTATCGAGCGGATTCCCCTTTTCGGTGAGAATCAGGTTCACGCCAAAATCTTCCAGAACTTCTCGCCAGCCTGGGAGCAAGCGCGTAACGCGCACATACTGATCGATCAAACGGTCACCGTGCACATCGGCGCGGCCGTCGATAAACACTGGTACCTGGGGTAAGCGGTCAATCAAATAGCCGCCCCAGTGGTACTCATTAAAGATGCGTGTCTCCGGGCCAGCGCCTTGCAAGAACTCCACGGCGCCACGCGGATACTGCGGGTCAAGCGCCATCGCATGAAGCTGAGGGCCACCGGTGGGTTGTGACTGATGAACCTGCACGACAATACCCGCCAGCAACATCGGCCAGGCCACGGCCATCAGCGCCGGCCGTCGCCACGCGGAAAGGGGCATTGCCAGCCAGGGCAGCTCCGCCGCAATCCGTCCCGCGATCAGCGGGGTGACGACTATCGCGTAGAGCGGAATGTGCCGCAGCGAAGTCAGCGCCATGAGCGAGAACAGCAGCGACCAGAGTACCTCGGTGGGCCCCAGTGGCTTCCGAGCCAGGCCCAGAGCCAGAGCCAGGAGAACACTGGCGCCAAAAATCAGAAAGCTTGGATCATGAAAGTTGGGCGATTGCCACTCGGCAATATGGCGCATCGATCCATTCCCGGTGCCGGCATACGTGAAGGGGTACCAGAGCGCATCCAGGCCGTTGGGGCTGATCAAGGTGGCGAGCCCGGAGAGGACGCTCACAAGCAACAACGACTTCAGTGGGGCGGCCTTCTGTCCCAGGACAAGCGCGCATGTTTCACCAACGACTGTGAGCCCGAGGAGCACGAGGCCGATCACATAGCCGCCATGAAGGTTCACCCAGAACATAAAGATGACCGGCAGTGGCCAGAGTGCCCGGGCGTGTCCGGCTTTGTACCGCGTAATCAGGAGCGCGGTTGCGGCCAGCAACAGGGCGGTAAGGACCTGGGGCCGTACGGACGTGACGGAAAACGCCATCGCCGCGGCCCACATGACCAGAATAATCGCGGCGGGCTCACCCAGCCCACGGGCCCGGGCGGTGCAGTACACCGTACACCAGAGCCCAGCACCCAGCATCGCCCAGAGAGCCGCCAGCCCGGCGAATCCAAAGTGCCGTACCGTGAGGGCATAGATAAGCTGGGTGAGCCATTCATGCGGCACCCAGGGTTGGCCCAGCGATGTATAGGAGAACACATCCGCCCGTGGGAGACTGCTGGTCTCAAGCATGAGCTGGCCGGTCTTGAGGTGCCACCAGTAATCAAGATCGGTTGGCGCAAAGAAATACCGCGTTGCCGCCAGTAGGAACATCGGAACTAGCAGCCACAGCGTCACATGGCACAGTCGCGGACTACTACTTGACTGGTTCGGCAACCGTGGCCGCGGGAAAAGGGGGCCTGGCGCCGATTCGGCCGAGGCCAGCGCATTCACTGTCACGCGTCACCAACTCCTGAGAGGCGAGGGGATTCTCAGGTTGGAACGGAGGATTGCCAGGCGTTGGGACGGCGCAGAGAGTGTCTCTGGCAACCCATTCCCGCCACCACTGATCTGTCTAATTGGCGGTAGGGTCGGGATTCTCCTGCTTGCGCATGAGCAGGCGTTGAAGTGACCGCTGCATCCATTCAGATGATGGTGCCAGCTCTTCCGGGGGAGCGTTCTGGATATTCAAAGCAAGCCGCAGATACGGCAGCAGGTCATGCTCAGGATAAGCTGCAGCGGCGGTCTCCGCGGACTCGCCGCGACCGCATCGATCCAGGGCCAGGGCTAGGGCATCTTCAAAAGTGGTCATCACATTCATGGGCTCGTAGGGGAAAACGACCAATGCCGTGCTCAGGGGATGCCCGGAGGTACTCTACCAGTCCAGATCGGCGGCTTCAATATGGGATCAGTAGCCTCAGGGTCATTTCAAGGTCGGGTCCACGGCAGGACCGTGTAGTCCGGGTCTGTTCATTGTCTGTTCTGGACCCGTCCGCAGCGTAGCACGGGGCCTTGTGCCATAGGAGCGGGCAGATTTGGTCACAAACGCGTAACAAGCCCGAATCTGCCGCGGTTTCAAGCAATTTCGGCCCTCTACCGCGTAGTTCCGGACCCAAGACGATGTGCGAAAAGGGGCTCCAATCTCCCGGAAGGGTGGCGAATGGGTTGCCAAATCCCCATTTGTGACCCAAATGGGACCGGAACTAGCCCCCAGAGTGGCCCGTGATGGATTTGTAATGAAAGGTGCCCGCTCCTATGGCCTTGTGCCCTGTGCTTGGAGATCTCAGGTTCACGATCGCCATAACCAGCTTCGGCGTCCCAGGCGAAAGGGACAAGCCCCTTCGCTGCTGAGGACTGGTCTGGGAAAGACAATGAAATGACCCTGTGAGTAACCTACCGCTACTGGCAGGAACTCGGGACAGACGAGACAGTCAACCGATCTCGAGGTGTGTTGAAGGGACTATCTGCAGCCCGTGCGCGCTGTTCGCTGGTTGCATCCGCGGTGATCCTTTTAAGCGCGGCAGGCGCAACCCTGCAGGTATCGGGCATCCCCCACCTAGGCCATGCGCACTCACCTATATGGACCCCCCTGTCGTTCCCCCACGTTGGATGCTCGTGTGAGTTGGGACTGTCTCACGCATCCCAAAAGTTGCTGTGCGAATCGTTTCCACTCACAGTGGCCGCACGTAGGCCAATTGGAGCACTCCCTCAGATGATTGGCCCATCGCTTCTTCATCGCGCAATCCGGATGCGGCTGTGTCTGCTGCGCGATCAACAATCTGGAACAGCGTTGGCCGAGTACTCGCTGGTCCTGCCCATGATGGTGCTCTTTCTTGCACTCTCGATCCAGCTTGCCCTGATCGTCATTCAGTACTACAGCACGATGCATATCACGCGAGAAACCACGCGCTGGCTCTCGATCAATCCGGATACGTTTGATAGCGCCGTGGTAACTAAGGCGAATAGTCTACGGCCCAATCTGCCGGGTGTGAATAACGCCGCGTTCACCACCGTGGCCGTGAGTCCATCCTGCACTGCCCTCGTGAACAATCACTGCCCGTCTCGGGACCCAGGAGCCTCGCTCTCAGTCACTATCACCGCAAACGTGTCATCAGTGCTCATCTTCCCGAGCACGTTCAATGTGTTCAACTGGTCATTCTCATTCCCAACGTCGCTGCCTGCATATCGCGTCACGGCCATGGTGGAGTGATGATCAGACGAGCACTTCGCAGGCAGCCGGGGCAGGCCCTGGTGGAGTGGACCCTGGTTATGCCCCTCTTCCTGCTCTTTGCCGTGGCCTGCTTTCAGTTCACCGTCATCTGGTGGGCC
>JBJXFJ010000390.1:0-19455 GCA_046154735.1 Chloroflexota bacterium | reverse complement strand
TCAGCTTCTGCAGTTTCAGCGCTCCGATTTTGAAGGGATCCTCCGGGCCATGTCCGGTCGATCGGTCATTATTCGCCTGATCGATCCGCCGCTCCATGAGTTTCTGCCCAAGTACGAAGATCTTCTGGTAGACGTCTCTACCCGAAGAGCGCTCAAAGAAGAGAGCCCGGATCTCGAGGAAACCGAAGCTCTGCTCAAGACCGTGGAGGGGCTGCGTGAGTCGAATCCAATGCTCGGGCTTCGCGGTTGTCGGCTCGGCTTGCTTTATCCTGAAATCAACGAAATGCAGGTGCGGGCAATCCTCGAAGCTGCCGTGATCCTCAAGCAGGAGGGCTTGGACCCCAGACCGAAGATCATGATCCCGCTGGTCTCCGATGTCCGCGAGCTTCGGCGGGTGCGCGATCAGCTCGAGCAGGTGGCCCGTGAGGTTACCGCGCGTGGTGGCGTCACGGTTGAGTACAAATTTGGCACGATGATCGAAGTTCCGCGCGCGGCCATCACCGCGTCAAAAATCGCTGAGGTGGCCGAATTCTTCAGCTTTGGCACAAATGACCTGACTCAGGCAACATTTGGCTACTCTCGAGATGACGCGGAAGGAAAGTTTCTCAGCTTCTATCTCGATGAAAAGATTCTCACCGAAAATCCCTTCCAGGTGCTTGATCGCGAGGGAGTTGGATATCTCGTCAACCTCGCCGTGACAAACGGGCGCAAGAGCCGTCCGGGGCTCGAAGCCGGTATCTGTGGAGAGCACGGTGGCGACCCCTCTTCAATTGAATTCTGTCACCTGGTGGGACTTGATTATGTGAGCTGCTCGCCATTCCGTGTGCCCGTGGCCAGGCTCGCGGCCGCCCAGGCCGCACTCCGCCATCCATCCGCTGAGCGGCCAGAGCGGAAGTAACGGCGCTAAGCCGGCGAGTCGCCACAGACTTTTGGAGTGCGGCGTGTGGGAGCGCCGCTTTCCTTATCCCCCGGGCTGGATCGGGGAGAATCCAAAGCGGCGCTCCGGCACGCCGCACTCCAAAACTGCTAGCGCGTTCCCACATGCCCTTTCCAATGGGTCCCTCGGCTGGAGCGCGCCGGCTATGCTAAGGTGCTAGCATCGTCATTCATTAGTTGAGTTACGAGCCGGGAGCTTAAACGTATGGATTCGCCGGTTGATGAAATCAAACGCCGAATCGACGTTGCTGACGTCATAGGCCAGGCGGTCACACTGAAGCGTGCGGGGCGCATCCTCAAGGGGCTGTGCCCATTTCACTCTGAGAAATCGCCTTCATTCGTTGTGTTTCCGGAAACGGGTACTTGGCGATGCTTCGGCTGTAGTCAGGGGGGTGATCTATTCACCTTCGTGATGAAGCACGATGGCCTCGAGTTTGGCGATGCTCTACGATCGCTGGCACAGAAGGCCGGCGTTGAGCTCAATGGAGCTGGACCAACCGGGGTGGACCGCGAGCATCGCGATCTGCTGCTACAGGCGCTTGACTCCGCGGTGCTGTTTTACCAGGGGACATTGCGCGACCGATCCGGGCAGCCAGCCCGGGCATATCTGGAACGGCGCGGCGTGGCGGATCCCAGCATCGTGCAATTCGCGCTCGGTTATGCGCCACGACAATCAGGGGCCCTTATCGGTCACTTGCGGTCAGCGGGCGTATCCATGGAGCTTGCTGAGGCCGCCGGACTCGTGGGCCGCAGCGATGAGGGCGAACTGTTCGAGCGTTTGCGCGGCCGACTGATCTTTCCGATTCGCGATGGTGACGGCAAGACAATCGCTTTCGGTGGACGAACACTGGATGATGAGATCCAGCCAAAATATCTGAACTCTCCGCAGACGGAGCTGTTCGATAAGTCGAGCTGCTTCTATGGCTACGACCTCGCGCGGACAAGCATGCGGACAGGCCGTTCAATGACCGTGGTTGAAGGCTACATGGATGTCATCATGGCGCACCAGGGCGGGTTCAATGATGTGGTGGCAACCCTTGGTACGGCGCTCACTGAACGGCACATACGGGCCATCCGGCGCCAGGTGGACACGGTCGTGCTCGCACTCGACGCCGACGTTGCGGGTCAGAAGGCGATGCGTCGCGGGCTGGACGTGGTGCGTGATGCGGAAAGAGCAGCCGAAGCAGAATCAGGTGATTGGCTCCGAGCAGTTCGGAGCACGAGCTCAAGTCGGCTGCAGCTCAAAGTGATGGTGCTACCGGACGGGAAGGACCCTGATGACGTCATTCGGGATGATCCGGAAGCCTGGAGACTGCTCGCCTCATCAGCCGTGCCGGCCGTAGATTTCGTACTGACCCGTCTGGGCTCGCTCTTTGACCTTTCCACCGCCCGCGGTAAGTCTGAAGCCGTCTATGATGCGTTGCCGGTTATTCGTGACCTCGCTGACCCGATTGAGCGAACTCACTATGAGCAGCGGCTCGCTGAAATCGTCGGTGTTGAAAGATTTGATCTTGCGCGAGTGGTGGGGCCCGTTACGCGCGTAGCGTCCCGGACACCCGGGGCAAGTCTGCCTCGGCCCGGTCCTGATCAAGAGGAGTATTTGCTGGCGCTCTGCGTGGCCTCTGGAGATTACACTAGCATTCCATCAACGCTCCCCGTGCGCGAGGAGGTCAAGGCGTTTCTCGATGTCGTCACGACGAGAATTAGCGTTGGTGAGTCCGCCGAGGAAGTGTTGGAGAGCCTGAGTGAATCGGCGTTTGCAGCCCTGGCCCTTGTGGTCTATCAGGAGGCGGAACGACTGAGGCAGCGCGATTCAGCCGAACTGATACAGGAACGTAAGACGGCGATTCTGAATTTCGAACGAGGCCGACTGTATCGTGAGGTGGACGATGTGCAGGCCACGCTCCTTCACGTTGCCACGGAGGATGATCCTGAGCGAAATGAGATGCTCTGGGTGCAGGCACTTGATACAATGACCCACCGCATTCACGAAATCGAGTCTGAGCTATCGAACGCGCGGAAGGTGGGTACGGTCGTCTGGCGACCGAGGACACCGCGGGAGGTCTTGGGTGCCTGAACAAGATGTTCGGCGGGGGAGCTTAGTGCTACCCGTAGCCATGCAATCCACGAGAAATGGGCTACGTCTGGTGGTGCCATCCGCCGATGATTCGGAGCGCCCACATCCTGAGGAGCTTGAGGATGCGGCCGTTGCCACGATCTCGCCTCTGCTGACCGGTAGATCCGGAGGGTCCTGGGCGGACGCCATTGAGCCGGAGGTGCAAGCACCACCCACGCGTCTTGAGGAGCAAGAGGGACTTGAGGACCATGTCCGTCTCTACTTGCGCGAGATTGGGCTGGTGCACCTGCTCTCCTGGGACGAAGAGAAGCGACTCTCGCGGGAGATTGAGGATTCGAACTATCTCGAGCGCCTTGCCGATTTTCTGCAGGAGTCTCACGGCCGTCAGCCTTCCGCAGTGGATGTCTTCGTTGAAGGATATTCACGATTCATTTTGCTCTACCCATTTCTCGCGCGCGTTGTGCCGATCGATTCCACGGATCTTGAGCTCACCTATCGAGCCATGGGCGAGATCGGCGACCTCGATCCGATCTTGCGAGAGTCAATGGCCACGGAGCTCGGATTAGAGCTCGAGCAGGTTGATGCCGCGGTCGTAGAGCTTTCGATACTCTGTCGAGTGCTTCCCGCCGATCTAAGAAGTGAAATAGCCTGCCGGGGTTTCGGAGCGGAGCTTCCAGAAGTGGCCGACGTGGCTGCGCGTTTCCGCGGAGACCATGAGGCGCTGGCTGACCATTGGGATTTATTCCACCACCTGGCCCTCCAAGCGCGCGCTACGCTCACCGAGTCGAATCTCCGCCTCGTTGTCAGCGTTGCCAAGAAGTACATTGGCCGTGGCATGTCACTGCTGGATTTGATCCAGGAAGGCAATATCGGCCTCATGCGTGCGATCGAGAAATTCGAGCACCGCAAGGGTTACAAATTCAGTACGTACGCCACCTGGTGGATTCGTCAGGCGATCACTCGGGCTATTGCCGATCAAGCGCGAACGATTCGCATCCCGGTGCACATGGTGGAGACGATCAACCGCTTGAGTCGGCTCACCCGAACTCTCGTTCAGGACCTCGGTCGCGATCCAACATCACAGGAAATTGGCGTTGGCATGGAGATGAGTGCCTCCAGAGTCCGTGAGATCATGAAGGTGGCGCAGGAACCGGTTTCATTGGAGAGTCCGGTGGGGGACGAGGATGATAGTCATCTCTCTGATTTCATCGAGGATCAGCGTGCGCTTGCGCCGGCTGAGCTTGCCTCTCTCCAGCTTCTTCGTGAACAGGTTGAGGATGCGCTTGACTCCTTGAGCGGGCGTGAGCGGCGTGTGCTCCAGCTCCGATTTGGCCTGGATGATGGACGGCAGCGGACGCTTGAGGAAGTCGGTCGCGAGTTCGGTGTGACGCGCGAGCGCATACGGCAGATCGAAGCGAAGGCCCTGCGAAAGCTGCGCCATCCGACTCGTTCGAAGAAGCTCCGGGACTACCTCGAATAACGTGGAGCTTCGATCGCTGGCTAGCGGTAGCTCCGGAAATGCCTACCTTGTCCGAGATGGTCGTACATCGCTGCTCATCGATGCAGGGATCTCGGCCCGCCGACTGGAAGCCGCGTTACGCGCGGAGGGGTTGGAACCGCGTAACCTGACCGGCATCATCATCTCTCACGAGCATTCTGACCACGTTCGCGGCGCGGCTCAGTTCGCGTTGCGCCACCATACTCCGGTTCACACTTCGGCTGGAACCTATCAGGCAATGGGTTCACCCGCCACGCTCGACTGGCGTGCGCTCTCAGGCTCCCGGACGGTCACGATTGGCACCGTCGAGGTGACGCCTATTGATGTCCCCCATGATGCGGCGGAGCCCCTGGTCTTTCGCCTGGAGGCAAACCATGCCGCGATCGCGATTGCCACTGACTTTGGTTGCCCGACGGAGGCGATGCATGAAGCCTTTGCCGAGTTGGAGCTCCTGGTCCTCGAAGCGAATCACGATGAGGAGTGGCTCTGGCGTGGCTCTTATCCATGGTCGCTCAAGAAGCGCGTCGCGGGTGAGCGAGGCCACATTTCCAATGAGACCGCGGCAGGGATCATTGCAGGGTTAGGGGGACGCGCTCCTCGCTCAGTTTGGCTGGCGCATCTCAGCAAACACAATAATGCGCCAGAGCATGCACTGCGAGTCGTTGGCTCCAGCCTCGCTCGATCTGTGCCTGGACCAATCGAGCTACTCGTTGCCGAGCGAGATCACGTGAGCCTCAAGTGGACGTCTGACACCGTAACCCGACAGCTTGCGCTCAATCTCCATTAGAGTTCGAGGATTTATCCAATGAACGTATTAGCCTCGGTATCTGCATCTACACCCCGTACTCACGGTAAATCCGAGGCACCAAGGAGAACAGGGGTGATGGTGCGCAGGAGGCTCAGGGCAGGTTTCAGAATAGCAGCTCCTGAATCTGCTCCGCCCCAGGATGCTATAGATCATCGAATGAAAATCGCGGCGGAACCGCTGGTATAATTTGGTCGTCATGCACTCTGGAGCCTGGCCTCGTCCGAGGTCATGGCGTGGTTGTGCCCACGGTCGCTCGGTCGATGCAGAAGCCGGGCCCGGCAGGTGCGATGACTGACCCCAGCCTACGGACAGGAGTGCTTCAAACGAAGTATGAGTGAATCGCGCATTGCGCCGAGGACCAGCGAAGACGTCCAACGGTACTTCATTGAGTTTTTTGCCGAGCGCGAGCATCGTAACGTGCCCAGCTCCAGTCTGGTTCCCTTCGACGATCCAACTGTCCTCTTGACCACGGCGGGGATGCAGCAGATGATCCCGTATATGGTCGGTCGTCAAGCCCCGACACACGTCCGGATGACGTCGGTCCAGAAGTGTTTCCGTACGACGGATATTGACGAGGTTGGCAACCCCCGCAATTTGACGTTCTTTGAGATGCTCGGGAACTTCTCAATTGGGGACTATTTCAAAGCCGAGATTATCCCCTGGGCATGGGATTTTGTAATCAATTGGCTTCATTTCCCGGCTGAGCGTGTCTACATAACCGTTCATCCCACGGACCAGGAAGCTCTAGAGCTGTGGCTTAGCACGGGCGTCCCTCGAGAGCGCATCTCCTACCTGGAGGACAATTGGTGGGGCCCTCCGGGAGCCGAGGGACCATGTGGTCCTGACTCAGAGCTCTACTTCGATCGCGGTGAGCAATTTGGCTGCGGCCGGTCTGAATGCGCGCCAGGCTGTGATTGCGATCGCTATCTGGAGTTCTGGAACCTTGTCTTCATGCAGTTCTATCAGGACCGAGCGGGGAACCGAACGCCGCTTGCTCAGACCAATATTGATACCGGCATGGGGCTAGAGCGGGTCACCGCGATCATTCAAGACGTGGCGTCCGTCTATGACACGGATGCCTTTCTCCCGGTTCTAAATGCCGTGGCGAGGCTCGCCGGAACGCAATTCGGTGCGAGCCACGAGACTGATTATGCGCTTCGGGTGGTAGCCGATCATGCCCGCGGCATGACCTTTCTCATTTGCGACGGCGTGCTCCCCGGGGCGGAAGGGCGCGGCTATGTACTGAGGCGAGTGATTCGCCGAGCGGTGCGATACGGCCGACGGCTTGGTATTGACGGCCCGTTTCTCACTGAGATTGCAGCGGTTGTCATTGAGGGAATGAAGGGACGGTACCCTGAGCTCGAACACAAACGCCGCCTGATCCTCGAGTCGATTGTTCAGGAGGAGACTCGTTTCTCGGAGACGCTCCAGGCGGGTAGCGCACGCCTGGAGCGTTGGGTGGACGACGCTCGAGGACGTGGCGAATCTCGTGTAGCGGGAGACCTGCTCTTTCAGTTGTATGACAGCTTTGGATTTCCCTACGAGCTGAGCGCGGAGATTCTGGCGGAATCTGGTCTTGAGCCTGATCTGGACGGGTATGAAGCGGCGCTGACCGAGCAGCGTGAGCGGAGCCGCGCGCGGGCAGCCTTTGCCGTTCAGACCGTAAGCACCGTATCGGGCGAGCTCGCCGTGCCGCGAACCGAGTTTGTCGGATTTCAGAACCTGCGGACCGAGTCAGAAATACTCGCGTTACGGGGTGAAAGCGGGCTCGTTGCTGAGCTCACGCCGGGGCAGCAGGGAACGGTCGTTGTGGCCGTGAGCCCATTCTATCCTGAGGGTGGTGGTCAGGTGGGCGACCGCGGCCTCCTCCGTACGGATGCCGGCGTGTTTCAAGTAGAGGATACCCAGCGAGATGACGCTGGCCATATTCTCCATCTCGGCCGGGTGGTTGATGGCCGACTCGCCGTTGGCATGTCCAGTTCTGGGGAAGTGGACTCACTCTATCGAGGCGGATCGGCTGCTCACCATACGGTCACTCATATCCTGCACAGGGCACTTAAGGATGTCGTTGGTGAACAAACCGAGCAGCGAGGTTCTCTGGTTAACCCAGATGTGTGTCGGTTTGACTTCAACTATCCAAACCCACTGGCGGACGAGCAGCTTGCACGTGTGGTTGAGATCATCAATGACCACATTCTCGAGAACGATGAGGTCCGTTGGGAGGTTATGAGCATCGATGAGGCCCGGGCTGCGGGGGCCACCATGATCTTTGGCGAGAAATACGGGGAAGAAGTTCGATTGGTGCGTGTGGGTGAGTACAGCCGCGAGTTGTGCGGAGGGACGCACGTACGCCGCGCAGGGGATCTTGGCCTTGGCCTGATAGCGCGTGAGTTTGGGATTGGCTCAGGATTGCGCCGTGTCGAGGTCTATGCCGGCCGCGCGGCGCGCGTGTACGTGCAGCAGCAGCTTGCCCGACTTGAATCCGTGGCCGCGCGAGTGGGCGCCCAATCAACGGACCAGGTGGTGGAGCGTGTGGACGCCGCACTTGCCCAGATGGAGCAGCTTCAGCGCGAGGCAGCGAGGCTGGAACGGCAACTTGCTGGTTCTCAGATGGACGATTTGGTCGCTCGGGCCACAACGATCGATGGCGTCAGGGTTGTGCTGGCGCGCGTTGAAGCTGCCAATCGAGATACCGCCAGAGAGCTTATTGATCGGCTACGAGATCGACTTGGCACCGGAGTGGTGGGGCTGGCGGGTATCCACGAGGACCGGCCGTTCTTCATTGTTGGGGTAACGCGCGACCTTCTCGAGCGTGGTGTTCGGGCCGATGTCATTGCTCGGGAGATGAGCATTGTGGCCGGGGGTAAGGGCGGCGGACGTCCCGATATGGCCCAGGGGGGCGGGCGTGATGCTGAATTGATCGGCCCGGCATTGGATCGCGCGGCCGCCGTGACCCGTGATCTCCTCAAGTCCGGCTCCGATGGCAATGCGTAGCCAGCGGAGCGGTCTTAGCCAGGAAGTGTTCTTCCTGGATCCCGACGACGATCTCGGAAGTATTCGGGCAAAGCTTGAGTCGGTTTCCGCGGACGAAGTGTATCTTGTCGTTCCACGGCGGTCAGCAATTCTCCGCGCGCCTCTGGAGTTTCGTATTCTGGCGCGACTCGCGAATGACATGGCCTCCGAGACTATCATTGTCACCTCAGATTCCGGGCGACGAGCCCTAGCCCGCCATGAAGGCCTCCGTACCCGCAAGTCCATCTCATCAGTTCGCGGATTGGGGCCTTCCACGGGTTTGGGAGCCTGGCTCCCCAGTGTGCCTGAATGGGTGCCGCTTCCCACGAGTACTTCGATCCTCGTGCTGGGTCTGATGATTGGATTCATTGGTGTCATCGGTCTGGTTGTCTTCCCGGTGATGAAAGTCACGATTGCGCCAAGCACCGCCGGAGTCAAGAAGGACCTTGATATCGCCGTGGATCCAACGTACCGTCAGGCTGATGTCGCCAAAGGCCAGCTTCCCGGCACGCTGATGCAACGTCGACTTGAAGTGACGGGCGCGGCGGCCACCTCAAGCACCCGCCAGGGCGGGCGCGATCGCGCCCGCGGGGAGATCGTTTTCACCAATCGTAGCTCCAACCAGCATCTGGTGCCTCGTGGCGCCACGGTTGTAGCTCGGAATGGGGCACGATTCAGCATCGACGGAGATCTACGAGTTCCTCCGTTCAGCAATGGAGTAGCCCGGTCTGGAATCACGGCGATCAATCCGGGGCTTATGGGGAATGTTGAAGCCAATAGCATTACCGTGCTCGAGGGACCGTATGAAGGCCTTACCGTGTCCAATCAACGCCCGACCAGCGGCGGGACGGAGCGCGAAGTCAAGGCTGTCAGCGCGGAGGATATTGCGAAACTCAAGGAACAGCTCCTGAAGCGGGCCCAAGAGCAGTTCATGCAAGAGTTTGCTGCTCAAGCAGGGCCAGAGCGCTCAGTGCCTCCGCATACGTTGCGGCTGCGCGTGGAAAATGAGATATATGACCCTCCACAGGATGCGGAGGGTGAGCAAGTGACGGCACGGCTCATGGTGGCTGCAAATGTTACGTCGTTCTTGAATCTGGATCTCAACCGCCTCGCCCAGCAGATGCTCATCGCCTCGGGCCCCCCCGGGTTCGATCTTCCTATGGATCAGCTCGTTCTGGCCCCACCGATGGTGATGGAAGCCTCGGATCAACACATGCAGCTTCGCATCATCGGAGAAGGCGTGTTGGTGCGCACAGTGGATATTTCCGGAGTGGCAAATGCTTTGCGGGGAAAGTCCCACGGCGATGCCACTTCGTACCTGCGCAACGCGTCTGACCTTGCGGGGGCCACGAGTCAGGTTGAGCTGACCCCTTCCTGGGCGCCCATGGCGTTCAGAATCGATGTGGCACTTGCCCCGGTGAAGTGATCGTCGAATCAACACGCTTGCTAGGTATCGACCCCGGAGAGCGGCGCATTGGCATAGCCGTAAGTGATGATCTCGGTCTTCTGGCAACGCCTTATGAAGTGATTCAACGCCGATCGCTCGAGCGTGATCTCGATCGTATTAAGACCATCGTGGACGAGCGTGCCGTTCAGCGTATCATCGTTGGCTGGCCAATCTCACTCAACGGCACCGCAGGCTTCGCTGCCCGTGCGGCCGAGCGATTTGCGGACCACATTTCCGAATTTCTGGAGTGCCCGGTCGAGTTATGGGACGAACGCCACAGCACCGTCGAAGCCAGGCAATACCAATCACGTCGCGATCGACGGCGCGGGGCGCCGATCGACGCGCACGCGGCGGCCGTCATGCTCCAGCATTACCTCGACGCGCACCGATGATGCGGGGACTAGTCCTCCTGCTTGGCCTTGGTCTCTGTGTCGGTGCGGGATTCTGGGTGTACAACGCGCTTGATGATGGTGTCTTGCGCATACGCCCGAACGTGGACGTTGTGGATCGGGCGGTGAGCGACGACACAACGATCTCGGTGTTTCAGGTGCGGTCCGGCCAGTCGGCGTTGGCCATTGGCGAGGAGCTGCAACAGCGCGGTTTGATTCGATCTGCCCTCACCTTTCGGCTGATGGTTGAGTCGCGTGGCGTGGGGGACCGTCTCGCCGCGGGTGAGTATGAGCTCAGCCCGAGCCTCACCACTGGGGAGATTGTGGATCGTCTGACCCGAGGAGATACGCGCCGCGGAGCAGTTCTCGCAATTCCAGAGGGATGGATGGCGCGTGAGATTGCGCAGAGGTTGGACGCGGAGCAGCTTCTGTCCGGAAAGGAGCTCCTTGAGCTCGTGAAGGGCGCTCCGCCGCTGATGAGTCAGGCACCGAGCGGGGCGAGCTTGGAGGGCTACCTCTTCCCAGATTCATATGAAATTGGACCTCGTATGACCACGAGCGACCTCGTAAAGTCCATGCTGGCGCAGCTCGAGCGACGATTTGACCTGGGGTTGCGGACCAAGGGCGCGGAGCGTGGGCTCACCCCGCATCAGGTGCTCACGTTGGCGTCCATTATTGAGCGAGAAGCAGCGAATGCCGCGGAACGGCCAATCATTTCCGCCGTCTATCACAATCGGCTGAGCATTGGAATGCGTCTTCAGGCGGATCCCACGGTGCAATATGCTGTGGCGCCGCTAGATCCAGGGAGTGTCCTGGGTGGATTCTGGAAACGTGAGCTTTCAAACGCGGATCTGCGGATGGACTCACCTTATAACACCTATCGCGAAACGGGGCTCCCGCCCGGACCCATCTGTAATCCTGGCCTGGCGTCAATTCGGGCCGCGGTGGAGCCGGCGCCCGTTGACTACATGTATTTTGTTGCAAAGGGTGATGGTCAGCATGCATTTGCTCGGACCGAACCGGAGCACCGCGCAAACGTGCAGGCCTATCGGTAGGCTCGGCAGCTTCGACGCTGCCCGGTGGAAACGATTGGGTGTCAGACGGATGTGCCCCGGCGTTTCCCGTTTCTGACTGCTATAATCGTCAATCGTTAGCAATCCCCATCTAGCACGCGGACCGGATTGGAAGAATCGTGCCCTTGTCAGGGTCTCCTTTCGAGGTGATGGCCGCGGGTGCTCAAAACGAAGGAGTAACATACCGTGTCAACTGCAATTCAAATGAAGACGCTGCTCGAGGCTGGAGTGCACTTTGGCCATCAGACTCGTCGGTGGAATCCAAAAATGCGCCCGTTCATTTTTACGGAGCGCAATGGGATCCACATTCTTGATCTCCAGCAAACCGTAAAGCGGCTCGAGGAAGCGCTCGACTACGTTCGCGATCGCGCGGCAAGTAACGCTACGGTGCTTTTTGTGGGCACCAAGAAGCAGGCTCAAGAAACGATTGAGGAAGAGGCCAAGCGGGCTGAGATGCCCTATATCAACCAGCGCTGGCTGGGTGGCTTCTTAACTAACTTCCAGACCATTCTCGGCCGCATTCGGCGGATGGAAGAGCTTGAGCAGCAGAAGGCGACGGGTGTCTTTGATCGCCTGATCAAAAAGGAAGCGATCAAGATTGACGATGAGCTGACTCGCTTGCAGCGGTTCTTTGGCGGCGTGCGGGGCATGTATCGACTCCCGGACATGCTGTTTATCATCGATCCGCATCGAGAAGAGATTGCCGTGGCCGAGGCACGTCGTCTCGAGATCCCGATCGTCTCACTCGTTGACACCAACTGCAATCCGGAAGTGATCGATTACCCGATCCCATCCAATGATGATGCCATTCGAGCGATTCGGCTCCTGGCGGCAAAGATCGCTGATGCCATCATTGAGGGGCGTCAACAAAACGAGGCCGTTGATGCAAGCCTGGCCGCGGATGGCGATCTGGATGATGGGGATGAAGATGTCCAGCGTCAGGCCGTGGTGGTTCGGCTGGAGGAGTTTGGGGTTGTGGACGAGGCCCCCTCGGATACAGCCGCGGTTGTGGTTGAGCCGGTGGCTCCAGAAGTGATTGAGGCGCCGGCGGTTGCAGATCCAATGACCGCGGCGGCGTCGTTGGCCGCGGTTGCGCCCGTGATGGAGACACCGTCCGGCAGTGAGACCCCACCGGATTCGGCGACGACCGATCAGCAGCAAACAAAGGCGGAGGACCAGTAGTGGTAACCACGGAGGCAATTCGAGCGTTACGCGCCGAGACCGATGCGCCGGTCATGGAATGCAAGCGCGCACTCGAGGAAACAGATGGCAACCCGGAGCAGGCAAAGCGCCTACTCCGAGAATGGGGCGCCAGCGCGCTGGCCAAGAAGGCTGACCGCCAGGCTTCAGAAGGCGTGATCGAGGTGTATTTGCACCACA
The DNA here is from genome assembly GCA_046154735.1 of Chloroflexota bacterium. Lineage (GTDB taxonomy): Bacteria > Chloroflexota > UBA6077 > UBA6077 > JACCZL01 > CAVXYC01. The sequence goes on along the minus strand of JBJXFJ010000390.1, from coordinate 6,835 downwards.
ACGCCCGCGTGGGGGTGCTGGTGGAATTGAATTGCGAGACGGACTTCGTTGCGCGCAACGAAGAGTTTCGCAACTTTGCGAGTCTGCTGGCCAAACAGATCGCGGGTATGAATCCCACGCGGATCGGCAATGAGGTGGACCCACCGGTGAATGATCCGGATGATCGGCCGTTGCTCAAGATGGATTCAATCGTGCCTGAGTTCCAGGGGCGATCTATTGAGGATGTCTTCAGTGAGCTGGTGCTCAAGCTGCGCGAGAACATTGTCATCCGACGGTTCGTGCGATACGAGCTTGGAGCGTAAGCGAAGATGGCTTTGAATGCGATCCCGACGGGACTGGGACGTGATGCGCTTCGGTACCGTCGGATCGTGCTCAAACTCAGCGGACAGTCACTCCAGGGTGAACAGGGGTTTGGAATCGATCCGATCACCGTGGATTACCTGGCCAGCCAGGTGGACCGCGTCCAGAAGCTGGGGGTTGAGGTCACGCTGGTCATTGGTGGTGGAAACATCTGGCGTGGCGAGCCCGCCAGCACGCGGGGTATGGAGCGAGCCACAGCCGACTACATGGGTATGCTGGCCACCGTCATCAATGCTCTTGCATTGCAAGCTGCCATGGAGCGGATTGGTCTACACACGCGTGTTCAGAGCGCAATCACCATGGTGGAAGTGGCCGAGCCGTATATTCGCCGTCGGGCCGTGCGACACCTCGAAAAGCAGCGCGTTGTCATCTTTGCTGCTGGCACCGGGAATCCCTATTTCACTACCGACACTGCTGCTGCGCTTCGCGCGTTAGAAATTGGCGCAGATGTGTTACTGATGGCGAAAAATGGAGTCGATGGCGTGTATGACGCGGATCCACAGAAGGTTCCCACCGCCACTAAGTTCGCTACGCTCAAGTACATGGAAGCGATAGAGCGCGGACTAAAAGTTATGGACACCACGGCGCTCTCCCTCTGTATGGACAATGGGCTGCCGCTGGTGGTGTTCGATATCAATCAGGACGACAATCTCGAGCGTATTGTTCGAGGCGAGGCCGTAGGCACGTCGCTTTCCTGATCGCAAGTCGTACATTTAGTCAATTCCGAGCGGGAGACAAATGCCATGATCGAGGAGACATACCGTTCCGCGGAGCACCGCATGAAAAGGGCGGTCGAGATCTTCGAGGAGGAGCTTGCAGCCGTGCGAGCCGGTCGTGCCAGCCCGTCGTTACTGGACAAAGTGCTTGTGGATTACTTTGGCGTACCAACCGCAATCAATGGGCTGGCAACGATCAATGTGCCCGAGCCTCGGATGATCGTGATTCAACCCTGGGACAAAAGCTCGATTAGTGCAATCGAGCGCGCAATCATGAAATCGGATCTTGGTCTCAACCCATCCAGTGATGGCACGGTAATCCGTTTGAATCTGCCGCAGCTCAATGAGGAGCGACGCAAGGAGCTCGTAAAGACGGTCCGCAAGCGGGCCGAGGATGCTAAGGTTGCCATTCGCAATTGCCGCCGCGATGCCACGGATGAGCTCAAGAAGCTCGAGAAGGATCATCAGATCGGTGAGGATGATCAACGTCGCGGTGCTGAGCGGCTCCAGAAGCTGACTGACGGGTCCATTGTGAAAGTTGATGAAATTGCCCAGCGCAAGGAGCGCGAGGTGCTCGAGGTCTAATGTCGGCGTCTCCTCGCGTTGCGTCCGTCAGTGAAGCTCCGCTTCCATTCGTACCTGCTCACGTGGCAATTATCATGGACGGGAATGGCCGGTGGGCTCAGCAGCGCGGACTCCCGCGACTTGCCGGGCACCGAGCAGGTACTGAGAACATCCGACGGATTATCCAGGGCTGTGTGGATTTTGGTGTTCAAGTGCTCACGCTGTACGCCTTCTCCACTGAGAACTGGCGTCGACCGGATGCTGAAGTTCGTGGACTGATGACGATTCTGGCGGAAGTGATTGACCGCGAAACGCGAGATCTGCACAAGAATGGGGTCCGTTTACGTCACATTGGTGAACTTGCGGCCCTGCCAGCTTCGCTGAGGGAGCGAGTTGAGCGGGCGGTCTATCTCACGCGCGACAATTCGCGACTGACGCTCAATGTGGCGTTCAACTATGGTGGTCGATCAGAAATTGTTCGCGCCGTACAGCGCATTCTTGAATCGGGAATGGCTCCGAGCGCTGTCACGGAAGAGGTTATCGATGAGCACCTCGACACCGCGGGGCTGCCCGACCCGGACCTGATAATCCGCACCGCTGGCGAGATGCGGCTGAGCAACTTCTTACTGTGGCAGGCCGCGTATGCTGAGTACTGGTCAACCCCGATATTCTGGCCTGAGTTCGGTCGAGATAATCTGTACCAGGCCCTGTGCGATTTTGCCGCGCGGCAGCGGCGCTTTGGGAGCCTGTAGCCTCTTCGCTGCTGAGTTGACCGCGCTGGTGTGGCGGTAACCCGTTGTTTGCACTGCGAGTCGTGAGCGTTCTGGTCCTCATACCAGTCCTCGTCGGTCTGGTCTTTCTCGGCGAGCCCTGGTATACGACTGCCGTGATGAGCTTCGTGGCCCTTGGTTTGATCGAAGTGACCGCGTTGCTGCGTTCAGCGGGGTACCGACCCATTGGCCCGGTCATGATTGCGCTGGGCCTGGTCTTTCCGCTGGATGCTTTGGGAGTATTCGGTGAGCTAGTTCCTGGTGCGTTGGCCGCCGGAGCGGCGATTGCCCTCCTCTTGCTCATGTCTCGCCCTTCATACGACCGCGCTCTGCTCGACTGGGCGCTCACGCTTGCGCCCCCGCTGTATATCGGCGGGCTTCTGCAATACTTTGTCCCTTTGCGCGCGAGTCCGGATGGCGTTTTCTGGCCGCTGGCGGTGTTGGGATTGAGCTGGACATGCGACACCGCGGCGTATGCCGTTGGCCGGCTGGCCGGCCGAACCAAGCTGGCGCCACGTTTGAGCCCCACAAAGACCCGTGAGGGCGCCATGGCAGGCATTGTGCTTACGCTGGCGATGGCAGCGCTGGTAGCAACGTTGACGGGACGGTCGGTCCTGCATCTCATTGGATTCGGAGCCGTTGTCGCGGTCGCCACTGTGCTCGGCGATCTGATGGAGTCGTTTCTCAAGCGACAATGCGGAGCTAAGGATTCAGGTGTGCTGATACCTGGACATGGGGGAGTTCTGGATCGCATGGACAGCTTGCTCCTCTCGGCTGCCGCCGCCTATGGTTACCAGGTGCTCACAGCTTGGGGTTCCCATGGCTAACCGCCCGCGTAGGGTAGCGATTCTTGGCAGCACCGGATCAATCGGGTGTCAGGCGCTGGACGTCATTCGGGACTTTCCAGAGCGGTTCCAGGTGGTTGCGCTGGGCGCGGGCAGTGACTCGGAAGCATTGCGCGCACAGGTTGCCGAATTCTCTCCCTCCCTGATTGCCGTAACTCGGCTCCGTGATCTTGACTGGAGTCCGGCAGGGCACGTCCTGGCGGGGCCATCTGGACTCAATGACGTGGCGGCCGATGCGGATGCTGACATTGTGCTAGTGGCAACGGTTGGGAGCGTGGGGCTGAATCCAACGCTCACCGCGCTGAGGCGTGGATTGCCCGTTATCGTGGCCAACAAGGAAGCATTGGTTATGGCCGGTGAGCTTGTGATGGGCGCAGCGCGCGAGGGAGGCACCTCCGTTGTTCCGGTAGATAGCGAGCACAACGCAGTGTGGCAGTGCCTCATGGGAGAGGATCCCGCCGCGATTGACCGAGTGACCCTCACCGCCTCCGGCGGAGCGTTCCGTGATTGGCCCGTGGAGTCGCTGCCCCATGTCACGCCAGTGGATGCCCTCAAACATCCAACCTGGGTCATGGGCCCGAAGATTACGGTGGATTCCGCCACGCTCATGAATAAGGGTCTAGAGGTGCTCGAGGCATCGTGGCTGTTCAACCTGCCCTTGAACAAGATCGATTTCGTGATGCATCGGGAGAGCATTGTTCACTGCCTTGTGACGCTTGTGGACGGATCAGTCAAAGCGCAGCTCGCGGTACCAGATATGCACATCCCCATTCAGTACGCGCTTTCCTACCCGGAGCGCTTGCCGAGTCGGGCGGAGCCACTCGATCTCATCAAACTGGGTAAACTGAGCTTTGAGCCCGTTGATCGCGTGCGCTTTCGATGCGCCTTTCTGGCACTTGAGGCGGGCGCGCGTGGTGGCACGTATCCCGCTGTCCTCTGCGGCGCCAATGAGGTTGCGGTCTATCAGTTCTTGGATGGGCGGGTGGGATTCACCGAGATCGCTGATCTTGTGGAGGCGGCGTTGAATGAGCATCGGCCAACGTCGTCACCAGATGTCGAGAGCGTCTGGGCTGCGGACAAATGGGCTCGGGCTCATGTGCTGGCAAGCCGATCGGACACTCGATAACGCAGAGCCCCTCTGAACAGTGTGGTAACATGAACCAATAGCCCCAGGCGTACGTCGTGGTTACGCTGGGGCTCCTGTGTTCGAAGGGTCCCGCATGTCATTTGAGTGGCTTGCAATAGTTCCGATTCTCAGCCTACTTATGCTTGTTCATGAGTGGGGACATTTTGTGACCGCGCGACGCGCCGGTATCACAGTTCAAGAGTTTGGCTTCGGCCTTCCTCCGCGCCTCATTGGGATCGAGCGTGGTGGCGTTATCTATTCGCTCAACGCGATCCCATTCGGCGCATTTGTGAAGATGCTCGGTGAAGAAGATCCAACCCAACCGGGCTCATTTGCACGACAGTCAAAAAAGGTGCGGGCAATCGTGCTGGCCGCGGGCAGCGGTATGAACTTCATTACCGCGGGCGTCGTTTTTGCCATTGCGTACATGTCGGGTTGGCCAACTCCCGTGGAGAATGAGGTTGAGATCGCTCAGGTCATCGCGGGGGCACCGGCGGAACAGGCGGGGCTCCGAAACGGCGATCTAGTGGTTTCGATCAACGGCCAGCCAGTGTCACGGGTCGAGGATTTTCGGACGCGAACGCAACAGAACCTTGGCCAGCCAATGCAAGTTTCTGTGCTGCGCGAAGGCAATGCCGTCAACGTAACGATGACCCCTCGGGCGAACCCGCCTGACGGGCAAGGTGCCGTGGGAGTAGCTTTGCGAGCGCCGGTTCGACCCACGAACCATGGAGTAATTGAATCCATCGGCCTTGGCTTTGGGCGCGCAATTCAAATTGTCGGGTTTACTCTTGCCGCCCCGGTTATGGCTATTCAGGGAGCGATTTCTCCAGACATGCTCCGCCCAATCGGGTTACCGGGCATGGCTCAGGTGGCCTCGCAAGCCGTTGATCATGCAACGGATACGGGGGCCTGGTTTCCGATACTGACGGTCACGGGCACCTTTAGCGCCGGACTCGCGGTGGCAAACATGCTGCCACTGCCCGCGCTAGATGGCGGACGCTTGCTTTTTATCGCCATTGAGGCGATCCGAGGCCGCCGTGTAAACCCGGAGCGAGAGGGTATGTTTCACTTTGTGGGCATTCTGGTGCTCATCACGCTGATGGTGCTCATCTCTATCAATGATCTCGTAGCGCCATTGCCAGCGATTGACTGGGGCGGTCGCTGATCAGGACCGCGGAGCCTTGGCTCCGCGGCGGCTGACGGACGTAGGGTATTGGGTCAGGGCGTTGCCTTCGAACCTCGGACGATCCGATTTTTGTGAGTCACAGCTTCCTCCTGATGGGCGCGAATGGCCCTGGGGGATAGGGATGCTTGACTGCTAAGTCGACGTAATTTCGCGCCGCGCCGCGTTGTCGGGCTAGATTTTGGGTGTTATAATTCTGTCGAACATAACCAGGCCAGGAAGTGGGCTTGCCCCACTTCTTTTGTTGTATGGGCAAATTTACGTCAATTCGCCTTATTGGGCGATCGCCACTCCGGAGGCCGCTGAGTCGCCATGAAAACTGAATTCGTGAGCGCCATTACGCAGCTCTGCAATGAAAAAGGTGTCCCGCGCGGAGTGGTCATGGAGGCCATCGAAGCGGCGCTCGTATCTGCCTATAAGCGCAACTTTGAGAAGCCGAATCAAGACCTCACAGCCAAGATTGATGAGACCTCTGGAGAAGTGCACATCTTCTGGCATCGGAAGGTGACAGTTCCGTCCTCCGTAGAAGCGGAGCAAGAATCAGATGCTCATCAGGGAACGCTGGAAGGATCGCCCGACACTCCGGACGCCGCGGTGGATGTAGAAGCGGTGACGGCGGCCGTTGCCAGTGTGCCGGCGGAACCCGTTGAGCCATCGTTTGAAACGATCACACTCGAGGATGCGCAGAACATTGACCCTGCCCTGAAGGAGGGTGAAACGCTCACTCTTGACGTGACTCCAAAGCAGTTCGGCCGCATCGCTGCGCAAACCGCGAAGCAGGTTGTCATGCAGAAACTCCGTGAGGCCGAACGAAAAATGGTCTACGACGAGTTTCAGGAGCGCGAAGGCGAGATTGTGCACGGAGTCGTGCAGCGGCTAGAGCAAGGCAACGTCATTGTGGAACTGGGGCGCGCGGAGGCGGTGATGCCTCGTTCTGAGCAGGTGCCCTCAGAGCGCTACTACCCAGGCCAGCGTTTGCGGGTGTATGTCTCCGAAGTGAACGAGACCTATCGCGGACCACAGATTATTGTGTCCCGTGGCCATCGGCTAATGTTGCGTCGCTTGCTCGAGCAGGAAGTTCCAGAGATTTACAACGGCACAGTGGAGATCAAGTCGATTGCTCGAGAGGGTGGCGCACGATCTAAAGTCGCGGTGGTCGCCCACCAGCCGGGGATTGATCCAGTGGGTTCATGCGTGGGTATGCGGGGCGTGCGTATCCAGAATATTGTCAATGAGCTCAATGGCGAAAAGATCGATGTGGTGGAATG
>JBJXFJ010000379.1:0-11360 GCA_046154735.1 Chloroflexota bacterium | reverse complement strand
AGTTCGATCGGGCCGGACTATCGGGCAAGATGCCCGACACCACCCCAGAGCTCCCGAGCTACATCCGCCAAGTTGTACTAGGCGCCGCGGAAGCTCAGCGAGGGAGAGTCTGAATGAGTTGACGGCTCCGAATCTCTGATTCTCCGTGGTGCGTGCTCATTCTCGTGCCATCCCCACTACACATTTCGTCCGGTAGTCCGAGGCACAAGATCGTACGCCTTGTCCAAGCTTCGGGCGAGCGAACGTGGCGTATGATGATGACAGACACCCACCTGCGATCGATGCAGCTCACTGGGTCAAGTTTGCACCGTGAAATCATCAAGACAAGCTGCCATGTCCATACTCAGCCTGAGCGGCCGCCGCCGTACGATCAAACCGGCCGTCTTCGCGGGGCTAGCTCCTCCGGGTGGCAAAACGGAAGTGACATGGTGACTGTGCCGCAAGACCCCGGAACGATGGTGCCCCAGTACGATCCCGGGGCGTTCTGGGACGAGGTCTTTGAGGCGCCCGGCAAGCCGCGGCCCCACTACCTGCCCTTGGGGCGACGCCTTGCACAGCTCAACGCAACGGAGGTCGGCCGACGTCAGCGTACGGCTGAACACTCATTTGAGGCCCGTGGCATTACCTTCGCCGTTGGTGCTGATCCATCCGGTCCGGAAAAGATCATTCCATTCGATCTCATTCCCCGGATCGTCGAAGCGCAGGAATGGTCGCGTATTGAACGAGGGCTTGAACAGCGTGTGCGGGCCCTGAACCTCTTCCTGCACGACGTGTATCATGGCCAGCATATTCTCCGCGACGGCGCGGTGCCGGCGGAGCTGATCGTGGGCTCACAGAGTTATCAGATCGAGTGTCGTGACTTGACACCGCCACTGGGCGTGTACACGCACATCGTGGGGAGCGATCTAGTGCGTGATGGCTCTGGCCAGTTGTATGTACTGGAGGACAACCTTCGCACCCCCTCTGGTGTGTCCTATGTGTTGGAGAATCGACGGGTGCTCAAGCGCACCTGGCCGGACATCTTCCAGGACTATGATGTGCGACCGGTCGATGACTATCCGCAGGATCTGTTGGACGTTTTGCGCGCTGTGGCGCCGCCGGACCGCGGCGAGCCCACCGTGGCATTGCTCACGCCAGGTGTGCATAACTCGGCCTTTTTTGAGCACGCGTTCCTGGCTAAAGCCATGGGCGTGGAGCTCGTTCAGGGCTCGGATTTATTCATCGATGATGCGCAGCTCTTCATGCGTACGGTGCACGGTCCGGTTCGGATCGACGTGCTCTATCGTCGTGTGGATGATGGATTTCTGGACCCTCTGGCGTTCCGTCACGACTCTTTGCTGGGTGTGTCTGGCCTCTTCGCCTCACACCGCATGGGGCGGGTAACGCTGGCGAACGCCGTGGGCACGGGCATTGCGGATGACAAGGCCGTGTACGCCTTTGTCCCTGAGATTATTCGCTACTACTTGAACGAGGACCCCATCTTGCCGAATGTCCCCACCTATCGTCCCACGAATCCCTCTGAGCTCAGTTACATCCTGGAGCACATCGCAGAGTTGGTGGTGAAGGCGGTCGATGGGAGCGGCGGTTATGGAATGCTGGTGGGGCCACAATCCACACGGGCGGAGCAAGACGAATTTCGACAGCGTGTGCAGTCCAATCCGCGCGGGTTTATTGCCCAGCCAACGCTCGCGCTCTCCCGACACCCCTGCTGGGTGGAGGATCACCTTGAAGGGCGCCATGTGGACCTGCGTCCGTTTGTGCTGTTTGGTCGAGAGGTCCGGGTTTCGCCCGGAGGATTGACCCGCGTGGCACTGCGTCGTGACTCGCTGGTTGTGAACTCATCACAGGGCGGCGGCGGGAAAGATACCTGGGTGCTCAATAACACCCTGGAGCGAAACCCATGAACCATAAAGTCGGTAAATCCGGCAGCGGCCGAAAGTGGCGAAGGCGGAGCTCAGCGTCTGGTGCGAGCGAGATCCGCGGACGGCTCGATGGCATGGCCCGGGGGGATGACTAGCCGATGCTCTGTCGAGTGGCTGAAGACCTTTTCTGGATGAGCCGTGATGTGGAGCGGGCGATCTCCACCGGCCGGATCATTGATGTGATGATGTATCTCGAGCTGGATGCCGGGCCAGAACAGGAAGCGGCGAGTAGCTTTCTGGACGCATTAATGCCAGGGTATCGAGATGGCCTTGACACGCAGAGCGATCCCTCCTCGCTCCAGAGATACCTGGCCCTGGAGCAAGACAACCCAAACTCACTGGTGGCCTGCCTACGTCGTGCCCGGACGAACGCGCGCGGGGTGCGCGATACCATCTCGAGCGAAATGTGGGAGCAGATCAATCGCCTGTATCTCTCCCTATCCACACCCGGTTTCAATGACACCCCGGATGATAACCCGCAGTCATTCTTTGTCAGCATCCGGGAGGGTCTGCATTTCTTCCAGGGCATTGTGGACAGTACTCTGGCCCGTGATGAGCCCTGGCTGTTCATCACTCTGGGAAAATATCTTGAGCGCGCCGATGCGATTACGCGCATCGTGGCCGCGCAGGCGCCGTTCCTGCTGGGCGAGGAAGGCACGGATGACGCGGCCGTCCGCTGGTTGGCTATCCTGCGCTCATGTGGCTCAGCTGAGGCCTATGCGCGTCACTACGCCGTGCGCGTGGAACCGGCCCGCGTACTGGAATTCATGCTCTTGAATCCCAGTTTCCCGCAATCCGTGCGCTTCTGCATTGCCAGCGCTCACGAGGCCCTCACAACGCTCTCAGGAACGTCACTCTCCGGCGAGCGCGCGCCACGACCGGTCCGCACCCTCGGCCTGCTCCGCGCTCAGCTTGAGCACACCGCGGTGGACGAGATTCTTGAAGATGGGTTGCCATCCTTCTTGCGTGAGATCCAGGCGGAGATAGCCGCGGCCACTAACCAGATAGCGCAAACCTACTTTCAGGAAGGGCTCGCCGTGGCTTCCGAACCCGCCGCGACGCGCGCGGCCGTCATCATGGCGGCGCACCAGCAGCAACAGTAGCTCGTGCGCACCACCATTTCCCACGTCACCCGGTTGGAATACGATGCCGATGTCACAGAGTCGGTCATCGATGTTCGATTAGGCCCCCTGTCCGATGCGGATCAGAACTGGACCCGCTTTGACCTACGTGTTCGACCTACGGCCGGCAATCGATCGTACCTGGACGGCCTGGGGAATGCCGCGCGGCTCATCACCATTGCCCGGCCGCACCGGTACATTGAGATCGTCGCGAATCATGAAGTGCACACGGTGCTGAATGATCCGTTTTCCATGCCGGACGAACCGCCGCCGCCGCTGGTGCCCACGGAGCGAATCGAGTTTCTTACGCCCTCCAGGCTTGTCGAGATCAGTGATGAGCTGATAGACATGGCGGAGCCGTATCGTCCCCGCTCTCCCGATGACACGCTAGAATCGGTGCAGTCGCTCATGACCCTGGTTCATGGTCGGCTCGAGTACGAAACGGGTTGGACGGACGTGACGACAACCATCCGGGAAATCCTGGAGCACAATCGCGGCGTTTGCCAGGATTTCACCCATGTGCTCATTGGCCTCTGTCGCGCTATTGGCATCCCGGCCCGGTATGTTAGTGGCTACATCATTACCATGCCTGACTCACAGCGCCGGGGTACCGCGGCCTCCCATGCCTGGGTGGAGGCCTTCACTCCCACGCACGGCTGGCGCGGCTTTGACCCCACAAACAACGTCCTGGCAAGTCTTTACCACGTGAAGATGGCTCGTGGGCGTGACTACCAGGATGTTCCGCCCACGCGGGGGACCTATCGCGGCCACGCCAGAGAGACACTGAGCGTGCGGGTGGAAACAGCAGCGTCAGAGTAGCTGGCCCAGGCTCCGCAGTCCCTGGTGGTCAGTAGCGCTACCGACACGGTGATCTCCAGGTACTCCTTCGTCACTCTGTAAAGGCTCTCTGCGGGGACCAGTTGGTGAATCTTCACCACGTTATGGCGTAATATTCACCAGGTTATGGCGTAATATTCACCACGTTATGGCGTAATATTCACCATGTCTTGGGGAATTTTACATGTTAGCGAGGCACATCGAGCCGCGGCTCCGCGAAGCGCTGGCTGACGCTCCGGTCGTACTCTTGCATGGCCCACGCCAGAGCGGGAAAAGCACTCTTGCTCAGCATCTGGCGGACGATTCCTGGCCGGCGCGCTACATCACATTGGACGACCTTTCTATCCTCGCCACGGCACGCTCGGACCCGCAAGGTTTCGTGGAGGCCCTGCAGGGTCCCGTCATTCTCGACGAAATTCAGCGAGCGCCGGATCTCTTTCTTCCGATCAAGCTTGTCGTGGACCGTGATCGTGCCCCAGGCCGATTTCTCCTCACCGGATCGGCAAACGTCTTGGCCTTACCGCGCCTCTCCGACGCATTGGCGGGCCGCATAGAGATCCACAACCTCTGGCCACTTTCCCAGGGCGAGCTACGAGACTCCCCCGATCGTTTCATCGATGCCGTGTTCAGTGGACGGTTACCGCCAGTTGGACACCACCCTCCTACGATTGACGTGTATCGTGCCGCGATCCTACAAGGCGGTTACCCAACCCCAGCGTTGACGGAGTCCGCGCGTCGGCGCCAGGCCTGGTTCGATTCGTACGTGACTACAACCATCGAGCGTGACGTGCGTGACATCTCCAACCTTTCCGGCCTCACCCTGGTCCCCCGTTTACTGGAGCTGCTCGCTGCGCGCGCCCCCGCCTTACTCAACGTCGCTGAGGTTTCACGCTCACTGGGTCTGCCAAGTTCCACACTGACTCGCTACATGGCATTGCTCGAGTCCACGTTCTTGATCTCGCTACTGCCAGCCTGGTCCGGCCACATCAGTCGTCGACTGGTCAAGGCTCCCAAACTCGTTATGACTGATACGGGACTCATGGCCAACCTTCTTCGAGTTGATGAGCCGCGGCTCCGCGAAAACCGCGGACTCTACGGGCATTTGCTGGAGAACCTTGTCATCACGGAATTGATGAAACAGGTGGGCTGGAGCGATGTCCAGCCGCGCCTACTTCACTACCGTTCCGTCAGCGGACACGAGGTTGATGTGGTGCTGGAGGATCGCCTCGGGCGCGTGATCGGAGTGGAGATCAAGGCCAGCTCAACGCTGAGTCCGCACGATACGCGCGGGCTGAGGGCGCTCGCCAGTGATCTGGGTGAACGATTCGTTCGCGGCATTGTGCTCCATACCGGGGGTGCGTCTGTCCCCCTCGGTGACCGCATCCATGGGCTGCCCGTCAGTACGCTGTGGTCAATGAGTGGATGATCCGCGGTGCGGCGTTGGAGTGCCGCGTTCCCCAGAACCTGCCCTGGCAGTCTTCCATCGAGTGGCCAGCTCCACCAGGTCCAGGAGCAACCAGGATCCGATTCCAGCACCAACCGCAAGCACAAGACCATTGAGCCCCACGGGATTGAATCGGAACACCGCGGCCACCGGTGGAACAGTCAGGATGAACAGGAGCGCCAGGGGAATCCCCAGCAATGTCCACCACATGAGACGATTTGGCCGCGTGACCGACTGAATGATGGGTGCTGTAAATGAACGGTTGCTTAAGATGACGCCCAGGAGCGCGATAGTGAGCGTACCAAAGGTGATGGCTCGCGCGTAGTCCGGATCAGCGCTGCCGTTCACCCATAGATAGACAGCCAATGTGCAGATGAGCACCACGAAGCCCTGCACAAGGGCTGAAAACACGAACTGTCGAGTGAAGAGCGGGGTCTGCGCATCACGCGGCGGACGATTCATGACATCCCGCTCCTCAGGCTCCTGCTCATAAACCAGGGAGCAGACCGGATCCACAATGAACTCCAGCAGCACGATATGCGCGGGCAGGAGAATGAGCGGCCATCCCGCGAGTGCCGGAATAAGGGAGAGGCCGGCGATGGGTACGTGCACCGCTAACAAGAAGGTCATGGATTTCTTCAAGTTATCGTAGATACGTCGTCCCGCCCGTACGGCCCCAACGATGGATGCAAAGTTATCATCTAGAAGCACCAGCGGCGCGGCCTCGCGCGCAACATCGGTTCCGCGTCGACCCATGGCAATGCCAATGTGGGCGGCTTTCAGTGCTGGTGCATCATTGACGCCGTCGCCGGTCATGGCCACCACTTCACCGCGTGCCTGGAGTGCTTCGACAATGCGCAGCTTCTGCTCCGGCGCCACTCGAACGAAGACGTTTGTATGAGCAACCTGTTCAATGAGCTCCGTCCGACTCAGCTCCTCGAGCGCAGCCCCGCTCATGACCCGTTGAGTTTCTCCCAGTCCGACCTGCTGGGCTATATGCCGAGCGGTCTCCGGATGATCGCCAGTGATCATGACGACGCGTATCCCCGCCTGCACACATTCGCGAATTGCGGCGGGGACTTCCGGGCGAATTGGATCGGCAAAACCCAGTAATCCCACGAATTTCATTGGCAGTTCTTGCTGCGAAAGGGGTAGGGGAGTGCCGCGATTCCAGAAGCCTTTGGCCACGGCAAGTACGCGATAGCCATCCCGCGCCAGCTTCTCCACCTGCTCGTTGAGGGCGCGAGCGCCGGATTCCTCGAGCTTGCACATCTGGATCACCGCCTCGGGTGCCCCCTTGGCCGCGAGGACGAGCATGTTCTCCTCAACCGTCTCCCACACGTTGGTCATGACGGAGAGGTCCGCGGTGAGGGGGTACTCGTTGATCAGGCGTCCACTGCCCTGGTTTGACTCCCGTGACGACAACCGCTCTCGGTACAGCTCGTGTATGGCCTGATCCATCGGATCGGTCGGCGTTGCGCGGCTCGCGAGCATGGCAGTCTGGACCGCCTGGTACACCGCTTCAGTCATCAGTGCTGGATCGGTACTCACTCCCAGATCCGCATCCGTGCCATCGACAATGACCCGAGTGACGGCCATGCGATTCATTGTGAGCGTGCCTGTCTTGTCGGTGCATAGGACCGTGGTGGCCCCGAGGGTTTCGACCGCGGCAATACGCCGAGTCAGCACTTGATTGCGCGCCATTCTGGCTGCGCCCAGAGCCAGAAACGCCGTGAGAACGATGGGAAACTCCTCCGGGATCATGGACATGGCCACGCTGACCCCGGCCAGGATTCCGGCAACCCAGCTCATCTGGGTGAAGCCATATCCGATGGAAACCAGAGCGCAAACCAGCACGGCTACGCGCCCAACTACCTGAACTGCATGATCGATCTCCCGCTGCAACGGACTCCGCTGGACCTCCAGCGCGTTGAGTGAGAGTCCGATTTTTCCAAGCTCGGTGCTGGAGCCGGTGGCAGTGATTCGGGCAATGCCCTGGCCGGTCACCACCAGTGTGCCAGCGTGCACGCCGGCTTCCGCCGGTTGCCCGTCAGGACTGATCAGGCACTTCTCCACGGGAAATGATTCACCGGTGAGCAATGACTCATCGACTTTCAGATTGCTACCCTGGATGACCACGCCGTCCGCAGGCACACGATCGCCGCCTTCTAATACGATCAGGTCGTCTACGACAAGCTCCCGACCGGGCAATCGCAGGTACGTGCCATCGCGAATTACCAGCGCGCGCGGACTGGCCAAATCCCGGAGCGATTCCAGGGCCCGCTCAGTTCGAACGTGTTGGTACAGCTCGATGCCGATCACGACCCCGATTGAGGCAAAGAGCAACGCCGCCTCGACGTGCTCACCCAGTACGAGATAGACACTGCTAGCCAGAACCAGGAGCAGCAGCATTGGCTGACGAATCAGATCGAAGACCAGTTTGAGCGGCGTTGCGCGCGGCTCCGCCGGCAGCTCATTTGGGCCCTGAGTGTGAAGTCGTTCAGCCGCCTCCTCGGTAGTTAAACCTGAGAGTGACGAAGGACGATTTGAGGTGGATTGCGGTGTGACCAGTGAAGGCTCCGAGCTACGCGTCTCGAGACGAATGCCAGTCTCAAGCATAGCAGCGAGTGTACAGAATGCTTCGTAATGGGACTGAGAGCCGAAATGGCGCATTGAAAGACGGTTTAGACCGTATCAATTGGCGAACGCCCGGGGCCCACTCGGGGGAAACGGCGCCGTCGCTTCGGCGGTGTCGTCGTTTGGGCTCCGGGTTGTTCATTCGAACTGCCGGCGTGAGGGCTATGGAGATAGTGTTGCCTGGCGCGCTACCTGACAATGCTGCTGTTGGTCGATTGATAGCCCGTGCAACTATAGCCCGTGTAACGTTAGGTGGAATGCAAACACGGTAGCGGCAGGCGCCTGGGATATCGGATCTGGCCATGCCATACTGGAAGCGGAGGTTGGCCGGGTGATTGTTGGAATTCCGCGGGAGATCAAGGACAATGAGCGCCGTGTGGCGCTCACGCCCCTGGGAGCCGCGGCGCTGAGCCATGCCGGACATCGAGTGCTTCTGGAAACGGGCGCTGGTGAGGGCAGCGGCTTTGCCAATGACGAGTATGTGGCCGCCGGTGCGCGCATCGTACCCACCGCTGCCGATGCGTGGTCCGCGGAGCTGGTGATCAAGGTCAAGGAGCCACTGCCCCCGGAATATCCGTTGCTCAGATCCGGCCAGGTCCTCTTCACCTTCCTCCACCTGGCACCTGAACCAGAGCTCACGCGAAGATTGCTGGCGGCAGGAACGACCGGCCTAGCCTATGAAACGGTGCGTGAGCAGAATGGATCGCTACCCATTCTGGTACCCATGAGCGAAGTGGCCGGGCGGATGGCCACGCAAATCGGCGCGCAGCTCCTTACGCATATGCAGGGCGGCCGAGGTACGCTGCTGGGCGGAGTTCCCGGTGTGGCGCCTGGGCGAGTGGTGGTGCTGGGCGCGGGAACGGTGGGCACGCACGCGGCGCGAATAGCGTTAGGCATGGGCGCGGACGTCACGGTCATTGATCGGAATTTGGAGCGACTCCGTCAACTTGATCTGGGTCTCATTGGTCGGCTCACGACGATTGCCTCAAATTCCGCGGTCATCGCGCACGCGCTCACAACCGTTGACCTGCTCATTGGCGCAGTGTTGGTGGCCGGCGGCCGGGCGCCAGCACTTGTCACTGAGTCCATGGTGCGGACCATGCCGCGCGGCTCGGTGATTGTGGACGTGGCCGTGGATCAAGGCGGCTGCGTGGCAACCACGCGCCCCACCAGCCACAGCCAGCCCACATTTGTTCAGCATGGCGTGGTCCATTACGGAGTACCCAACATCCCCGGCGCGGTCCCGCGGACCTCAACCTTTGCATTGTCCAATGCGAGCTTGCCATACGCGCTGCAGCTTGCCAACAGCGGGTTGGAGGCAGCACTCCACGCATCACCGGCGCTTGCTCATGGTGTGAATACTCACCGCGGCGCACTCACGAATGCCGCCGTGGCCGATGCGCTGGGACTACCCTACACGCCGCTTGCCCAGGTGCTGCAGATATGATGCAGCCTGGAGTTTCACAGCCGTCCAGGGGCAGCTCTGGGCTCATTCCGATGGAGGGGCGCAGATGAGTCGCGAGTACCGTATCGGCCTATTGGTGCCATCATCGAATACAACGGTGGAACCAGAGTTCTACCGGGCGCTTCCGCCTGACGTGACGCTTCATTGTGCGCGCATGTTCCTTCAGCAGATCACTACCGATTCCATTCAGCGTACGGCCGAGGACGTGGAGCGGGAGAGCCGCGGGCTGGCCTCAGCCGACGTGGATGTGGTGGTGCTGGGTGCCACGGCGCCCAGCTTCATCAATGGTCTGGGGTACGATCGGGAAATGTGCGCGCGGATCGAAGGCGCGTGCGGCAAACCTGCCGTGACAACCTCTAGCGGCCTCATCGAAGCGCTCCAGGAGCTGGGCATTCACCGCATCTCACTTGGTTCGGCGTATACCGACACCGTGAACGGCATCTGCGCCAATTTCTTGCGCTCTAATGAGTTAGAGGTGGTGACACTTGAGGGGCTGGGCCTGGAGGACAACCTCGTCGTTGGCCGACTGACCGCGGAGACCGCGTATGCTATGGGTCGTCGTATTGACCGGCCTGAGTCTCAAGCAATTGTCCTAGCGTGCACCAACTGGCGCAGTATGGACATCATCGATCGCCTGGAGCAGGATCTCGGGAAGCCCGTGCTCAGTACCACCCAGGTGAGCATCTGGGCGGCGCTCCGCCGCATTGGCTATCCTGATAACGTTTCTGGCTACGGACAGCTCCTCGCGAAATACGTATCGATGCCTGGCGTGACGAGCCGTTGAGACGGCGGACAATGAACGCAGTGACGGGGACGCGACCGAAATTAGCGCGCGCCTGGCGTTACATCAAGATCAGCCCTGAAGCGATGCCAATAGAGTGGCAACGAGCGCCGTGAACGACGCTGACATCATCGTGATTGGCGGCGGTGGAAGCGGCCTGGCGGCCGCCTCGGAGGCGGCCGCCCTGGGCCGCGAGGTGATCCTGCTGGAGAAGAACCCGAGCACAGGTGGCACCACGTCATGGTCCGTTGGGTCGGTGACCATCACGCAATCTCCCCACCAGCGCCGGCACGGGATTCAGGATTCACCGGATGAACACTTTGAGGACATGGCCAAACATGCTGGCGCACTCGCCCCCAGAGATAATCTGGCGCTGCGCCGGGTGCTGGTGGATCACACCACGGAGATGCTGGAGTGGCTAGAGCGGCTTGGCGTGGTCTTTGTGGGGCCCATGCCGGAGCCGCCCCACCGGGTGAACCGTATGCACAACGTGGTGCCCAATTCCAGATCCTTTGCCTATCACCTCACGCGCTACTGCCAGGAGCTAGGCGTGGAGATTCGTACAAACGCCCGCGCCACTCGGCTGCTCGTGGAGCGAGGGCGTGTCACGGGAGTCGAGGCCACGGTGAATGGCGTTACGGAGACGTACCGGGCTCGCCAGGCAGTGATCTTGGCCACCGGGGACTACAGCGGTGACCGCGAGCTGAAGGCGCGCTTCGCCACGCCTGAGGTGGTGGACGTGGAACCAGTGAACGTGGCCAGCACGGGTGACGGCCACAAGCTGGCGTTAGAGCTCGGCGCTCGGGTGGTTAACGGCGATCTCGTGCGTGGGCCAATCATGCGCTTTGTTCCGCCGGCCCAGACCAATCTCATCGGTCGACTGCCACCCTGGCGGCCGATCGCTTTAGGCATTGCCTGGGCCTGGGAGCATCTGCCAAGACGCATGCTTCGGCCGTTTCTGATGAGCTTTCTTACAACCGCCTTGGGACCATCCAACGAGCTCTTCAAGGCCGGTGCCATCCTTGTCAACCGTGAGGGGCAGCGCTTCACGGATGAGCGCGGCCAACCTTCCAACCAGGTTCCAACGCAGACGGATCGTTTGGCCTACATTGTGTTTGACGCGCGCATCGCTCGGCAGTTCACCCGCTGGCCG
>JBJXFJ010000362.1:0-3912 GCA_046154735.1 Chloroflexota bacterium | reverse complement strand
ATGAATCGAGTAAACTTGTATCGTCGGAGAAATCCGTCGCCGCCATCTCTTATTTCACAATCCATGTTCGGGCCGGGGGCACACGAACCCTAATTCTGTCAAGTGTGCTCATTATATCACGCGTGGGACGTTTCGGGATCATTCCGAATGTCACAAATTCGGATCGGGCCAAATCGCAACGCAATCCTCACGCGGCCTCATCCCGGCGGTTGCGCATCAGCGCCGCGCACCACATCAATTCTTCCAACACCTCATACCGTAACGGTTTACCCATCCCGTTGGTTCCGAGAAGCGCACACAAAAATCCACCCATGTGGACCTTATCTTGCCTTCCCCGCGGCCGCGTTTGTCAGGCAGGCTTGTCCGGCACTCCAAGTGGGCGCCGTGCTCCTTGCCCTTTGCTATCGTTCTCAGCGATGCTCTGGGCGCGGACGGATCTCACACCGCATCCATGCTGCCCCGTGTTCTCCGAATGGAAATGTCAGGTAACCTGAAACACTACTACCGTGCACATGCAAACCACCGACCGCCCGCCACTCCAGCGCGCTCTTGTGATCATCCCAACGTACAATGAGCGCGAGAATTTACCTCTGCTGCTCCCAGCCATTCTTGCCCAGGGTGACCAGTTCGACGTGCTCGTGGTGGATGACAACTCTCCTGACGGGACCGGCAACCTCGCGGACGAGCTGGCCGCGGAGGGCTCCCGTATCCACGTCATCCATCGCGCTGGGAAGATGGGTTTGGGAACGGCCTATGTGGCCGGGTTCAAGTTTGCCCTTGAGCATGGTTACGATGCGATTTTCGAGATGGATGCCGATTTCTCACATAGCCCGGATGACCTTCCCCGCTTGCTGGCCGCGGTGGGCGATTGTGATGTGGCCATTGGCGCGCGCTGGGTACCGGGCGGCGGGACTCAGAACTGGTCGCTGCTGCGTACGCTGATAAGCCGGGGAGGCTCCCAGTACGCCAAGCTCGTACTGGGCGTACCCATGAATGACCTCACCAGTGGGTTCAAATGCTTCCGCGCAAATGTCCTGGCCAGCTTCAACCTGGATGCGATTCACTCAAACGGTTACGCATTTCAGGTGGAGCTCAACTACCTGTGCAATCGGCTTGGATTCTGCGTCACTGAAGTGCCCATTCTCTTCGTGGATCGGCGCGTGGGTCAGTCTAAAATGTCCAGCGGCATCGTGCTGGAAGCCATGGGCGTCTGCTGGAAACTCCGATTGGCCGGCTCCGTTGCCGCGGACACTGAGAAGAACTCCAGAATTCCGCGAACGTAGCCCCAGCTCAGCGCATCGCGCACCTCGGGCGTACCTAAGGCGGCCGCCTCTCCAGGGCTGCTCAGAAACAGCCCTTCAACCAGCACGCTTGGCGCCGGCCCGCGCAGACTGAAGAAGTGCCCGTAAGGCTTCCCTGCCGCAAGATCTGATTTCACGCCACGGTCGACCGCGGGATATCCGCCTTCCCAGAGCGCGTTGACCACATTGCGCTGCAGCACATCAGCGAGGCGCTGATTTTCAGCCCCGGCCAGTCCATCCACATTGAAGTAGGTCTCAGTTCCGCGCAAGGAGGGACTCGGATGCCCATTGAAGTGAATTGAGACATAGGCACGCACACGCCCAACCGAGGCAAGTCGGGCCTCTTGTTCAATGCGCACCCGCTCCGTAGAATCAGGATGGTTCATGGCCGAGAGCGGCTGTGCATTGGTGCGCGTCATGCGGACACTCAATCCGCGCTCCTCCAGGCGCTCCCGAACCCGCTGGCCAATGTCCAGGGCAAGCTCAAACTCCCTCAGTCCGCCCCCGGCAGCACCAACATCCACGTAGCTATGCCCTGGATCCAGGCCCACGTCCGCATCAAAAGTCTGGGCCGTGGTCGCACTGGCACCAGGAATCGTTGTTGCACCAAGTACGAGTATCCCAATAAGGGACCGACTGATCACACCAAGGACCAAATACTTAGAAAAGTACACCACGCGACATCCTTATTACGGCGCCTGCAACGCCCATGAGTAGAAGTGGAATGCCAAAACAGTCAGTGGCTCCACCGACCCCTCGAGACTGAGCCACACCCCGGGCCTGTTCCGCCTTGGGACGGTGTGAGATCACGGCAATTCGCCCCGGGAGAATCTGGCCCGCCGCGGTGACGGCGGAAGTAAACGGTGGCAACGACTCAGCCTGCCCCGGCTGCCATTCTTGAAACGACGGCAGGACCCTGGTCCATTCTTCAGATAGCGGCTTACCCAACGCGGCCACCGAATCGCCACTTTCGGTGATGAAATAGCGCTTGATGGTGCCGTCGCGATAATACATGGCGCGGAAAAAGCGCGGGAACTTGCCCGGGTCTGTCTCAGTTCCTATCGCGTCGTCAACACGCACGAAGGGGATCTCAGGATCATTGGGAAAGATGTATGCCTTGAGCCCCGTCTCACCCTCCTCGATGCGCTCAGCGCGCTCCCGGAAATTCCGGAACTCGTCAAGATACGGCCGCGCTAGATCCACCGTCACCCGCGCCTGTCGGTCATTGATGGCCGCACGGATGGCACGTAGCTGAATAAAATCGGGCGAATCAATACCGTAAATTCGCCGCGCTACCACTAGGGGATCTGCCGAAACGCCGGTCAGTAGCAGCTCAGCACGATTTGACTGCTCCTTGCGAATCAAGCGATAGACGACAGACGGCTCATTGGGATAGTAGTAGAGCAGATCACCGGCGAACGAGAGGTACTCAAAGGAATCCGGTTTTCGGGTGATCTCTTTAGTGACAAACGTGCCCGCCGCCACCTCAAGTGTGAACGTATCGCCGGGGCGCATCCCGGCCACGCCGCGCTCGGGAAAGCGCTTCTTGTAGGACTGTTCGACCATATCGAAAGCCTTCTGATCGCTTTCCTCAAATCCCACCAGGGGGAGCGCATTCACGGCCACGTCCCACATGCGGCTGCCGGGGCGGATCACAAACTGGTACCGATCCAGCGTCTGGGTCTCATCTCGTCCCAGGTAGGTGATATCGGCGCGCTGATCCTGGGCAAGCGCTACGGCGTTATTCAGAAACAATGAAATGAACACCGCGAGAGTAAACCCTCGCCAGAGGCGCCCGGGCATAAGCATCGACTCCGGATCGACCGGGATTCTACGTCAGCCGGCTCACCAGGACCAGCTCGGCATCAGGGTACGGTGACACCACCTCTCGTTCGCGGTTCGGACTTCACCCTGCCAACCTCTCGCCACGTCCTGGGACTGGCATCCGCGAGAGTACGGCGGGCTCGATTCCGCACCACGAACAGGGAAGTGCGACCTACGCTTGAACGGCTGCCACCTGATCACAGAATCGAAGGATAGCTTCACGGGCTGGAGCCCAGTGCGGTGAAGCGGGATCGCGGATCTGGAAATGGTCCGCGCCCGGGATTGTCACCAATTCGGCAGAATCTCCCGCGCTCCTGGCCGCCTGGAGATGTTCCTCACTCACGCTGAGTGAGACCATCGTATCAGCGGTCCCATGTATGAGGAGCTGAGGAGCCCCGAAAGGCAAAAGATCCGGAGGCGATACACTCGCATAGCGATCCGGAAACGCATCCGGACCACCTCCCAGGAGTTGGTTCAAGACACCCTCGCCCATATTGCGCTCAAATGCCGCGCGCAAATCGTTCACGCCAGCGCTCGAGATGGCTCCGATAGGTCGCAGTGGGTCCACGCGATACAGAGCGCTCGCCACGGGGAGACGATGCCTCCCCGCCAGCCAGAGCGCCAAGGGCCCCCCGGCCGAGTGGCCCAGGGTCACCACGCGATTCAAATCCAAGGCGTAGTCTGGCGCAAGAGCGTGAAGCTGATCTGTGGCTGCTGCCACGTCCTCCCAGGTGCCCGGCCAACCGCCACCGGCGATTCCGAGTCGACGGTACTCCACATTCCACAC
>JBJXFJ010000120.1:0-2615 GCA_046154735.1 Chloroflexota bacterium | reverse complement strand
GGCTCTGCGCTTCGGGACGCAAGAGGACCAGCGCACTCGCCACCGGGAGCGCGTGCCGATAGCCGAGCAGCAGGTTGTAGCGGGCGAGCCGCTGGCCCATCCGGGCATCCGGGCTGGCCTGAAACTCAAGGTGCACCAGATACGGCGACGGCTCATGCAGGAGCAGGACCTTGTCCGCCTCGGCGGTCACCGTGGAGAGGTCGGCGTCAATTACGGTGACCGGACCGGGTCCGGCGAGGCCCAGATAGGTGAGCCAATCGCGTGGATAGGTCTGAACGAGGAACTTGGTGGTGGAATCGAACGGCCCGGGCATGGTGGGCGGAAGCGTAGCAAACTCCGAATCAGGAGTGCATTGGGATGGGCCACTCGGGGTGCGGGTCAGAGTTTCCCGGCCCCACTGGGAGCGCCGCCATCCCTGGCGGCCCGGCCGTCGAGGCCGCTCTCCGGGCTCCGGGTCGCGGACTGGGATCGCGCGTTGCGGCCCTCACGGGCCGGGGTGCCAGGGATTGCAGCGCTCCCAGAGGGGCCGGGCCGGCTTTGGCCCCGGGGGCCGGGAAACTTTGAATCACAGCCGGCCAGTTGTGGCAGCCGCAGAATCACTGACAGCAAGCATGATCTGCCCCCTCGGGCCTCATCCGCCCATCGGTACTAGGCCGGCCGTCCCGGCCCTTCGTGCTCGAATCGGCGGTGGAGCACCACCGCTTCCGCCTGATTTGCGCGATAGCGGAGGTTCAGCATTTCAACAAACAGGGAGAAGACCATTGCCGAATAGATGAATGCTTTCTCAATATGCTGCCCGGTGCCTTCCGCAACGAGCATGGCGCCAATGAGCAGGAGAAAGGCTAGGGCGAGGATCTTAACGCTCGGGTGTCTCTCAACGAAGCCACTTATAGACGCGGCGGTTACGAGCATGACGCCCACGGCAATGAGCATGGCAACGACCATGACCGCGATCTGATTGGCCATGCCCACGGCAGTGATCACCGAATCAAGCGAGAACACGAGGTCCATGATGAGAATCTGAATAATCACGCTATTGAATGTTGCTTTGCCAGCGGCGGGAGCTCCATCGGGATGGTGGATTTCCAGCTTCTCGTGGATTTCGGTCGTTGCCTTGTAGATGAGAAAAAATCCGCCCAGGAGAAGAATGATGTCTCGTCCGGACACGGCATGTCCCACGATGCTGAAGAGAGGCGCGGTGAGCCCCAGCACCCAGGAGATCGCTAGCAGAAGGCCAATGCGCAGCCCGAGCGCGAGCGAAAGTCCAACGGATCGAGCCCGTTGCTGCTGATCGAGCGGGAGGCGACTTGCCAGAATGCTGATGAATACAACGTTGTCAATCCCCAGAACGATCTCCATCAACGTGAGGGTAAGAAGGGCAACTAGAGCATCAACGGTAAAGAGCGATTCGAGCATGTCTGTCCTCTTGATCACTATAGCGAATCACGGTGGCTCTCATGAACCGCCGAGACTCAGAAGGGCACGCGCTTCGGTGCTCGGCGTCTCCGCGGTTCATGAGCCGTCCTTTCGGAACGTAGACAATTGGCGGCAGGGCTGGCGCCGAGAGGGTTACCATGCTGACACGTCAGACACCTTTTGGAGAACGAGCGATGACCGAATCGAAACGCTTCACCTACGGTAGCCACACCGAGCAGGTGGCGGATTTGACTGTTCCGTCCGGCATCGGACCGTTCCCGGTCATGATCGCTCTGCATGGGGGTGGATTCGCAGCCGGTCCAACGCTTGATCGGCTCAGGCCAATCTGTGCCGACTTGACCGGCGCCGGGCTGGCGACGTGGAATGTCGAGTATCGACGTCTGGAAGGGACGGGCGGTGGTTGGCCTGAAACTTGGCAAGACGCGGCAGTGGCCACTGATTTCCTCCAGACGATCGCGGAGGAGCATCGGCTTGATCTGGATTCCGTGCTGGCGTTTGGTCACTCAGCCGGCGCGCCACTGGCACTGTGGCTGGCGAGCCGAAACCGCGCCGCGATGCAGGATGAGCTCGGCGGCGCACCATCGGTTTTGGTGCGGGGCGCTATCTCGGCCGCTGGTGTGTGTGACTTTGAGCGAGACTGGCCGGAGCGTCTGCAAGCAGTCTTCCGGGAGCTGCTGGGTGGGGCTCCCGATCAGCAGTCTGAACGATACGCGGCGGTGTCTCCCGCGCGGCTCCTGCCCCTCGGAGCTCCCCAGCTTCTGATTCACGGTACGGCCGATTCGACGGTCCCCGTTCGCTTTAGTGAAGAATATGTCGCCGCGGCACAGAGCTCGGGCGATGCCGCCCGCCTGGTCACGATTGCCGGGGCAGAGCACTCCGATGTGCGGGATGTGACGTCTCCACACTGGCCCGCTGTCCGCCAGGCCATACTCGAGTTTGCCAATGAAACGCTCAGTTCGCGCCTTGTAACAGCCTAGTACCGACGGGCCGATGAGGCGCGGTGGATGGCCCCTGGAGTCGGGTTTCTCGCCCGACAGTGGACCGCTTTCGATCGCTGATCTGGAGTCGGGCTAGCGCTCTATCAGGCAAGTGCTGTGGGGTTCCCCTGCCACCGGTGGTGTCGGGCATCTTGCCCGACAGTGAAAGACTTACCGCGCGGCGATGAGCAGGAACGCCCC
>JBJXFJ010000343.1:0-15574 GCA_046154735.1 Chloroflexota bacterium | reverse complement strand
ACCCTAGCCCTCTCCCAGGGGGAGAGGGCTAGGGTGAGGGCACTCCAGGTATCCCCCGGTGAAGGCACTCCAGCTACTTTCCAGAAGGAGCCCCCTCACCGCGGGTGAATTTCTGAATGTCGTGCGTGCCCTCGGGCACCAGGCCGGTGCGGCCGCCCATGGTATGAGTGACTTCGGCCACGTAGACGTTGCCTCTGGAGTCCACGGTGATTCCGTGCGGAGCCACAAAGTTGCCCGGCGCCGCCATGTCTTCTCCTCCCCAGCGAGCCTGGAGCCGCCCCTGGAGATCGAAGACACTTACGCGCCCGGGGCGCGCCTGGGTGATCGTTCCAATGGTGTAGGATCGCCAGCCTGGATCGGAACGGAGCTCGGCCACATACACGAAACCGGATGGATCAATGGTGATGGCGCAGGGCCGCTGCACATCCGTCCATGCTTCAATGAATACACCATCTGGACTAAAGATCTGGATGCGCTCGTTCTCGCGATCGGCCACCAGCACGCGGCCCTCGGAATCAATCCAGATCCCATGCGGCAGGTGAAATTCCCCCGGACCAACGCCCGGTGCGCCCCAGGATTGGATAAGCTCACCCTCGGCGGTGAATCGGTGCACGCGGCAGTTCCCATATCCGTCTGAGACATACAGCTCGCCATCTGGGGCAATGGCCAGATTGGTGCAGGTGTTAAATGGGCCGGCGGCCCGCACCACCGTGTCCAGGTTGCTCCCATCGTAGCCGGTGTCCGACGGAACGCCCTCAGTGCCCATCGTTGAAATGAGCCTGCCCTCCAGGGTGAATTTGCGGATCACGTGGTCGCCGTGACTCGTGCAGTAGACCATGTCATCGGGCCCAATGGTGATCCCGTGGGTCTTGGGGCTGAAGAGATCCTCTCCCCAGCTTGTTACAAAGGTGCCATCGGCTTCGTACACCATGACCCTCGGGTCATATCGGGTAAAGAGATACACCCGATCCGCCGAGTCCACGGCCACTCCCGGAACGTCTAGATGGACCATACCATCGGGTCGCTTCTCCCACGCGGGAATCACCTGAAACGCAAGGCCACCTTGGTCCGTCCGAATAGTTGACGTGTGCGTATCTGTCACGACGTTTCCCCCGCCTTGTTGATGGCAACGTAGATTGAGCAAGGTGCCGCGATCCTGATTGGAGCACGGCGAGTGCCAATCAGGATTCCGGCACCTTGAGTGTCAGAGGAAGATGAAGCGCAGGGACGTCCCCGCGCTTCGGTTAGTCGCCACCCTGGTTGAGCGTTGGCCCCACCTCGCCGGTGCACCAGGGGATGTAACCCTTCATGCGGCAGGTGGCGCCGTGGCGGGCCAGCTCCGACTCGAACAGCTCGTGCATCTTGCGATCTTCGTCCTCGTACTCAATCTGGTTTCCGCCCAGCTTGACGCTGATGTCGGCATCGCCGCGATTCACGGACACCGTTGAGACGTACTTGCGCCCCTGGTAACGCAGCGCGAGGTACCGGGCGGGACGATTCCCCGTATTGAAGTGCTGATGGAACCAGTTCTCCGGCGGCACAATGACCGCTCCCGGCCGCCAGTCACACTTGATCGGCTCCGCATCACCATCACGCCAGAGGGTGCTGAAGCCATCACCATCCAGAATGATCACGTGGGCGCCAGGCCCGTGGCGATGGCCTTTCTTGTAGGTGCCTATCTGGAACTGGGAAATGTGCGCGCCAGTGCTATTCTCGGCCAGCTCAATGCCAATGTGCGTGCCGCCACCGCCGCGCTCCTTCCAACTGTGAAGACCGAGGGAGTGCACATCCGCCACAAAGTTGGTCACCAGCGTCTGGGTGCGCTTGGACTGGTGGATCTTGCCCTCGCCGTTGAAGTAGCCCTGCTCGCCGGTAAACCGCTCAGGGAACCGATGCGGGTTGTTGAAGATGAAATCGCGACTACGCAGCAGGCGCAGCATCACCGGCGCCGTGGTCACTGCCATATAGCGGGCCGGCTCGCGGCCGCTGCCATTGAAGTGCTGGTAGTTGGCGTTGAGCGGGATGGCAAACAGCGATCCACGGCCCCACTCGAAAGTCTGCTTGTTGTTTTCGTCGTACCAGACGCTGGTGGATCCGCGACCCGAAACGATGTAGACGAACTCTTCGTATAGGTGGCGCTCTGGCTCCGATGATCCGCCCGGTGCAATCTCAACCACCTGCGTGTCGTTCACGCCGCCGGTGCCATCCAGGTTCACAAACGCGCCGCGGCCGCCCTTGCGCTCCCAGGGGCCCAGCTCCACGGTGCTCAGGTCCTCGAGATAGAAGCCGGTGATGACCGGTGCGCCCTCATCTTTCTGCCAGTTCACATAGGCGTCGGTGATCTCGAGCTCTTCGAGCGGACCGGCGTTGAGTTCGGTTTCCGTGGCCATTTATTCCTCCCCGAGCATCGGTGCTTCCAGAGAATCATCACCGCCCCGCGCTCGACGAGGACCAGCATGGCACAGTCAGCGGTGTCTGTCCAGCGTGCCATCGGTGCGCGGGAGCTCCGCGAAGGTGAGCTTCATCACGACGCGGGCCGACCTACGTTCGCGCACCTCGCACGGACTTCACGATCCACCCAGCAGCAAGGATCGCCGTGGCATCTTCCAGCAGCGCCGCCGGCCAGTCGCGGCCGAGCGCACCAGCAAGCAATCCGCGCGCGACCCGTCCGCCAAGTGTACCGACGACTGCGCCTATGATCCCTCCAAGCACCCCGCTCACGCGCTCACCACGAGCCTGGCCGATCACGTACCCGCTTAGCGCGCCTGATACGATCCGAGCGGCAAATGGCCCCGGCATGGTGCGACTGGGAGTGGCAGGGAGCTTGTCTCCAATGAGCTCCCCAAGCGCGAGCGCCGTGATGAATCGTGGCGTCACGGGTCGCGTCAGAAAGCGCAGCCGCTTCTCCTGAATCGTCAGCCATCCAAGGGATGCTGCCCAGCTCACCGCGGTGGGCGCAATCATCGTTCGTGAGCCCGCCACGGCTCCTATTCCCAGTGCCAGCACCATCGCGATCATTGGCCTCTCAACCTCTCACTTCGTGTTTGGCGTCTGATGGTAAGTATATGGACCGCTCGTAAGTGTTCAGATTCCACGGGACGAATGTACACCGCAGAGACGCAGAGACGCAGAGTTACTTCTTTCTTCTCTCTGCGTCTCCGAGTCTCTGCGGTGAACATCCCTCGAGACGTGAACAGTTACGACCGTTCTCGTCACCAGAGTGGCGAGAGCGGCCAAGTTGGCTCAAGCTCTCAGTCTGACATGCGTGATACGACGCCATGTTGAGCGCACTCTTGCTCGTAGAGCGCCAGGATGCGCGGATCCTCATGCTCGTATTCGATCTGATTTCCCCCCTCGCTGACGGACTGGTCCATCTGCTCATATCCGCGCTTGGCGGCCGTGGAGACGAAGTAGCGCGGGCCCCCCCAGTTCGGGCTCCCAAGTGCCAGGTATCGACTGGGGCCGGTGGCGGTGTTGAAATGCTGGTGAAACGTCGGCCCATCCGGCGGAGCGTAGAGTGTGCCTGGCTTCCAATCCACGCGCACCGTGTTTACGGGGTCCTCGCCATCTTTCCAGAGCAAACTGTAGCCGTGGCCGGTGACGCAGAAGATGTGCGCGCCGGCATTGTGGCGGTGCGCCTTCTTGTATGTGCCCACACCAAACTCGGAGATATGCGCGTGCATGGTGCTGTCCGCTAGCGTGAAATTCACCGTCCGGGCACTCGCGCCACGTGCCTTCCACTCCGGAAGCTGGAATCCGGTCAGGTCGGCAACGAAATTGGTCTCCCACTGATCGCGACCCGGCTTTACCGAGCGGAACTCACCTTCGCCGCGATAGTACCGCTCCTCCCCGACCCGCTCCTGGAACGCGTGCTGGTTCTCGAAGACGAAACTTTCGTTATGAAAGAGGTTGAGGATGATGGGCAGATTGGTCAGCGCTGCGAAGCGAGCTGGCTCACTGCCTGAGCCATTGTGGTGCTGATGGCTTGCGTTGATCGGCACGCCAAACAGGCTGCCAGGGCCCCACTCGAAACTGTGCCGCCCGCCGTCGGGCGCTTCCACCGTGGTGGCTCCCCGGCCCTGGAGTACGTAGATGATCTTGTCATAGAGATGTCTCTCCGGCTTGAGCGAGCCACCGGCGGGGATCTCCGCCAGGTACAGGTTCATCATGTCGCCCCGACCCACCAAATGGACCAGTGCGCCCAGTCCACCCAGCCGGTGCCAGGGCTCCAGCGGCTGGGTCAGGCAATCCACGGAGTAGGAGTCGATGATCGGGATGCCCTCGCGCTGAGCCCAATGCATGTACGAGTCGATTTGATAGTACGGATTGACCTGCCAGTTGTTGTTGGTCATAGCGATTCCTTGCTTGGTTTCCCATTTACCTACATGCTGACTATGGCTCACGTGATCTTCAGTGGCACGCTGGATCGATTTCCAACGCTACGTTTCGGCATCTTCGAAGCCGGAGTTGGCTGGGTGCCCTATCGCATGAATCGCCTGGACATGGACTACGAGGAGCACCTCAAGCGTGCCCAGGGATCGAAGCTCCCAACGATGCTTCAGCGTTTGCCCACTGAATACATCGATCGCTTCTACATCACCCTACATACGGCTGAGCCCTATCTCGCTGACGTGGTTGGGCAGGTTCCAAATCACCAGTTCATGATCGGGAGCCCAGTAAGGTTCGGTGGGCCGCTCGGAACCGCGCTGGTTGACGGCGGACTGGAACACGATAACAATGCACCAGTCTCGTACGTTGACGCGGCGTATCGGCGAGATCGGTCGGTAGCTCAAGACATGAATGGGCATTTCGGGGTGGGAGGTAGGTCCATGACAACATCCAGAGCGGCGGTCTTTGTGGGCGCCGGGAAACCGCTGGAGGTTCAAGAGTTTCCGGTGCCGGAGCCAGCTCCAGGTGGGGCGGTAGTAATGATGGCCATGGCCGCCGTCTGTGGGACGGATGTGCACAATCTCCATCTCGACACCACACCTCACCCGATGATCTTCGGGCATGAGAATGTGGCTACCCTGGCCATGGCCGGGCGCGGGCTGGATCGTGATGTGCTGGGCCAGCCGCTCCGCGAGGGCGATCGAGTACTGTTCCGAGCCGCGCCATGCGGCAAGTGCCGGACCTGTGCCCTGGGCGAGAACTGCGAGGAGCGCATGATGTACGGCATGCGCCCATTTACGGAACCCCCGCATATCACGGGCGGCTTCAGCCAGTATGTCTATCTGGAGCCAAGCCGCCGTTGGATCCTTCGGATCCCAGATGATATGTCGTCTGAACGGGCGTTGATCAGCGTCACTGGGAACCCCACGCTCTGGCGAGGCATTCAGCGCATGGGCGGCATTGGCCTGGCGGACACGGTGGTGGTTCAGGGTTCAGGGCCCATGGGAATGGCAGCACTGCTCCAGGCAAAGATCGCCGGCGCGGGACGTGTCATCATGATCGGAGCGCCATCGCATCGCCTGGAGTTAGCGCTGGAGCTCGGGGCCAGCGAAACGCTGGATCTGCAAGACTTCGCCGAGCCCGTGGCGCGCGTTCAGAAAGTGCTGGATCTCACGGCCGGACGCGGCGCCGATGTGGTGATTGAGTGCGCTGGAACACGCTCCGTTGTCCAGGAAGGTCTGGAGATGGCGCGGCCCAGCGGTCGCTACTTGCTCGTGGGCTCCGCCACGGATTTTGGCACCGTGCCGATCAACCCGGCGCATATCGTGAAGAAGGGCCTGCGTGTGACCGGCGTGTCTGGCGCGGATCCGGAGTCCTTTATTCGCTGCCTGGATGCCATGCACTCCATCATGCCGTACCCAGTGGAGCGGCTGGTGACGCACCGCTACAGTCTGAATGAAGCAAACGAGGCATTCCACGCCAGTGAAATCCTGGAGGCCATGGTGGCCGTGATTACGCCGAACGGATAGATTTCCTCACGGAGAAGCTTTGAATCGCGGCGGAGCGGAGCTCAGGAGAAAGGCGGCGAGTGTGAACGAGATACTTTCGTCCATCCTGGAAACAACGGAGCCGGAGCGGCTGGCCACCGGTTTTGAGTTCACGGAAGGCCCCACCTGGCATCCGGATGGGTACCTCTACTTTTCGGATATCTGGCCGAGCCGCTTCTACAAGCTGGTCCCTGGGGGTACCCCGGAGCTGGTGCGGGAGCAGACTGGCGAGGGCAACGGCACCACCTTTGACCTTGAGGGCCGGGTCATCGTATGTGAGGGCGGTAATCGCCGTCTCATTAGCTGGACTCCTGGCGGTACCGTTACGCCGGTGGTGGAGCGCTTTGAAGATGGCCGGCTCAGCCGCCCAAATGACGTGATCTGCGCCTCGGATGGCAGCCTCTACTTCACTGACCCCGGCCTGCGCCTGCCGCTGGCAGAGCGCGAGCAGATGTATTCCGGCGTTTACCGTGTGACTCCTGATGGCGCGGTCACGCTGGTGGCAAATTGTGAGTATCCAAACGGCCTGGCGTTCTCCCCGGATGAGCGCACGCTGTACGTGTCCAACACGCGTTTTGCTCAATATATTCACGCGTTTGATCTGGCCGAGGATCGCACGGTGATCAGACGCCGAATTTTTTCCGATATGTCCTCGGATGAGACGGACGGAGTGCCCGACGGGATGAAGGTGGATTCGGAAGGGAATGTGTTTTGCACTGGCGCGGGAGGCACCTGGGTGTTCACTTCCAGCGGCGCGCCGCTGGGCATCATCCGGACGCCCGAGGTCCCTGCAAATCTCGTCTTTGGCGGCCCAGATCTGCGCACGATCTACTTCACAGCGCGTACCTCAATTTACAGCTTACGAGCTCGCCATCCCGGCCTGGCCCATCCGCTATTTCGGTGAGCGTGTAGGGACTGAGACGGGCTGATCACGGCCGCTTCGTCTCAGTCCGTCTCAGTCGCGAAGTACTCGATGTCAATGAGCCCGGCGGCTTTGCGGCTGGAGAGCGTGCCGCCGTAAGGAGCAGCGAAGGTACCCGAGGTGGGGGCCACGTCGGTATAGTCGCGGCCCACTGCCACGGTGATATAGTCCGCCCGGCAGCGCCGTCCGTGCGTGGGGTCAAAGGCCTGGATGCTCTGTCTTGACGCCCTGTTCGGATCAGGCGCCAGCACTTCCACCCAGGCGTGCGTGGCGCCCTCGCCCAGCAGATGGCCGGAGACATAGCGCGCCGGCATGTCCAGGAGCCGGCACAGACTGATCATGATGTGTGCGTAGTCCTGGCACACGCCGGCGCCCAACGCAAACGCCTCAGCGGCGGTTGTCTGGACACTCGTCACATCGCGCGTGTAGGTGAGGGTGCGCCAGATCCATCGGTTCACGCGCTCGGCCAGATCTTCTCTCTCGCCACCGCGCGCCAGCTCCGCGGCCGCTTCAGTAAGGCGGGCATCCGGGAGAGTCAGCGGGCTGGGCTCGCGGTAAGACAGGTCGCTCATTTCAGCGGGATCAAGCGGCCGTAAATCGTGATTGCGTTCCACTAGGAAGCGGATCTCAAACTCGATGATGCGTTCTGTACGCGGCACCAGCAAATGGCACACCTGGTTACCGAAGTGGTCGATCTCCTCTCGCAGGCGCGGCTGGGGACCACTCACCTGCAGGTGCCGACCTTGGAGCCGCTGCTGGCCGAACTGCTCCGGGGGAAACACTACCAGCCTCTGATTCAACCGCTGCACTGGGCCGGGGTACTCATAGCGCAGCACCTGGTCCACCAGATAGCTCGTGCGTCGAACACGATCCCAGTCCACGGACTCATGATCCAGCAGCTTGAGCGGCGATTCAAGGCCGTCAAGCACGAATTGCTGAATCCGCGGTGGACTCCGGAATTTCGTCAGACCAGACGACCATGTTTGTCAGGCTGCTCGCCCCGTACTGGGTGACGATGGCCACATCCAACGCATCCCGGCCGCGGCCAATGGGGATGCGCCCAATGCGCGGCGTATTGTGCCGGGCGTCAAACGTGTACCACCGGCCGTCCAGGTACGCCTCAAACCAGGAATGGAAGTCCATTGGCCCGGCCACGGGCACGTCAATATCTGGCAGATAGCCGAAGACATAGCGCGCGGGTATGTTGAGAGCGCGGCACATGGTGATACCCACATGAGCAAAGTCGCGGCACACGCCGTAGCGTTGATGATACACGTCGAGGCTGGTGGTGGCCGGGGTCGTGCTGGCGGTACGGAAATGGATATGTTCATGCACCCAGTCACAGATCGCTTGTACGCGCGCCCAGCCCGTGGGACTTGCGCCAAAGAGGTCCCAGGCAGTACTGCCGAGCACGTCTGAGAGCACGTAACGGCTAGGGAGCATCCAGGTGAGTAGCTCATCTGGCAGGTCCTGCACCGATGTTTGAGTTGCGCAGGGGACGACCGGATCTGGTGAGCGAGACACCGTCACATCCGCATCATATCGCATGGTGAAGCTGCCCGACGGTGCCAGCGAGCGCCAGCAACGGTTTCCAAACCCGTCAAGGTACTCATGCGAATCTGTCATTGGGAGGGTTGAGCGGACCTCGCGGGTGATCTCATGGGAATCATCGAATCTGGGCAGAACTTGCGCCACTATTGGGACCGGTGCTGGCGACTGAAATGTAAGCTCACAACCAACGTTTACACGCATCGTGCTGGGCCCCTCTGCTGGCACCACTGCCAATGTTGATCGTGTGTTCATCTTAGGAATCACCTCCGGATTCGGCAACGTGCGCGGAATACAAGGGATTCAAGCCGTCCTCTTTCCCCGCGCCGCTGCTGACATACCTTGATGCAAGTGCCACGCCACGAATGGTCAAACGCGCGTCAATACGCTGGCAAAACGCACTCATAACAACCTGGCGAATGAGGCTCAGCGTTGTACCAGCCCGACTCCACGAGCATTCCACCACGACTCATGGGCTTCTCGGTCATAGGAGGCCGAGCTCCACGACTCACCCAGATTATTTACCGTGGCCACTCCGGACCACCTGCAGGGGACATCCTACGCTGCGCAGGAGGTCCCCTGTGCCGAGTCCGGTGAACAATCCGGGATCGAGGGAATTCCTGGGCCCGATCTATTACAGATGCATCGCGTAAACCACCATCTGTGTGCTCGGACCCATACATCGAGGCCTGTACCATGGTAGTGTTATGACGGGAGTCAGGCGAACTGGTGGAGTACTGGGAGTACAGAACTGCCCCATATCACGGGCGCTCTAGGAGGGGTGCGGAGCATGAACGTCCTGGCAATGGTCCTCGCGGGGGGTGAAGGGAAGCGGCTGAACCCGCTCACGGCTGACCGGGCCAAACCAGCAGTGCCCTTCGGCGGCACGTATCGCCTGGTGGACTTTGTATTATCCAATATTGCCAACGGCGGCTACCGCAAGATTGTGGTACTTACCCAGTACAAGAGCCACAGTCTGGACCGGCACATCGCTCAGACGTGGCAAATGAGCACCATGCTTGGTCATTATGTGGCGGCTGTGCCCGCGCAGATGCGCCAGGGACCACGCTGGTTTCTCGGTTCGGCGGACGCCATTTTTCAGAACCTGAACCTTGTTTATGACGAGCGGCCGGACTATATCCTCGTGTTTGGCGCGGACCACATTTACCGCATGGACCCCAGTCAGATGATAGCTCACCATGTGGCCAGTGGCGCGGCCCTCACCGTGGCCGCGGTACGCGCCCCCGTGGCTGAAGCGTGTTCTCTGGGGGTCATCCAGCCTGGCGAGAATGGCCGAATCGACTCATTCCATGAGAAGCCCACCAATGCCGTGGGGCTGCCAGATGCGCCCGACAGAGTACTGGCGTCCATGGGCAATTATGTGTTTACTACCCGCGCCCTCATCGACGCGGTCACGGAAGATGCTGATGACGACCGCAGTGCACACGATGTG
Organism: Chloroflexota bacterium; assembly: GCA_046154735.1. Taxonomy (GTDB): domain Bacteria; phylum Chloroflexota; class UBA6077; order UBA6077; family JACCZL01; genus CAVXYC01. The sequence goes on along the minus strand of JBJXFJ010000343.1, from coordinate 5,715 downwards.
GGCGGCAGCCTGATCCCCCGATTCGTAGAGCGCGGTGAAGCCGGCTATTATGATTTCTCCACGAACGCCGTGCCGGGGGCCACCGTGGACGACGGCGGTTATTGGCGTGATGTCGGCACGCTGGATGCCTACTACGACGCTCATATGGACTTGGTGGCGCCGATACCGGCCTTCAACCTCTACAACATGGCCTGGCCGATCTACACCTGGCACCCGCCCGTGCCTCCGGCCAAGCTGGTGCTAGACCGGCAGCCGGGCGAGGCGCACGACTCCCTCCTGAGCGCCGGCGTGATCGTCTCTGGTGGGATGGTGCAGCGGTCTGTACTTTCCCCATTTGTTCATGTGCAGCGGGGAGCCCTGGTTACAGGCTCCATTCTGCTGGATGGTGTGCAGGTGGGTTACGGGGCTGTAGTGCGCAACGCTATTCTGGACAAGAACGTGGTGGTGGAGGATGGCGCTCAGATCGGTGTGGACCACGAGGTGGATCGAGCCCGTTTTCGGGTCTCTCCTAACGGCGTCGTTGTGGTGGAGAAGGGGCAGACCATCTGCGCGAACGGCCGCTGAGCGGTTCCTGGGAGGAGCATCCAGCTTCAGCGTGTCATCGGCGTATGATCGAATGTGGCTCAAATTGATGTATCAAGCCGTCTGGAACAAATCATGACCAAGATGTTGGTACAGATCGTGATCAATGCGGCGCTCCTCTGGGTGACCGCGTACCTGGTTCCAGGCATTTCCTTCAGCGGCGATCTGGTGAATCTGCTTCTTCTGGGTGTGATCTTTGGTGTGGTGAACTGGCTGATCAAGCCCGTTCTTCTCATTCTCACCCTGCCGCTCACTATTCTTACACTGGGACTTTTTGCCCTGGTCATCAATGCACTCATGCTCATGCTCACCAGCGCGCTCTCCCCGGACTATGATGTTGACGGCTTCTTCCCTGCACTCCTGGGCAGCATCGTCATCAGCATCCTTAGCATGTTTGTCAATCGGTACGTGAAGTAACCGAGCGACATCGCCGCCAAATGAGATTTGATGAGCTCAGATTTGGGGCATTCTGAACCCGGGCATTGGTGTTCGGTGCTCTCGGGCACTGGTTCTGGTCTCAGCGTACAGGGACTTTTCAAAGTCGAGTTGGCGGCGGGAGCTCCAGGCACGGGGCCTTGTGCCCTGTGCCTGGAGCTCCCAGACCCGTGATTGCGATCAGCGGCTCTCGCGTCCCAGGCACAGGGCGCAAGGCCCCGTGCTAGACCAGCCCGTCGCCAAGCCGACTTTGCAATGACCCTGTTGGCGTCGGAATTGCTTGACTATTCGCATATCTTGTGGCAGCCTATCTTGGAGACACTAGATATTGTGGGTGGGACATGGCATTACTCATGCCCAGTCTACTGCAGCGTTACGCGCTACCGCCGGAAGAGATCGAGCTGCGAAGCATGCGTCGGGTAGCCACGCTGTGCCGTGGAGCGTTGCCTTCCGATCCCTCTGAGCAGGCTGTGGCCCTGCGCATGGTCTATTCAACGGGCGATCCCACCCTCGCCTCACTCATAAAGGTCAGCTCAGGCGCGGCGCGCGCCGGGATTAACGCATTACGCACCGGCGCTGTGGTAGCCGTGGACGTGCGCATGGTGGATGTGGGGCTGGATCGTCGCCGACTTGGAATCCTGCGTTGCCCAGTGCACTGCGCACTTGACCACATTCCGGAGGACGGGTCACCTGAGATTCCACGCACGGCGCTTGGAATGGGCGCCATGGCGAACTATCTGGGTGGCGGAGTGGCTGTCATTGGTACAGCGCCCACGGCTCTGTTGGCTCTGCTAGACGCCCTAGACCTCGGTGCGCCACCGCCCGCGCTGATCATTGCCACACCGCCCGGGTTCATTGCCGCGCCAGAATCCAAACAGGAGCTTGCTCTCCGGTCGATTCCGTACATCACGGTAAAGGGAACACATGGTGGCGCGGCACTCGCCGTGGCGGCCCTCAACGCCTTGCTGCGTCAAGCGGTTGGCCAGTAATCCACCTTTCGCTGAATAACTGCAATCGCCCATCGAGTGAAGGCGGGCTCCGTTGCCCGCCTCGACTCTATGGGCGATTTCGTAACTATGGCTTCGGGACGCCAGTTGCCACACTTGTAGCGGTGGCCACACTCGTAGCGGTGGCCGTTGCGGCCGACGTTGGCGTTGCGCTGGCGCCGACCGTGGGAGTGGCCGTGGCGCCACCTTCACGGATGCGCAGCTCCACGCGGGCTACCGTGGCCATCTGGCCGGCGGTATCTCGGGCTCGTGCCTCCAGCACGTGATCTCCGGAGAGCGAGGGTGAGACCGTCCAGACATTGGCGCACTCGCGCTGGTTGTCACAGTTGAAGCGGCGCCGCTCGCGCAGGATGGGATCGAAATCGCTATCGTTGTTGTCGTTACTCGCGTCGTTCTCCACCTCACGCCACTCGATCCAGTCGACGCCGCGGTCGTCTCGACCGATCACGGTGACGCTCACTGAATCACCGGGGTCTGTGCGAGAGTCGGAGAGTTGAATGGTCACGGTGGGCAAAGCGTCACCTGACACTGTGGGAGCAGGTGTTGCCGTGGGGCCGGTTGGTGGTGGTGGGGGGATGACCGGACCCGCACCGCCGAGATCGGGTGCGAAGGCATTCGTCATATCTGTGCCGGACAGCTCGCTGGGCCTGGCCAGCCAATTGGGCGAACTGGGGCTGTACTGACGGATGTAGGGTGTGCCCGTCATCTGTTCCGCCAGGTCACCGGGTAGGCCGTCACCAGTGATCACCGTCTTGAACCAGGCTGCCAGAAGGATGCGCTCAGTGCAGCGGCAGCTTCCCTGGTAGTGCATGATGGATTTCTGGAACCGCTGATAAATGAACGAGCTGTTGGCCGGGTCAACCTGGGGTCGAGATGTGGGAACGCCCCAGATCTCAAGGTTCAAGAGGGGCAACAGGGCTGGGTTACCGCCGCCGCTTGGAAAGGCCGTGGCGAGATCGACGGTGCTGACAAAGGTGTCAAAGAATCGCACCGGCTGGCCACTGAATTCATTGGGCGCGTTGGCTCGAACGAACTCAACGACGGCGTCGGCGTAGTTGGATTGGCCAACCTGGGGTGCCGCGCTGCCCAGCCCCTGGTCATTGGCTGGGAACGATGAGCCGTTCACCCGCGTGACTGGCATGAGACCATCCTGAAGCAAGTTCATGGTGGTCACGCGCCCATCAGGTAGGAGCTGCATGATATGGCCCTGGAAAAACTGGACCGGGAAACCAAGGAACGAGAACTGTCGCGAAATCGGGAATCCAAACGTCCTCGATCCACCCCGAAGGTCGAAATAGGTCTGAAAGGCCGGGTTGGTGATGCAGAACCCGGTCTCATTGAAACAATTTGCCTGGGCTTGGCTGGACTGACCGCTTGGCCATAACGCCACGCCAATCATCACCCCGACAAATGCAAGCAATATAATCACACGCCTCATGGCACGCCTCCAGCGGCATGAACGCAAGCAGCGTGCCGGTTCGGTGCTATGCTGGGGCAAATGAAACACGGAGACTCAGAGACACAGGGCGTTGGAGTTCCCAGCGAGCTGAACGTCATTAGCGGGACGATTGTCGACGCTGCCTACAAAGTCCATTCAGCTCTCGGCCCAGGGTTACTCGAAAGCGTGTATGAAGCCTGTCTGACTTATGAGCTCACGAAACGAGGGCACGTGGTTCAACGCCAGCTTGCCGTGCCAGTGAGCTATGACGGCGTTCAGATCGATGCAGCGTTACGACTGGATCTATTGGTAGATCACGCAGTAATTGTTGAGATAAAAACCGTAGAGATCATTCTCCCGGTCCATCGTGCTCAGCTCATGACCTATCTCCGCCTCACGCGGTGCAGGCTTGGCTTGCTCATCAACTTCTTCGTCCCGTTAATCAGCCGAGGGATAGTGCGGATGGTGAACTAACCGCCAGTTCTCTGTCTCTCTGTGTCTCTGTTTCTCTGTGTTTCACATTTGTTCCAACACTCAAGTCAGTTGGCGAGCAACTGGCGGCTGATGACGAGGCGCTGGATTTCGCTCGTTCCTTCATAGATGGTGGTGATGCGCGCATCACGGAAGAGCTTTTCCACCGGGTATTCCCGGGAATAGCCATAACCTCCGTGTATCTGCACGGCACGGTCGGCACAGAAATTGGCCGCCTCACTGGCGTGTAACTTGGCCATACTCGCCTCTCTGGTGATCGGGAGGCCGGCCGCGCGCAGGCGGGCGGCGCGCAGGATTAGCAGACGCGAGGCCTCCACCTTGAGCGCCATGTCAGCCAGCATCCATTGAATGGCTTGAAAGTCAGCAATGGGCTTATCAAAGGCCCGACGATCCTTCGCGTAGGTGATCGATTCATCCAGCGCTCGCTGAGCGATCCCCAGCGCCTGCGCGGCGATTCCAATGCGCCCGGCATCCAGCGTGGCCATGGCAATGCGGAAGCCTAGATCCACCTCGCCCAGCACGGCATCGGCTGCAACTCGGCAATCCTCCAGAAACACCAGACTGGTGGTGGATGCGCGAATGCCCAACTTCTTCTCCGGCGCACCCAGTCGCAACCCCGGATTATCTGCCTCAATAAGGAACGCTGAGACGTTTCTTCCCTTCGCCTTAGACGGATCAGAGATCGCATAGACGAGGTACAGGCCTGCCTCGCCCGCGTTACTAATCCATGCCTTGGTGCCGTTCAGGATCCAGTCATCACCATCCCGCGTGGCGCGGGCCTGCATGCCGGCCGCGTCAGATCCGGAACCTGGCTCGCTCAAGCAGTAAGAGCCAAGCCACTCACCGCTGGCCAGCCTGGGCAAGTAGCGATCCTTCTGTGCCGCGGTGCCAAACTTGAGTATTGGCTCGCTCACCAGCGAGAGGCTGACGGAGAGCGCTAACGAGTGCGTTGCATCTGCCCGGGCAATTTCCTCCATGGCTAGTGCGCTTTCGATCGGACCAGCGCCAACGCCGCCGTACTCCTCCGGCAGCGTCAGGCCGAACAAGCCGAGGTCCGCCATTCCCTTGATGGTTGCGTGGGGGAACTCGCCCGACTCATCATGCTCCGCTGCAATGGGCATGATCTCGCCTTCCGCGAACTCGCGCACCGTCCGCCGGAAGAGGTCCTGATCATCGGTAAGGCCAAATGAGTCTTTGAAGCTGAGCCGCGCGGCGCCGGGTGATTGGGTCATGTGAATCGCTCCTTCAAATGTGCGCCGGGCTCAAGCCAGCTTCTTTGCAGTTCCGGATATCCCCTGCGCGCGCTCAGAATGCGGCCAGCTTGCGGGCGGCATCTATCACCCATTGCGGATTGGGCAGTACGGCGTCTTCCTCCGGCCCGTTATAGGCCAGGTGACAGTCGCTGGCGGCCACCCGCATGATGGGGCCATCCAGGTTCATGAATAACTCCTCACCAATAAATGCCGCGATCTCAGCGCCAATGCCCATGGTTTTGTTGGCCTCATGGAGGATCAGCACCTTGCCGGTCTTGCTTACTGTGGTCGCTATCGATTCCTTATCCAGCGGCAGCAGGGTTCGTAGATCTAGAATCTCCACTGAAATTCCCTCCCGCTCTAGACTCAGCGCGGCCTCACGCGCGTGGTGCACCCCAACGCCGTAGGTCACAATGGACAGATCCGTTCCCGGGCGGTCCAGCCGGGCCACACCAATGGGGATCACCTCATCCGCTGGAACCACTTCACGATACCGTCGATAGCTCTT
>JBJXFJ010000301.1:0-3327 GCA_046154735.1 Chloroflexota bacterium | reverse complement strand
CCCTTCCTTAAAGTAGCGACTCGGATCACTCGGGACCAGTGGGGCTTCCACGGCGGCGCGCTTCTCGAACTCCTCGTCAATCCGGTCCATGAAAAAGGGCACCCAGGTGGCGCCGGCTTCCAGACTGACGAATGTGAGACGTGGGAAGCGCTCAAAGACACCGCTCCAGATGAGGCTGGTGAGCTGGCGCATCTGTCCGAATGGGTGCACCACCGTGTGGGACTCGATCATTCGCTCAAACGGGTCAATCTCAGGTCCGTGGGGATTGGTGACATTGGCGTGCATGGCCAGCGGTATGCCCAGCCGTTGTGCCTCTTCGTACAGCGGGAAGTACATCGGATCCCCAAAGAGCGGGCGCCCGGGCGTGCCACTGGTGGGCAGCATGGCCGTCACCATGCCCAACTCGGTCACGGCTCGGCGTAGCTCGATCACGGCGGCGCCAATATTTTGCATCGGCAGCGCGGCCACGCCTTTGAAGCGGGAGCTCACCTTGAGATACTCATCGGAGAGATAACTGTTGTAAGCCTGGCAGAGTGCCGCGGCCAGCTCTCGCTCCTGCACGCAGCCAATGTTGAGCAGTCGGGTTGGGAAGAGCACCGCCTGCTCCATGCCGCCTTCATCCATGGCAGCCAGCCATTCCGGCGCATTCACCTCACCCTGGCCCAGCTTGCCGCTGAGTGTTGAGTCCCAGGTATTGCGCGGTACGAAGGCCCACTCACGCTCACGCATAGCTTGCGGAAGTCGAGCAATGATGAGCTCGCGATTGTCCAGAACGTGCCCATCCGCGTCAATAGCCTGCAGTGTAGTCATACCGGTCCCTCCGAGTGCGAGGGTATCAGCCCACGGGGCGCAGTGTCACATGGGACTCAACGACAGAGACCAGAAGTCACAATCGTTGTGACTTCTGGTCTCTGTCGTTTATCGAACAACGGCGCGAGACGGGTCGCCTAAGCGGTTGGCTTCGCGTATTGTTCCTTGAACTCCCATTTGTACTCACGGTTCTCATAGATCTCGGCCGGCATCAGCGATTTCTGACCCCGCTTGGCCAGCTCGCTCTCGAAGCGCTCACGGATCATCGGGTCCTCGTCCGAGTACTCAATTTGATCGCGCGCCCGGTCCTCCACGCGCTCCATCTGGCCGAAGAGCTGCTTCCGGAGGGTGGGGTGAAGCGCCAGATAGCGGGCCGGGATCTCGCCCAGATTGAAATGCTGATGGAACCAGCGGTTAGGCGGAACAAACATGCTGGCCTCGTGCCATGGCACGATCACCTTCTCTGAGCCCTCCGGCCACATGATGGAGTAGCCCTCTCCGGCGGGAATCACAATGCCCACACCTGGGCCATGGCGATGGCCCTTCTTGTATGTCCCAACGGGAAACACGGACATGTGACCGGACATCTCCGAATCAGGCAACTGGATTGTCACATGGTGCCCGCCAGCACCACGGCGCTGATACACGCTCAGACGATCCCACTTCGCCAGGTCGGGGAAGAAGTTCCCGTACCACAGGTACGGATCGTTCTCCTCGTCTTGATGCACCTTGACGGCCTTTGCCTCGGCATAGAGATCGTCGGTTGGCCCATTCGACTCTTCGTATGGATTATTGAAGAAAAAGTCCGGGCTATTGCTGCCGGCCATGGCCAGTGGCGCGTAGTTGTAGTGCAGCAGGCGCACGGTTGAATCGCCACGGCCGTTCATGATCTGATGGCGATGGTGCCGGGGAATCAGGAACAGGCTGTGAGGATGCCACTCAAAGCTTCTCGGTGTGGAGCTACCCTCGCTCCAAACGGTCGTGGCTCCCTGCCCCTGCAGCACGTATACCAGGTCGTCAAAACCCAACTTTAAGGGTGGAAGTGCTGCGCCCGGAGGAATCTCCGTCACGCGTCCTTCACACATGCCTGGCATCCCCTCAAGCTGGATAAAGGCGGCGTTGCATTCACGCTCGGCCCACCAGCCAAGCTCCACGGTGCGCAGATCTTCCACAAAATATCCGCGGTGAATGGGAATCCCCCTGGACTCCATCCAACTATCGTAGGTGGTATCACCTCGCTGCCGACGCGGCCGCGTCGCTCTGCCCGCAATGCCCTGGGTCACTGGTCCCTCCTTCTGACTCGGTGTCTGAGCACCGAGATGCCGATGGGTTCGCGCCTCAGTTGTTCATGGTAGTACCGACCGGCAGAAATTGCTAGCCTATTTCAGAACAGGTAAGTGTTCAGATTCAATGGGAGGGATATCCACCGCAGAGACGCGGAGAGAACGAAGAGGTAACTCCGCGTCTCCGCGTCTCTGCGGTGAATATCCCTCGAGACGTGAACAGTTACCAGAACAGATACCTTTGCACGGCCTGGCGCAGGGCTGAGTCAGGAGTCGCTAAGGTGCGGATCGCACACACGCCTATCGATTGTCATCTTCGGCGGCTTCGAATTGAAACAGCAGATGCAAGTGTTTCATCGTTGCATTGGTTAGTTCATGGCGGATACAGCAGTCCACCGTGGCTGTTCGACCCACTTCCCCAGGCGTCGATTCACTCGCGTGCAACCGTCCCGGCTACTTGAAAAACATCCCGTCAAAGAGCTGGATGTACTCATTGTTGCGGCGGATTTGATCGGCGGTGCGACGGCTGGGTTTGATCTCCTGGAGGCTAGGGTAGCCGGCCGGTGACGGTGCGCTGGGCAGCGCGGGATAGGTGACTAACTTCTCGGCGATCGCTTGCTGCCCCTCCGGGCCAGTCAACCAGCTCACGAAGAGCTTGGCCACGTCTTGCCCCGGCGCATCTTTCACAACGCCCAGATTGAGCGCCACGACCATGGCGCCGCCGTCACGGAACCAGCCGGCCTTGACCGGCGCGCCGCGCTGGAGCTCAAGCTCCTGGACGGTGATGGCGGCCGGGACGAAGATCGCGTATTCACCGCGAGCAATCTGAGTGGGGGCGGCATCACGTTCACGGACAAACGTTGGGTCCTGGGCCTTCAATCCATCCATCCAGGCTTGGCCGAGCTCATCATAGGTATAGGTAAAGAACTCAATGCTCGGCCCGCCGCCGCGCGGATCATCCACCAGCAGCTTGCCTTTCCCTTTCCAGAACGGGTCCAGCAAATCCTGGCGGGTCCTGGGGAAGCGGGCCTCAGGAACCAGTTCGGTATTGACGACGAAGCCGTGCGCGTTTTGAGCGTACGCCCAACGCGCTTTGCCGGAGGTGAGCGGAATCTCCGGCAGGTCGGCGGCATTGGGTGGCCCCTCCCACTCGGCAAACAGACCCTGCTGCTCCAGCGTGGACATGGTGGTGGCACCGGTCGCCGCGACATTGGAAATCCGCCGCCCTGCGCTG
>JBJXFJ010000275.1:0-6970 GCA_046154735.1 Chloroflexota bacterium | reverse complement strand
CTGACACAAAAGCAGGAAGCGTGCCGTTGAATGAAAATCCGCCGTGACACCGGCAGTGGTCTGCTGGTCCTCAGGGGGTTTTGCGGAATCCTCGAGCGCACAGCGCGAGCCGATCTGCTACCCCGGATCATTGTGCGCCAGGAAAAGCCTGGGTAGAGGGAAGGAGATGGAGTGATCTCGAAAACTCTACCGAGGAGCCCAGCGGGTAATCAATCTCGCCCGGTAACGCGTGGCCAGCGGCCGGAAGCGAGTTGTGCGTGGTTGAGGGGGAACCCCGGCGGCGAAGGACAGGCAGCGAGTGGGGAGGCCGGGAGATGGAGCCCCAAAAGGGGTGTGTCGTGAGAGCCGACGTCGTCAGAATGGCGGAAGGCCCGACCGAGGCGCTGCAATGGCCTTGCGCGGAGGTCTCACCGGGGTCGAAGGGCCCGGCAAGCACACCATGGGGTTCCCCAGGAACCTGGGAGGTTCGATCGTCCCCGTCACTGATGCCGGATGAAGGGGAAGCCGGCGAAATCATACCCCTGGCCCGCGGGGGCTCAGACCCGATGGGAGCGGAAGACCGAGTGAAGGCGGTACCGGTCCGCGCAGGAGCACGAAGCAGATCGGGAGTCGGAACGTCTCATAGCACCAAGGAAGCGGGGGTGTTCGAAGCCGGGACGGTGATGTACCCGGAAGCGTGGACGCCGCAAGGTGGGGTGCTGTCGCCACTGCTGGCAAACATCGATCTGCACGACGTGCTGGATGCGTGGTTCGAAGGGGAGGTGCGGCCGCGAGTGCGCGAGCGAGCGTTCCTGGTGCGCTACGCGGACGATCTGGCGATCGGGTGCGACCGTGAGGACGATGCGCGCCGGGGCATGGCCGTGCTTCCGAAGCGATTCGGGAAGTACTGACTGACGGTGCACCCCGAGAGGACTCGGATGATCGACTTTCGGAAACCCCCGCGAGAGCCGAGTGTCGGCACGAAGGAGCGACATCCCAGTGTGGGTACTGGGTGATCAAGCAGCACACAGCCAAAGATCGGCTGGGTCGGGCGACCAAGCGAATCGGGGGATGGTGACGGGACCACCGGCACGCCCCCGTAGCGCAGCAACATGCCGAGCTGAAGCAGAAGTTACGCGGGCATTACGGGTACTACGGGATCACCGGGAACTCGCTGATGCTCGGGCGCTATCTGTCGGAAATGAAGCGGCGCTGGCAGTATTGGCTGAAACGGCGGTCGTAGCGAAAGACCGGGACGTGGGAGCGATTTGGGCGGTACCTGGCGCAGAGCCCGTTACCGCCGCCGATCGCGATTCACTCGGTGTACCGGACCGTAGCGAATCCGTGAACGGAGGGGCCGGATGCCCAAATGGGGCACGTCCGGATCTGCAGAGGGGCCGGGCCAGGCAACTGACCCAGTCTACCCGACCACTGGAGCTTGGGGGGTAGCATGGCGCGTTTCGCCATTGCGTTCCAGCATCTACCGCCGGCCCAGATGCCACCCCTGCACACGGACCTCCGGACCGAGACATCGGCCGATCACGCGGCAACCGTGGTGCCGTGCATCTTGCCCGACACCACCGGTGGCAGAAGAGCCCCACAAACCCTGTCTGACAGAGCACTGGTAGCCCGACTCCACGGGATAACTGCCGAGCCACATTGGCCCATTTGTCCTAGCCGGCGCCGGGTACGGTCTGCAATTGGCGCACGAGACGGCCCAGTTCATCGTCATGAGCGTCGTCTTCAGGGATGCTCAAGGTGAGCGTGTTAACCAGACCAGACAGGGTTTCAGCAATGACAGGTGCAACTGCCCCGTAGGTGCCCGCGATGCAGAAGCTATCCAGAATGTCATCGGTGATTAGCGAGGCGAGATCAGCCCAGCGCTGCTGGGCGATGAGCCGGCGAAGCTGACCTCCCAGATCCTCCCACCCATGGAGCGCTAACACGGGCGCGTAACTTCGAGTGGACGCGTAGAATCCGATCTGCCGACGGACCTCCTCGCGCGCTGCGAGTACGGACGGCTCATCCGGTCCGGTAGCGATGAATCCACCAGCTACGATTTCAACATCTCTGGATGTTCTCCCGGCGCGCTCAGCACCCAGGCTTATGCTGGGTAGAACGACCTCCGTGAGGTAACGCGGCGTGCAGAAGGGGTGCAGGCGAACGCCATCACAGAGTGCGCCGGCAAGCTCCAGCATGCCGGTATTCACCGCCCCAATGTGGATGGGAATCGGTGCATGCGGATTGGCGCCCGGACTGAAGTCCGGCGGCATCAGTGTGACGCGATACTGCTGGCCCGCAAAATCTGGCGGACTCCCCGTGTCCCAGCTGTGCCAGACCGCGCGAATGGCCTGGATACACTCGCGCAGCCGCTCCACTGGAGCACTCCAGGTCATGCCGAAGCGTCGTTCTATGTGCCCCCGGACCTGGGTTCCGAGGCCCAGGCCGAACCGCCCGAGGGAGAGGTCATGCACCGTGCGAGCGCTGTAAGCCGTGGACGTTGGGCTGCGAGGAAAGGCCAGGGCGACGGCGGTGCTCAGACGCAGCGAGGTCGTGGCGTTCGCCAGCAGCGTGGCCAGGATGAACGGGTCGCGTCTGATCTCCGGAATCGCAATGCCGGCAAAGCCCAGGCGCTCAATGCGCCGAGCCAGCGGCGTAAGCTGCCCCAATGGTGGATCTCGTACGATCGCTTCAACGCGCATCAGAACCGAAATGATACCCTCTATGTTACGGATCTCAAACTTTGTCAGGGTCCGGGGGCGTAGTTGATCTGAAATTCTGTCAGTCGCGGTGTGCTACTGATCTGAAATTCTGTCAGTCGGGCCGCTGAAGTGATCTGAAATTCTGTCAGTCGGGGATCATCGGCGCCAGGGATGATCCGGCCCCGGCTTGCGGGGCCCGCTTGACGTGGCTGATGGTTTCGGCGGCGCGACACTGGATGGCGCCACGGTCTGCAGCATCGGCGCAGGAGCGGCCGGCGGCTTCTTGGGCCGCGCGCGCAGTGTCACGGGCACGCCATTGGGCGCGGTGCGCAGCAACCAGCGCTGTTCCTCGACGTGCCCCACGCCGAGTGAGCCATCGAGCAGCTCATGGACCCACACGCGCGCCTTGGCATAGCCGCGGTTGCGCGGTCCGGGCGGGATCTGAAAAACCTGACCGTTGAACTGCACCGTGTTGTCATGATTGACCACCCGCCCGTACCGGAAGCTCAGCAGGCGTTCGAGATCGATCGCGGGCGCGAGCGGTCGGTAGGCTGAGCCCGGCTCGTTGGCGGGGACCGCAAAGGTCGTATTGTGGCGATCGAGATAGGTCGTGAGGAAATCGGCCGTGGCCGCGTCGGGGGTGGTCAGCCCGGCCAGCCGCAGCTCGGAGACCAGGCGATCCTGGAGCGTGCCCCAGAGGCGTTCGATGCGGCCCTTGGCCTGCGGGGAGCGGGCCGCGATGGAGCCGATGCCGAGATCGGCCAGCACCCGTCCGAATTGGGTTGGCTCTTTCGCTCCGGCCAGCTCCTCGTCGAGCGTCCAGCGATCGTGTGGATTGCGTTGGAAGATGCCGTGCCGATCGTGATAGAGCGCATCGGGAATGCCGTGGGAGGTCAGCACCTGGCGCACGAGTAGGAAGTACCCGTGAGCGTCCTCCTGCGCCCGGAAGACCGCGGCCACAACCGAGCTGGTGGCATCGTCGATGGCCGCCAGAAGGGCGCAGCGGGGCTGCTCAGGACCGAACCAATGATGCGGGCTGCCATCGATTTGCAGCAGCATGCCGGTCTGAGCGTAGCGCTCGCGGCGGCGCCGATGGCGCGGGGCACGGCGCGGATGAGGCGGCGGCGATCCCGCCGCACGCAGGATGCGGCGCACACTCGCGCGACTGAGAAAGATCTGGTGCTCGCGGGCCAAGAGCTCGGTGATGTGCGCGTCATTGCAATCGCCGTACCGCTCCGCCACCAGCGAGCGGACGCGGTCACGAAGATCGTCGGTGAGCGCCCAGGGTTTGGGGCGATCGCGGTTGCCATGGACGAGGGCCACGGCGCCATGCTCCTGATAGGCGGCTTTGAGTCGCCAGACGGTGCGTTCGGAGATCCCCAGGAGCTGCGCGGCTTCGAGGGCGGTACAGGAGCCAGCGACCAGGCGATTCAGGATCGCCAGACGCTGTTGCTGACGGGGCGTGAGGGTAACGGAAGCATCATGTGTCATGCCCCGGAGATCGTCGTGAGGCCATCGTCCGGGCCGGTCGACCCCGCCATCCAGGCACCACCAGGGATTGACAGAATTTCAGATCGCTATCGCCGCCCGACTGACACGTCTTCAGATCACTACCGAGCCCGGACTGACAAAGTTGGAGATCACCTTCACCCTGACAAAATTTCAGACCTGTAACACGAAATGATACCCTCTATTGACATAGTGTCTCGGGTAGTCTATTTTGTACAGACTTGTACGGACTATGACGCTCGGAAGGGAGGTGCCATGCTAGAGCGCGAACCAATAACCCAGACCGTCAAGGTATCCGAGGCCCGAGCCCAGTTCAGCGACCTGCTCAACCGAGTCTTCCGCCGCCAGGCCCGGGTGCTTGTGGAAAAAAGCGGCATTCCTGTTGCAGCTATTGTCTCGGCTCAGGATCTGGATCGACTAAATCAGATGGACGCCGAGCGCCAGAAGGATCTAGCGATCCTGGACGCCAGCCAGGCGACGTTCGCTGATGTCCCTGGTGAGCAGGTAGAGCGAGAGATCTCCAGAGCGGTCGCTGAAGTCAGAGCTGAGAACCGCAGGACCCGTTTGAGCACCGATCGCGGGTGAGACGCGCTGTCCTGGACACGAATGTCCTGGCTTCAGGCTTCAGCGTGCACGACAGTATCCCCGATCGCCTATTGCGTCTGTGGCTCACTGGAGCATGGGAGCTCATCGTTTCAGCGCCGATCATTGCTGAGTTTGAACGAACCTTCGAGAAGCGCTATTTCCAGGCTCGCCTGAGCACTCGGCAGCCGCGCGAGAACATCGGCTTACTGCGCCGTCGGGCCACACTTGTGTCGATCACGGCCCAGGTTTCTGGAGTGGCCACCCATCTAGAAGATGATGTGATTCTGTCCGTTGCGGTTTCAGCCCGGGCTCAATACCTGGTGACTGGTGACGAGCGGTTCAGAAGACAGGTGCCCAGCTATCAAGGCGTGCAGTTCATAAGTCCGCGGGAGTTTCTGGAGCTCCTGGTGGAGGAAGCTCAGAGGGGATGGATACCATGACAGGAGCGTGATCGATCTCAGTTCATCCTTGCCTGCTTGAAAGTGGCTCACTTCAGTGGTGAGAGGCCCGCTGGCCGAGGCAATGGTGCGGCCCAGAAGTCCATCTACTCAGGGCCCCCCTGCGAATAGTCCGACTATAGGCTGCAGCTTGAGACGCTACTCCATGCGGCCATTCTTGGAGACTCACAAATGAGAGCTTGGAGCGCACTCTGGGAAGGAACTTGGCCGTGGGAGACACTGCTGCCCCACCGTCCACGCTCATCCAAATCTACCTGAATGCCGTGCCCGTTCGATCAAAATCGGACCATGGGTGGAGTGTCACATGAACGCTCGCGGACAGCAGCCATAATGCAAGCACGCGCCGACTCATCGACGCTTTTACGACATGGTTTGTAAGCGAGCGCCGTACGCCAACGTCACCCACGATGCGGCCACGCCCGGCGACTTCAGGAGCGCACAGGCCGGTACAAACTGGAGGGACCATCACCATGCTTCAACTGCCCGCTTTTGAGCGCGACGCCGAGCGATTCAATAGCGCGATCAACCGCGAGCACTATCTCTTTGGCGCCGGTCTCAAGCCAACACTTGAGGTCACGCCCATTTATGACACCTTTGGCTATCTCTTTCAGATCGATACCTATCAGGAGCTGCGCGAGCTCGATGATCCGCGGCTCGATGACAAGCAGCGCCGATTCCTGCTCGACTTTGTGGCTGGTGGAGTGCTGGAGAACCAGGTCAAGACGTTCTCTGAGCGGATCGCCGCCCTTGAGTCCGCGGCCACGATCGAGTGGGATGGTGAGCCTCTGTCGTATCGCACGACCCCGGTGCGCTGGGCGAACGAAGCCGATCCGGAACGGCGCCGTGAGCTGTGGAAGCGCTGGCTAGCCGAGACGGCCAGACATAATCGCCTATCGATCGACCGTGAAGAGGCCTCCCGTGATCTTGCCCGCGAGTTGGACTTCGCGGACTACGTGGCGATGTGGGACAACTTGCGCGGACTGAATCTGACCGATCTATGCGTGCGTCTAGAGCGCTTTCTGGCCGACACGGCAAATCTGTATGAGTCGGTCCTTCGGCAAGTGCTCGGCGACTCGGGCGTTGATCCGTCTGACGCGGCAAAGTGTGATCTTGCCTGGGCGTTTCGAGCGCCCCGCTACGACGCGCACTTCCCGCGTGAGCGATTATTGCCGATGCTCTACCAGACATTGCTGGACCTTGGCCCGCGACTGGAAGATCAGAGCAGCATCCATCTCGATACGGACCCCCGGCCCACAAAGTCGCCCCGCGCGTTCTGCGCGCCGATTGCCATTCCCACGGATGTCAGGCTGGTGATCATGCCCCGTGGAGGGTGTACCGACTATGAGACACTGCTCCATGAAGCTGGACACGCGGAGCATTTTGCCAACATGGATCCGAGTCTGCCATTTGCTTACAAATGGCTGGGCGACAATTCGGTGACCGAGTCGTTCGCGTTTCAACTCCAGTACTTGACCACGGATCGGTCCTGGCTGAAGCACCGCCTGGGTTTCACTGAATCCAATGATTACCTGACCCTCAGCTTGTTTCAGAAGCTGTACATGCTGCGCCGCTACGCGACGAAAATTCTGTACGAACGGGAGCTGCACCGGTCGGAGGATGTGGAAGCCATGGCCGAGCACTATGCCGACTTTTTCAGCCACCATCTCCTGGTGCATTACGCGCCAGAAGAATTTCTAACAGACGTGGATGATGCGTTCTACTCAGCGCAATACATGC
>JBJXFJ010000250.1:0-2913 GCA_046154735.1 Chloroflexota bacterium | reverse complement strand
CCCCCCCCCCCCCCCCCCCCCGCTCCGGACGGGCATTGATGATCATCGTGTCAAGTGACCCCCTAGTGCTCAAAGTCACCGCCGTGATCCCCCGGATCTGATCGCGGGGCAGAGCTGCGGAAACATCCAGCCCCGCACGGTACCGGCATGTCATGGCGGTGTTACGGCCAGGCACCCCTCAACCGAGTCAGACATTCAACCCGCCGCTCTTGAACACTTACCGGAGGATTCGACCGATGACCGTCCTCGGGGATTCTGCGTATACTCGAGAGCTTGTTGGACAGCACGTGCTTCCGAGTGAAGAGTGGAGCGGGCCATGCGGCAGAGTCATCGAGCGCGGATTCTGGAATTCTTGCTGGGCGCACTTGCGTTCGTCGTATCGGTCCAAACGGCGAGCGCCCTGGATCTGACAGTCAATACTGTGGCGGACGATCCGACAAAGACGGCCTGCGCGGGTTCGCCGAATGACTGTTCACTGCGTGGGGCGATACTCCGTGCCAACGGAGCGCCGGGTCCGCATACGATCTCGCTTCCAACGGGGTTTTACAGGTTGACGACCACGATCCTTGAGGATGATGCTGCGCAGATCGGAGATCTCGATATTCTCGAGGATGTGACGATCAATGGCGTGAATCAAATTGACTCCGTCATCAGCGGTGCGGAAGCACCCAGTTCCCAGCGACCGCGAATATTTGAGGTGCATTCAGGAGGACGGCTTACCCTTCGTGACCTGAGCGTGCGGAGAAGTGGGCCTGGCGACTTCACCTATTTTGGTGGTGCGGTGCGCGCCGAAGGCTCACTTACCCTGGAACGTGTTTCTATTCGGCTCAGCGATGCGGGCTATGGCGGTGGTCTTTACGTCACCGGGACCGCGCTGATTCGTGATTCGACCGTAACTGGAAACATCGCGAGACTTGGCGGCGGAATTACGATCGTAGGCACCAGCAACGCGGTGGTGACAATCACGAATACGACGATTAGTGACAATCTCTTGTATCAGCCTACAGGCTCGGCCGGTGGCGGAATGTACATCGATTCTACGAACCATACGATCGCCCTGAACAACGTCACTATTGCCAAAAATGCTGGTTCCCTCGGTGGAGGAATATTCAATCAGAGCCAGGGGGCGACTCCGCTCATCTCAAACTCCATCATCGCCAACAATCCAGTGAGCTCACCCTTTAACACCAGAAATTGCTTCGGCGCGATCGACTCCCAAGGCCACAACCTTGTATTTGGCGGATTCGACACGTGCGCATTCAACGTGTCCAATAATGACATTGTGAATACTGGCGATCCAGTGCTTGGCCCAACTCAGGGCAATGGTGGACCCACGGCAACGCAGGCCCTCGGGAGCGGGAGCGCGGCACTGGATCGTGGCAGCCCTCTGCAACCCGGCAGTGGCGGGACAGCCTGTGAGCGCGCGGATGCGCGCGGTGTGGCCCGCCCACAGAATGCTGACGGACTGCATGCCGCACTGTGCGATATTGGGGCGTTTGAGCTCGGCTGCCCACTCCCGCGGCCAAACGTTCTCCTCTCGGTGAGTCAAGGCGGGACCAATACGCTCATGGTCACTCTCTCGGCGGGATACAGCGGCATTGCTCGAATCCGGGGGGTTCCGGCCAGGTCCAGTGGCAACATTCGCACCGACGTGGCCGGGGGCACCGACCTACCAAGTTCGTTCAACGTTATTCCGAACGGCAATCCCGGAAGCGTTCAGCTCGCTCTGCACCGGTCCGACAACGCGGGCGCCGGCACGCTCGCATTCATCGTGACGGACGGCTGTGGCGACTGGGAAACCTTTGCTGGAGGGGGACCCCAGGCGTGGTCAGGCGGCAGTGCCCCTGTGCGCGAGACGCACGTTCAGCACACCGCCACACCGACGGTTGCTCCTGCCACGCCGACGATTGCTTCTGCTACCCCGACGGTTGCCTCTGCTACGCCGACTGCGACCCGCACGGCCATTGGGACCCCAATTCCTGGCGCCGCTTGTGCCTCGTTCGCAAGTCATGCCGCCGCGCAAGCGCATCTGCGAAGCGATCCCACAGATCCGCTGGTGCTGGACAGGAGCCGCAATGGAATTGCCTGTGAGGGAGCGGACGGAGCCGGGTTCGTGAACCCGCCGCTCGACCACACGCCGGTGCATCGCCCATAGCGGTTTGGGGGAAGGCGGCGGACAACCTACGCTCTAAACACATACCCGGCGTGCAGGGGCATGCCATTGGCTTCCCGCACAAGTCAGCGGCGTCGCGAAGAGGCATGCCCCCATGTGCATTGGACGCGTGAGCCGATGATCGCGATCACGGATCCGAGAGATCCAGATGCAGGTGCATGCACCTCGGCGCCTGCACCTATTCACTTCACGAGGGACGTTCACCGCAGAGACTCGGAGACGCGGAGTTACTTCGTCGTTCTCTCTGCGTCTCCGAGTCTCTGCGGTAGACATTGGTCCCGTGGAATCTGAACCATTACCGGCGCGTGCAATAGTTGACCGCCTGGCGGAGTCGCGCTACCATCGGTCCTAGCGTGTGATGATCGGTCGCCGTGCTCAGGTAGGGTGGTCGAAACAGGATACCCATTCCGTATGACGCAATACCTACTCCGACGACTCGTCATGATCGTGCCCACATTTCTGGTGGTGTCGATGCTGGTGTTTGCCATGCTCAGGCTCATTCCGGGCGACGTGATTGACATCATGTCTCAGGGCGACCCAAACCGCGCCACCGCGGACGCATTACGGACGGAGCTCGGATTAGATACACCGGCTCCGTATCAATACGTGGTCTGGCTCACGGGCGTGCTCCAGGGGGACCTGGGAAAATCAATCTGGACAAAGAAGCCGGTGGTGGATGAGCTACTCTGGCGGATCCCGGTCACCCTGGAGATGGGCTTTCTGGCGCTCTTCATGGGCCT
>JBJXFJ010000245.1:0-55717 GCA_046154735.1 Chloroflexota bacterium | reverse complement strand
TCTGCAATAGGTTCATGCCCCTCCCCTCATCTTGGAGTGGGCTCGGCCGAACATTGGCGCTATGCGCTGAGTGCAGCCATCGCTTCTTGAGCCGCGCCGATGGTGTGATCGATGTCTCGCTGAGTGTGGGCGAGACTGACGAAAGCAGCCTCAAATTGGGATGGGGCAAAGTAGCTGCCGCGACTGAGCATCTCCTGGAAAAATCGGGCGTAGCGCTCAGTGCTGGATGTCTTGGCGCTTTCGTAGTCAATAACGTCGTGAGCGGTGAAGAACGCTGTCATCATCGAACCCACGCGATTTGAATGCACGGAAATGCCATGTTCCGCAGCCGCGGCCTTGATTCCGCTGCTCAGACGCTCACCAAGCTGCTCGAGGCGTTCGTAGGTGCCCGGCTGCTGCAGCGCACGCAGGGTTGCCAGTCCCGCTGCAACGGCAATGGGGTTTCCTGAGAGTGTCCCGGCCTGATAGATGGGGCCAATCGGCGCCACGCGCTCCATGATCTCGCGTCGCCCGCCGTACGCGCCTACGGGCAGCCCTCCCCCGATGATTTTCCCCAGGCAAGTGAGATCTGGCGTAATGCCCAAGAGGGACTGAGCCCCACCGAAATGGACGCGGAACCCGGTGATCACTTCATCGAAAATGAGTAATGCTCCGGCACGTTGTGTGATCTCGCGCACGCCTTCCAGGAAACCCGCGGTAGGGGGCACCACGCCCATATTGCCGGCCACGGGCTCAATGATGACACACGCGATATCGGGACCAAATTGCTCAAACGCGCGTTGCACGCTCTCGAGATTGTTGTAGCTTGCGCTGATCGTTTCACTGGCCAGGCCGGGAGGCACACCCGGACTGTCGGGCGTGCCCAGCGTGAGCGCGCCCGAGCCGGCCTTCACGAGGAGGCCGTCAGCATGCCCGTGGTAACAGCCGTCAAACTTCACGATCTTATTGCGCCCGGTAAATCCGCGCGCAAGACGGATCGCGGTCATGGTTGCTTCGGTACCGGAATTGACTAGCCGAACCATCTCAATTGAGGGTACCGAAGTAACGATGAGCTCAGCCAGCTCCACCTCCGCTTCAGTCGGCGCACCGAAGCTGGTTACGCCACGCGCGGCACATTCGATAGCCTCGATGACCGCCGGATGCGAATGCCCGAGTATCAATGGTCCCCATGAGCTTACATAGTCGAGATATTCGACGCCGTCCACGTCCCGAATATGTGCGCCGGACCCACTCTGTATGAACAGCGGCTGGCCACCGACGGATCGGAACGCCCGGACAGGGCTGTTCACGCCACCGGGGATGACCGCTTCAGCGCGCTGAAAGAGCTGTGTGGAATGTGGTCCCGCGCTCATGCGCCCAGCCACCGGCAGACGTCTGGCGCGTGGTACGAAATGATCAAGTCGGCGCCCGCACGCTTGATGCCCGTAAGAATTTCCATGGTGACACGTTCCTCGTCTAGCCAGCCATTTGCCGCGGCGGCTTTGACCATTGAGTACTCGCCGCTGACGTTGTAGGCGACGAGCGGAAGATCAAACCGCTCTCGAGCGGCGCGGATGAGATCCAAGTAGGCAAGCGCCGGCTTTACCATCATGAAGTCCGCGCCTTCATTGATGTCCAGCTCAATCTCGCGGAGCGCTTCGCGTCCGTTTGCAGGGTCCATCTGGTACGACCACCGGTCGCCAAATTGTGGGGTGCTATCGGCAGCTTCCCGAAACGGACCATAAAATCCGGACGCGAATTTGGCCGAGTACGCCATGATAGCGGCTTCGGAGAAACCCTGCGCGTCGAGCGCGTTTCGGATCGAGCCAATGCGTCCGTCCATCATATCGGATGGAGCAATGATGTCCGCACCGGCCTCCGCCTGGGCAAGTGCCGTACGATTCAGTAACTCCAGGGTCGCGTCATTCTCCACCCCACCGTTCTGGACGACGCCACAGTGGCCGTGGCTGGTGTATTCGCAGAGGCACAGATCCGCCACCACGATCAACTCAGGACACTGATCTTTGAGCTCACGGATGGCGACCTGCACAATGCCATCGCGGGCATAGGCCTGTGATCCGAGCTCATCCTTGCTCTCCGGTAATCCAAAGAGGAGAACGGCGGGAATCCCAAGTGGTCGGATCTCACGGGCATCCTTCGTGAGCTCGTCCACGGACACCTGTGCTACCCCGGGCATCGATGAGACGTCCTGGCGAACGCCGTGGCCTCCAGTGACGAAGAAGGGATAGATGAAGTCGGATGGTGATATTGCGGTCTCCCGGACCATCCGACGCATTGTCTCCGTGCGCCGGAGTCGGCGCATGCGCAGTGACGGAAAGCTGCTTGTCACTGTTTTTCCTCCTGATTCTGGAGACTCGATCTCCATTCAACCAGCGTGGCGAGCAATCCATCCACCGTGTATTCAGTGGCAACCGCCGCAACCTGGAGCCCCTGCTCTCGAGCTGCATTGGCGGTCACGGGACCAATACAGACGCAGGGAATCCGTTGCGCGAGCTGACGTCGCTCGTCTCCTGCCGCGCTCAGAAAGTTCCGCACCGTGGATGAGCTGGTGAATGTGAGCACGTCAATGGCGTCGTGATCCAGTAGGTCACGGAGCTCCTTAGCTCGATGTTCAACAGGAACGGTTTGGTAAGACGTTATCGACTCCACTGATGCACCGAGCGCGCGAAGGTCGGCCACAATGGCATCCGGAGCGATGTCGCTCCGGAACAAAGCAAGCCTGGCACCTTTGATGTCGAGCTCTGAAAATGCTCGGACAATCTCGGTTGAGATGAATTTTTCTGGGATCAGGTCCGCTCGCAGCCCGTACCGTTGGAGTGCGCGCGCGGTGACCGGGCCAATCGCGCAGATGCGTACTCCGGCAAGATTACGCGCATCGCGGCCGGTGGACACCATTCTGTCCATCGTGGCACGCACGCCATTGGCACTCGTGAAGATTATCCAGTCCAGCGTGTCCAGGGCTTCCATTGTCGCGTCCAGTGCCGCCAGGTCGTCAACCGGCTGGATGTCAATTGCGGGAAGCTCAATGGGTGCGGCCCCCTGCTCTCGTAGACGCTGGACGAGCGTGCTGGATTGCTCACGGGATCGGGTGACTAGAATACGCAGCCCGAAGAGAGGCAGCCGGTCAAACCAGGACAATTCATCACGGAGCGCCGCGACTTCACCGACAATCAGAATGGCGGGTGGCTTCACAGACTGGCTCTGGGCCTTGGCAACGATGGTGTTGAGTGTGCCGCTCACGGTTACCTGCCGCGGGGTGGTTCCCCATTGGACGATAGCCGCAGGCTGATCGGCTGGTCGTCCACAGGCGAGCAGCCGATCCACAATCTCGCCCATCTGCTCTACGCCCATGAGCACGATGAGTGTATCCGCGCCGTTTGCGATCTCAGGCCAGTGATGGGCACTTTCCGGCTTAGACGGGTCTTCATGACCGGTGAGCACGGTAAATGATGCCGCGATTCCCCGATGAGTAACCGGAATCCCGGCGAAGGCCGGCACCGCGATGGCTGAGCTTACGCCGGGAACGATCTCAAACGGAATTCCGTGCTGCCTCAATGACAGCGCCTCCTCTCCGCCCCGACCGAAGACGAATGGGTCGCCGCCCTTGAGCCGTACAACGCGTTCGCCCGCGCTTCCGAGCTGCACAAGGAGGTCATTGATGCCGTCCTGCGGCACTGCATGCTCTCTGGGCCCCTTGCCAACGTAGATCCGCCGCGCCGATGACGGCGCAAGTTCGAGAACCTCTAGCGGGATGAGCCGATCATGCACGATGACCGTGGCCCGCTCAAGGCATTCCCTGGCCCGCACCGTGAGTAAGCCAGGATGGCCCGGGCCGGCCCCCACCAGAGACACGGATCCGGTCATGATGGTCTCGTCAGGGCGACCTGGAAGCGCTTCAATGTCTCTTCCAGTTCACTGGCTGCCGCCTGGCCAATAAGGTCAGCGTTATCAGGGCTTCCAACCTGGTTAGAGCGCACAACGATCTGACCGTGAGGGTCCGCGACTACTGCGCGAAGCCGCAGTGTGTTTCCTTCACGAGTGGCCAGTGCACCCACTGGCACCTGGCAGCCACCGCCAATTGCCGCGAGGAACGATCGTTCGGCGCGGGTCTCGGCATGGGCTCCTGAATCGTCGATGGATCCGAGCAAGGGGAGCATTGTATCGTCGTTGGCTCGGCACTGCGCTCCAAGCGCGCCCTGGCCGGCCGCCGGCGTGCATTCATCGAGTGAAAACACCGTGGCGATCCGGTCCTGAAGCCCGAGCCGGCTGAGTCCTGCAACCGCCATGACGAGCCCATCGGTAACGCCTTCATCGAGCTTGCGCAGGCGTGTCCCGACGTTGCCTCGAATTCCTGTGAATCGGAGATCAGGTCGGAGCGCACGGAGTTGGGCAACTCTGCGGGGGCTGCCGGTGGCCAGGAGCGCTCCTTCTGCCAATTCGCTAAAGCTTCGCCCATCTCGTGTCACCAGGGCATCGCGTGGGTCTTCACGTGTGGGCACCGAGGCGATAATGAGACCATCGGTCTCCGCTGACGGAACGTCTTTGAGAGAATGCACTGCGAAGTCAGCATGCCCATTGAGCAGTTCGGCCTCGAGCGCCTTCACAAAGACACCTTCACCAAGCTGCGTGAGTGAGACATCCTGGCGCGCATCGCCGCGCGTCGTCACGGTTTCAATGATGATGCTCGTGTCTCCCAGAAAGGGTTCCAGCAGAGCAATCACATAGTGTGACTGAGTCAACGCCAGTTGGCTGCCCCGGGAGACCAGGCGCAACGGCCTAGCCATGATCTCCCGCGTCAATCCTCTGCCAGGCTGAAGAGGTCGCGCACAGTGCGGGCGTACGCTCGACCATCATGGTCAGGCGCGGATGCCTTGAGGCGGGTGATCGGGTCATGGAGTAGCTTGTTCACCAGGGCTACGGATAGTGCCTGAACAACGTTTCGATCGCGGTCGGACAGCCCGGCCAGGCGAGCAAGCGCCCGCTCCAGCTCGGCCTGCCGGATTGATTCCGCATGACCCACGAGCGAACGAATCAGCGGGGCGATCTCCCGGCTTTCACGCCAAGACTCGAACCGAGCAACTTCTTCCTCGATGAGCTGCTCGGCTCGCGGCAGCTCCAGCTGGCGAACCGTGAGATTTCGAGAGCAGATGTCCTCGAGGTCATCGATGTTGTACAGATGAACGTTCGGAATACCTGCCACTTCCGGTGCAATGTCACGCGGTACGGCGATGTCCACGACGAGCATCGAGCGGTTTGGGCGCATGGCCATACATCGTTCCACATCGGCGGCCTCGAGTATGTGCGTTCCTGATGCCGTCGAACTTATGACGATGTCAGCGGCGGCGAGAGCGATGTCGATCGCCTCGAGCGTGCATGGCTCACCGCCAAGTCGCTCCGCGAGCCGTTGGGCACTGGCGAGGCCGCGACTGGCCACAATGAGCTGGCTGATGCCGTGGGCCCGCAAGGTCCGCACGGTGAGCTCACCCATTTTCCCCGCGCCAATTACGAGCGCGGTTTTCCCGTGCAAATCCTGCAGGACATTCCGCGCAAGGTCGACTGCCGCGTAGCTGATGCTGACCGCGTTCCGAGCGATGTCAGTCTCGGTTCTCACTCGCTTGCCCGTGGCCAATGCTTGCTCAAACAGTCGCGACATCGTTGCACTGAGCGATTGATGTTGACGCGCGACTTCGAATGACGTGCGCAGTTGCCCGAGAATTTGGGGCTCCCCCACGATCATGGAGTCCAGTCCCGCGCTCACGCGAAAGAGGTGTCGAACGGCGTCTTGTTGACCGAACGATGTCGCACTGGACTGCAAATCCTCAACCGGAACGTCGCGCGAGTCGGCCAGGAAGCGAATCAGGGCTTCCCTCCCGGAGCGCGGGTGACCGACATCGGCGTAAATCTCAGTGCGGTTGCAGGTTGAAAGAATGACGCCCTCATGGGCAAATTGGCCCAGCCGAAGTACCGCCGCACCAAGCTCATCGGGTGGGAATGCCAATCGCTCACGCAATGTGAGGGGCGTGTTGTGGTGACTGACGCCAACTACCACAAGGGTCATTGGGCCGGCACCGCTGAGGCTAGAGCCGATACCTGGTCAAGGATGCGGCGCACGGCACCTGCTCTGTTGCCCGTGCGTGCCAGGAATCGTACTTCATCATCAACCGCGTTCTTCCAGGCGTCGCCGCTGATCGTGATGCCCGCGGCATGGGCGGTCTCCCGGGCTTCGGCGATGACGTGGAGCAATTCGACTCGCTCGGCAGTGAGTGTTCCTTCTAGCTCGTCCCGCATCATCCGCGAAAATGCGGGACCACGTCCACCCGTTGCTAGGGCGACCGTGATGTCTCCCCGACGGAGCACCGCCGGCACGTGAAATGTTCCATCCTCCGGCGAATCCGCTCGATTCACGAGCGCACCCCCGGCCCGAGCGACTATCTCGAGTTGCATGTTCACAGCTCGGTCAGACGTGGCCAGGAAGACAAGCTCGGCATGCTCAACGTCTTCATCACAAGCGACTCTCCGCAGGACATGAACGTGTTCAGATTCGACCATTGCCGCTATGTCCGGGTGGATGTCTGGCGCAATCACGGTCACACGCGCACCCGCGTCTCTCAGTCCGCGAAGTTTACGTGCCGCCACCGGCCCTCCCCCAATGACAACGCACCGCAGCCGATCCGCGCGAACAAAGATGGGGTACACCTCTGTCATGAGGAACCAGGCCGCACCGAGTCTTCATGTGCACGAGTCATGGCCAGGAGGACGTGATCCATGAATTGATTCACACGGATCAGTGCATCCGCCACGCGGGGGCCACGCTGTGACTGGTCGCCAAACCAACGGGTGACGCTTTCCACCACGGGGTTTCGAAAGAAGAGAAACGCTTGCATGGCGTCATGAAGCGAGAGTCCGAGCCGGGCTGACATCTGGCCGTATTCAACCGCGACACCGGATCCATCGCGCAAGCTCCGCTCTCGCTCTCGCTTTGTTCCCGCCAGTACAAATGCGGTGAGCTGATGGAGCATGGATGCGCCAAGCGTGCGAAAGTGCTGGCGCTCCGTTGGGTCCAGTGAATGAAGCCAATCATGGTCCGGTAGTCCGCGTCGCTCGATCTGACCATAGCGTTCGCGACTCGAGAGTAGCGCGGCGCTCAGGCTGGCACCCATGGTGGGCGCCGCTTCGGTAAGCTGATGGAGGTCATCCTCAAGATAGCGGCGATGGCCGCCAGGGGTCACGTACGCACGGACTTTCCCGGCATCCGTCCAATGACGAAGCGTTGCCTGATTCACTCCGAGCAGCTCACAGGCGCGACGGATGCTTACCCAGCGTGCGGGAGCGCCAACATCCACGCCAGCCGGTATCATGGGCGGGCCAGAATCTATCAAAATCTATCAAACTCTATGCTGTCTGTGCTGTATATAGCTTATGACCGGGGGATGCGGGCGTCAAGTATGCGAAAAGGCCTGGAGGCCGCATGCTCCGAAGCTGGGGCGATTCGTGCCCACCGTTTGGTGTGCGGCGTACGGGAGCGACGCTTTCCTTATCCCCCCGAACAGGGTTAGGGTACATCCAATGCGGCGCTCTGGCACGCCGCACTCCAGAAGCGGTCACGCAACGTTCCAGATTCGGAGCACAGGGTTGGAAACGATTCAGATACGCCACGAGACATCTCAATGTGGCTGAACGAAACTCCCTGCTAGAATCCCCGTGGGTTATGCGGGTCTTACTTGCGGGGGGAGGTTCCGGTGGCTCAGCGACACCGGTGCTCGCTGTAGCGGAGGTCCTGCGTGCGCGAGACCCAACAGTGACGTTCGTCTACATTGGCACGTCCACGGGTCCGGAACGAGCGCTTGTTGAGGCCGTGGGCATCCCGTTCTTGAGCGTGCCTGCGGGCAAGCTTCGAAGGTACTTGAGCGCCGCCAATGTCACCGACGTCGCAAGAACGCTTGGCGGGGTGCTCCGTTCGATTCAGGCGATACGCGCCTTCCGCCCGGATGTCGCGTTTGGTGCGGGTGGTTTTGCGAGTGTGCCGCCGCTCTGGGCCTCGCGACTGCTCAACATTCCGGTTCACATTCATCAGCAAGATGTCATTCCGGGTCTTGCGAATCGACTGCTTGTTCCGGCCGCCGCTTCAGTCAGCGTGACGTTTGAACAATCCAGGCGTCATTTTCCAGTTTCCAGAACAACACTGCTGGGTAATCCGGTGCGTCGCTCGATACTTGCCGGCAGCGGTGAACGATTTATCAGGTCTATGAATCTTGATCCCACGTTTCCAACCGTGCTGGTGACGGGGGGTGGCACGGGCGCGTTGCGTCTGAATCAGATTGTCGCAGAAGCCGCGGTGCTCCTCGTCGAGTCTGTCCAGATCATTCACCTCACGGGAGCGGGACGCGAAGTTTCGGCACAAGCGAATTCGTCGCGCTATATCCAGCGCGCATTTTTTGTTGAGGCTATGGCTGATGCCTTGAATGCGGCGACGATCATCGTTTCGCGCGCAGGGTTGGGCACCCTCAGTGAGATTGGGGCGCTCGGCCTGCCAGCGATTGTGATACCCATGCCACGCTCTCATCAGCTCGCCAACGCGGAGGCGTTTGGCGAGCGCGGCGCAGCCATCGTTCTGGATGAGGATACGCTCACCTCGGCGAAGCTCGCTGAGACGATCCTGAGCCTTGTCTCGACCTCGGAACGGAGGGCCGAGCTTTCAGCGGCAGCACGCGGGCTGCTTCCCCTGGATGCCGCTGAGCGTGTCGCGGATCTGCTCCAAGCATTGATGAGGGGCTAATCTGGGATCAGCCGTGTGCGGGTCTGAGCTCGGAAGGAATGCCCCGCTTGCTTGAGTCAGATGGTCACGCAGGGGTTCCAGCCGCGCGCATCCAACCACTTCGCTGAATTGATGATGGTGGCCCGCAAAGGGGACCTCCTGATCAATCTGGGTATCAGGCCAGAGTATCAGTCAGATGTTGCGCTCCTAGCTGCCAATGGCTTCACACCTTGGTAGCACCTTCACGGACAGAGGAATGGACATTCAGCGCACGCTGAAGCGGCCCCAGGTATCCCCGGGGACGCATTCCGCTGTAGTTGTTCCTGTGCGTGTTGGCTCAGTGTCTAACCGGGCCCGACGTCAATCAGGGCACAGCCGTATTCGTCCTCTTCGTCCAACAAGGCACCGTAGAGTATGTCACCCCAATCGTCCCCAGAATGAGTGTGAATGGTGGGATCAAAGCGGGGACCCTCATGCGGCGCGGCGTGGCCCCCTCGCCCACTGTTCCCGTTTCCGAGAGAATTCAGGGACACCGAGATCGTTTCGTATGGATTCAGGATGCTATTGGTGCGATGGCAGATGGTGATCTTTTCGGCGGCATCGGCAACCGACGGTTCCGTGAAACTGGTTGCAGCAGCAATGGCTGTGGCAAGGAGCAATGCTCCTCCAAATACGTGTGAGCGTCCCACAACATCTCTCCTTATTACGCCTGTATCTCAGCGAGAATCAACTCCTTAAACGAGCTACGGCTGATGCGCGGGATGAGAAGGCACGCCCCATGCAAGGGTCAAAGGTCAACGCAGGTCTCGCGAACAAGACCCGCCGGTGTTATGGCTGGGCGAAGGCGGGCTCCCGACCTCTCGATTCCATCACGATGACCTCGAATCCGGGGTGCGCGGACGTTTCCACTTCCACCCTATCACCGCGCTGCTCGACACGAATATCGATACTCCCACCGGCGACTCGGAGATTCTTTAGCTCAACCACATGTAGACCCGCAGGGAGACATGGTCGCAGGGTCAGGCGCCGCGCGGGAGCATTTACCTCAAGGCCGATAAGCGTGCGCAGCATGAGAAACACGCTGGCCGCAGCCCATGCCTGCGGACTGCACGATACGGGATATTGCGCGGGCATCGAGAAATAGCGACGATCGCGAGCAAAGCCGCAATACACCTCAGGTAGTCTATAGCTCGGAAATCGAACGGCGGCGTCAATAAGCTCGCCTGCGACGATCGCGGCTTCTCGGTCCAGATTGGCTCGCTTCAGTCCGGCAATGATGAGCGAGTTATCATGGGGCCAGACGCTCCCGTTGTGATAACTCATTGGATTGAAGTGCGGTTCATGGCTACTGAGCGTTCTTATTCCCCAGCCGCAGCGGAGATCCTCAGACATGATGCGCCGACCAACCACTTCCTGCCGCTCTTCTGGGATGATGCCGCTCCAGAGATTGTGGCCCACGTTTGAGCCAATCGACCGAACCTGCTCCTTCTCTGGGCCAAGCGCCATCGCATAAAACCCTTCGTCCTCCATCCAGAATTGCTCAGTGTAGATCCTCTGAAGCCTTTCGGCCTGGTTTTGAAGCGCTAGTCCGCGCTCGGGTTGTCCCAATAGTGTGAACAGCTCAGCCATCCGAACCTTGGCGTCGTAGGCGTATCCCTGAACCTCGCTGAGTGCGATGGGCGGCTCAACGAGCCGTCCATCCCGCAGTGCAATGGAATCGTGGGAGTCCTTCCAGCCTTGATTCCGTATTCCAGTGTCGGATCGGGAGCGGTATTCCAGAAATCCATCGCCGTCCAGATCGCCATAGTTGTCAATCCAGTGCAGGGCTGCCTCCACGTGCGGCAACATGGCTCGCCCAAAATCCAGATCCCCGGTCCAACGGATGAACTCACTCAAGGTAATCAAGAAGAGTGGAGTGGAATCCACGCTCCCGTAGTAGGGCGTATGAGGGACTTTCCCGAGCTTGGCCACCTCGCCCAACCGAATCTCGTGAAGAATCTTGCCGGGTTCTTCATCACGCCAATCGTCCACCCGTGTCCCCTGGTATCGCGCAAGGAATCGAAGCGTGGCGTAGGCGATGTTCGGGTTGAGAGGTAGTGCTTGCAGGGAGGTGATAAGGCTATCGCGGCCGAAGGGTACGCTGAACCACGGAATCCCCGCGGACGGTAGGTATCCATCTGGAACCTGGTCGCTCAAGAGGCGAAGATCGCTCGATGAGCGACGAATCACTGCATTGAGCATTTCATTGTCGGTGCGGATCGATGTGCTGCTATCCGCCCAGACCGTGTACGAATCACGAATGAGTAGAAATTCCTGATCCAGGCTGAGGCCCCGTGAGTCCGGCCGTTCAACCGCATCGTCCTTGATCCGTGGCTCGATCAGCGTTGTAATCACACGGTACTGAGCCGGTGGAATCTCTATACGGAAGTGAACATCCGCCCAGGCTGGGTCCACGATGGTGTCCATGCGCGGATCCCCGGTGCCGCTAATTCCGGGCAGCTCGCGCTGGGACTCTTGGATCCGTGCCGGGGTGTGGGTGGTCCTGCCCGTTGATTCCCGGTCAAACCGGACTACGGTCTCTCGTTCGGTGGCATCGAGCCCACGGTAGCCGAAAATGAGCTCGCCGGCTGCGGTAACAGGTTTGAGGATCTCCCCAAATTCCGTGCGGCGCAGGTAGCCGCGCACATCAAACATATCTCGAAAGTCGGACCCGATTCGGAGAACCACGTCAAGCGTCACAACGTGCGTGTTGTAGTTAAAGAAACCTAGGCGTTCATGTAGGCCGTTGTGGAGGAATCGATTCCGCCTGATGCTCACCGTTCGTGCCGCAACAGGAACGCCCATAGAATCGATGAGCTGCGGATTGGCGAACTGCAGATTCGTCATGAAATTGTGCTCGCCCGAGGTGGACAGGAGTTGAGGATATTCGCCGTTGATCTTGAGCTCAAAGATGCTCAGAAAGCGCGTATCACGCCAATAAAGGCCTTGCCCATCCACATTGCCTGAACGAACATCGCCGCTCGGATCGGTCACCAGAAACATCTGGTTTTCTTTCAGCACAGATCGATCAAGCACTGCTATCTGGATCTCCTGGAAATGGCGAAATGGGGGTGCGCCGGCTTTTGCAGAGAGCCTTGATGCGTCAGGCGCGGACGGTATGTGCGGGGCTGGTTCGGAGTGCCCGGGTACCACAACCCGCGGATGTCACACGATCAGTATGACAGGTTCACCGGTGGAGGAGGATGATCGGGTGCGCCAGAATCGGTTGCGCTCCCACGCCAGAAGTGGTGTGTTGATAAGTTTCCGAGCTTAGGCAACCTCGGCATTGAGAACAATCATGTCCTCGCGGCTCTCACCTATCCCTATATACGTGATTGGCACCCGCATGAGCGATTCGAGGCGCTTGACATAGGCCTGTGCTTCGTTGGGCAGTTGGTCCCACTCGCGCACATGGGCGACGGGACGTGTCCAGCCAGACAAAGTCTCGTATATTGGTGTACACCGATCCAGGTCTTCAGAGCTCGCCGGCATGTGCTGGATCCGCTGTCCATCGAGCTCGTAAGCCACACAAATCTTGAGCTCATCAAGATTGTCGAGGATATCGAGCCGGGTCAGGACGATTGCGTCCAATCCATTCACAATCGCAGAGTGACGGCCCACCACCGCGTCAAACCATCCGCAGCGTCGCGGGCGCCCGGTTGTGGTGCCGTACTCATGCCCCACTTCTCGGAGGAACGTTCCAATGGCATCGTTCGACTCGGTAGGCATGGGCCCCGTCCCTACGCGCGTGGAATAGGCTTTAAAGACGCCCAGCGCCTGGGTCAGATGCCGCGGACCGATTCCTGCTCCGAGGCACAGCCCGGCGACAGTGGGCGAAGACGATGTCACATAGGGATAGGTACCGTGGTCCAGATCAAGCAATGAACCCTGAGCGCCTTCAATGAGGATTGTCTGCCCTTGATCGATTGCTTCCTGAATACTCGTGGAGACTTCAACTATCTGGCCGCGTAGTCGGTCAGCAATTGCCAGATACTCATCGCAGATATCGTCAACAGAAAGAGTAAGACCGGCGGTGCCGAGGACGGGCGCAAGATGTTCCGCCGCCTGCGCAACTCGGGCGCGGAAGTGGTCTCGATTCAGTAAATCTCCTGCGCGGATGCCACGCCGACTCACTTTGTCCACGTATGACGGGCCAACGCCTCGACCCGTGGTACCAAGGCCACCATTTCCTCGGCGCTCTTCTTCTAAGCGGTCCAGGAGCATGTGATAGGGCAGAATCAAGTGCGCTCGTTCACTGATCCGAAGATTCCCGGTCTGAACGCCGCGCGCATGGAGCTCGTCAAGCTCGGCAACGAGCGCGGTAGGGTTCAAAGCCACACCCGGACCGATGACACAGAGTGTTGCCGGATTGAATATGCCCGCGGGCACAAGGTGGAGAGCGAATTTACCCTGGGAGTTGACGATGGTGTGACCGGCGTTATCGCCGCCCTGTGCGCGCACAACAACCTGTGCTTTCCCGGCAAGCAGGTCTATGACCTTGCCTTTCCCCTCATCCCCCCACTGCCCTCCGACAACTGCAAAAACCGGCATCCTACTCCCTCTGGCTCGTTCGCGCGGGAATTATACTGTCAACCTGGTACACCTGGGTGCGTACAGGTTACGCGAGGTAACGCATTGACAGTATTCTGAACACCCGGACACCGTGAAGGTGGTCAGGCTACTGCCATTGAGCGTTGATGAATTGCGGCATGACTGATACGACCGCTTTGCTTGGCGTTTGATCGCCGCGATACCGGCGATGGGTTTAGGACGCCGCGGCCTCCTCGCGGGAGGTGTAGTTCTGGCGATAGTATTCTTGGAAGCTCGCGTCCTTAAGTGGTCGCCACCATGACTCGTGCTCAGCGTACCAGCGCACGGTGCGCTCCATGGCCGCGACGAAATCGCGCTGCGGTGCCCAGCCAAGGGCCTCAGTTTTTGACGCGTCCACGCTGTAGCGTCGATCATGCCCAGGGCGATCGGGAACATATTTCTTCAGGCTGTCGGGCTTACCCAGAATGCTGAGAATGGAGTCGGCCACCTGCAGAGTATTGATCGCGTGACCCGCGCCAATGTTATAGATCTGCCCAGGCTCACCGCGCTCCAGTACCGTGGCGATGGCCGA
The DNA here is from genome assembly GCA_046154735.1 of Chloroflexota bacterium. Lineage (GTDB taxonomy): Bacteria > Chloroflexota > UBA6077 > UBA6077 > JACCZL01 > CAVXYC01. Next base: position 41,801 of record JBJXFJ010000245.1, on the reverse strand, counting down.
GCAATGATCGGCCACGTCTATGTAGTCACGTAGCGCCCCGCCATCGCCATAGATAGGCAGGGGCAGATTATCGATTGCGTTGGTGGTGAACAACGGCACCACTTTTTCCGGGTACTGGTTTGGACCGATGGTGTTGGCCCCGCGCGTGATGAGCACGGGCAGTCCGTGGGTCACCCCGTACGCCCGGACCATCAAGTCGCCACCGGCCTTGCTCGCGGCATAGGGGCTGCGTGGCTCAAGAGGATCATCTTCGCGAGAGGCGCCACTGAGCACTTCTCCATACACTTCATCCGTGCTGACCTGGAGATAGCGGCTCACGCCATGGCGGCGGGCTGCATCGAGCAGTACCCAGGTGCCCTCTACGTCGGTGCGAATAAACCCGCCGGCATCGAGGATGGAGCGGTCAACGTGGGTTTCAGCGGCGAAATTTACAACCGCGTCTTGTCCAGCCACCACCTGATCCACGAGGGCGGGGTCGGCGATGTTACCGTGAACAAATGCATAGCGTGGATGATCTACAAGGTCCTCGAGATTCGCCGGGTTGCCCGCATAGGTGAGTGCGTCCAGGACCGTGACCGAGACGTCTGATCGGGATTCCAGGATGAGATGCACGAAGTGACTACCAATGAAGCCAGCCCCGCCCGTTACTACGAGCTTCATGACGCATGAGCCTCGGCCGGAGTGACCGCGCGCGAGCGCTCGGCGAGAAAGCGAAACGTTTCATAGTAGGATTCGATCGATTCGCCGGCGTCGCCCCACCATCCATCTAGGATGTCGTACTCCATAACGCCACGATCGATGTATGCGTTATTGACGTCAGTGACCTCGAGCTCGCCGCGGCCGGAAGGGATGAGCGTGGTGAGAATGTCCCAGATGGCGTCGTCATACAGATAAATTCCCGTGACGGCGTAATTGGAGCGGGGGAATTGCGGCTTCTCCTGGATGAAGAGGATTCGATTGCCCTCAATAATTGGGACGCCATAGCTCTGCGGGTTGGCAACCTCGGTAAGCAGAATCCGGGCACCCGCGGACTGATGCTGGAAGTTATCGACGGAGGATTTGATGCTGTGATCAACGATGTTATCCCCGAGGATGACGACGAACTTTTCCCCATCGACGAACCTCCGGGCGAGACCGATGGCCTCAGCAATTCCGCCGGCGCGCTCCTGGTAAGCATAATTGAGCTGGCGGAGGCCAAACTCCCGTCCGTCCCCGAGAAGGCGCAGGAAATCACCGGCGTTATTTCCGCCAGTCACAAGCATGATCTCATCGACACCCGCCTCAGCCAGAGTCTGGATGGGGTAGTAAATCATCGGCTTGTCATAAAGCGGGAGCAAGTGTTTATTTGTAATGCGGGTCAGCGGGTGCAGGCGAGTGCCGGATCCCCCGGCGAGGATGACGCCCTTCATAACTGCTCAGCCTCCTGTGTTCATGGCTTGGGTCACTCAGCTTTTTGTGGTGTAGCGTTCAAGGGGTGTGGATGGCCGCGCGTCGTTCAAGACGACTCCCAGTATGCGCGCTTTAACCTGCTCCAATTGCCGTTTGGCGTTCTGCGACGCCTCGCGTCGCGTGTGCCCTGCTCGCAGGACAAGTAGCACTCCGTCGCAGCGGGGGGCCAGTTGAGCCGCGTCTGACACCAGACCTATGGGCGGCGTGTCAATTAACACAACGTCCGCACGCTGCTTGAGATCTTCCCAGACTTTGTCCAATCGGTTCGATCCTAGAATCTCCCCGGGGTTTGGAGGCAGCGGGCCGCTGGGCATCAGGCTCAGGCCCGATATTGCCGTGGTGTGGATGGCATCATCCACGGTTCCACCCAGAAGCACGTCGGTGAATCCGGGTGATTGAGGCCCTCCGATGATTGTGTGGAGTGAAGGCGATCGAAAGTCACAATCGACCACGAGTACCGTCTTGCCGGACTCCGCTAAGGCCACCGCGAGATTGGCGAGAACCGTGGATTTGCCCTCATTGACACCCGCACTCGTTACCACAATCGTCCGTAAGGGAGAGTCCAGACTAGAGAACTCGAGGTTTGTGCGCAGCGTGCGGTATGCCTCGGCAGCCGCTGACCGCGGTTCAATTGCCGTCACTAGTCTGCGATTTTCAGGTGTCTGAGTTTTAGTTCCAAACAATGGCATCAGGTGGGACTCCCGTGTGCGGCGACGGAGCCGGATTCCGCGGACCGAAGCTGCTGCGCAATGGCGTCGGCAGGACCTGGGATCGTGGCCAGGGTCGCGAGATTAAGTCGTGAGGCCACATCTTCGGCTGACCGGATGGTGTCATTGATATACGCCAGAATCAGGGCGAGCAGTGAGCCAAAGAGGAGGCCGAGTCCCGCCGCCACCGGGACAATTGCCCGTGGTTGCGGCCAGACGAGATTGGCCGAGCTGGGGCGATCCAGCATGGATACAACGGTGCGCTCAGACTGTGGCACGCCTTGATTCCTGGCGGCATGCTGCTCCTCAAAGACACGTGCAAACTCGAGAGCGAGCCGTTCGGCCAGTGCTGGATTTGCGTCATCAACCTCAATCAGCACCTGACTATTGTCCACAATCGCTTCGGCCCGCACGTTGCCGAGCAAGCGATCCGGACCGAGGTCGAGTCGGAGTCGCTGATCGACCTCACGAGCAACCTCAGTCGTGCGGACCCTCTGGGCAAGGGGCCGCAGGCTGCGCTCCACGGTGAGCTGAGCGCCGTAGTCGAATCTCCCTGCTAGCTCAAGCCGCACACTCGAACGGTAGATTGGCGTTTGCATGCGCGCATACAGCATCGCAAAGGCGGCTGCTGCGACTCCGGCAACCAATACTACCCACCAGTACTGGCGCAATGCATCGAGGAGATCCGACGGTCGAAGCTGAATCATGCTACGTTTTTCTGCTCCACCCATGGGCACGATCTGAACACCTGGGTACAGTTGACACTCGACAATGACCGATCGCTATGAGGATTCTCGCTGAACCGGGATTTCTCCCAGTACCGGCCAGTGAAGAAGCTCTTCCACCTCTCGGCGGGAGCGGAGTCGGTCATCCAGATATTCCAGCAAGAACGCGAGTCCAATGGCGAGAAGAGTCCCAATGGCCGTACGTAAGATGAGCTCACCAATCAGCGCGGCCGGCCCAGAGGCTCGGGCCAGAGTTGGTCGATTGATGATTCGGACGAATCCATTGTTGGCTTGAAGCATCCCCATATACTCGCCAAGTTTTGAGTTCAGCACCCGTTCATACCCCTCAGCAATGCTCAGGGTGGTAAGTCCATCGGACCCGCAAATGCTCAGATCAAGCATACGATGGGTCTTTTTCGTGCGCGCCACGTTGGCAAGCGTGGCCGGGTCAACCAGAAAACCGAGCTCAGCGCTGACGTCTTCGGCGAACGCCTGGCTTCGGACGAGCTCACTCAAATCATCAGCAAGGTATTCAGAGGCGAGCCATGGGTAGTAATTGTCATAGCCGTAGTAGGCCTCGCGTCGGGGCTCAGGGATGACACTGACGGCCATGCGCATGCTTGCCTGATAGGCACATGGGCCTCTCCAGGCCGCCAGGCTAGCAGCCGCGAAAGATAGAGCCGTTATCGTGGCGATAAGCCACCATCGACGACGAATGACGGAGGCGTAGTGTGAAAGCTCCAAGGGGCACAATCCTATTCCGGGGACGCGGAACTATAAACGACATGCGGTAGTGACGAACAATCGCCTACCGGTATGCCTCAACGGGGGCCGCACCGGAGCCGCTCTGCCGGTGGGCGGAGCTGAGGTCCACTACGAGGTCGGACAGCTTCGTCCGAAAGGTCGATAGGCTGAATCGCTCAGCATTTGTACGGATGACCTGGCTATCCCAGCTTATCTCATCGAGTCTTCGCACTGCTTGTGCGAGAGCCGTGGGGTCTTGCCTATGAAAATAGGTACCGGTTGTTCCATCGATGACTGTATCCAGAGCGCCGCCCGCGGCATAAGCAACAACAGGGCGTCCACAGGCCTGCGCCTCCACTGGCGCAATTCCAAAGTCCTCCTCCCCGGGAAAGATGAATCCCCGGCACCGAGCATACAGTTCGCGCAACTCGGCATCTGGCACACGCCCCATGAACTCGATGTTGTTTTGCGCGCGCGACTGAAGGTCGGCTCGGTCGCGTCCGTCACCCACAATTTTCAGCGGTAGTCCAAGCTGATTGAAAGCCTCGACTACAAGATCCACGCGCTTATAGGGGATCAAACGCGATGCTACGAGGAAGAAGTTGTCCGATGTCCCGGTGGGGTGGAAAGCTTCTGTATCAACAGGGGGATAGAGAATTGATGCATCGCGCCGATAGAACTTACGAATTCGGTCAGCAACAGCGCGGGAGATCGCCACAAAGGCATCCACGCGATTGGCGGCGGCGACATCCCAGACACGCAAATAGTTCATGACCGGGGGGAGAGCGATCCTGGCCAGGCCCCCGAGTCGTTCTCGGTTTACATAATCATGATATCGCCAAGCCCAGCGCATGGGGGTAAGGCAGTAGCAGATATGGAGCGATTCAGGGTCGGTGATCACGGATTTGGCCCATGCGCTGCTATTGGATATCACAACGTCATAACCTGACAGATCGAAGTTCTCAAAAACTAGTGGATAGAAGGGGAGGTAGCTTTGATGGCGTGACATGACACCAGGCAGCCTCTGCATGAACGATGTGCGGATATCCATCGTGGCATAGCTGGGGGGCATTGCTTGTGGGTCAAAGATCGAGGTGAAGATCGGAGCTTGGGGAAAAAGGTCATGCATGACCTCGAGCACGCGCTCGGCTCCGCCGTACTGATTGAGGTAGTCGTGAACAAGTGCAACACGCATGAGCGGCTAGAAGGCGCCTCCGCCACTGAGCACCGTGGGTACCGTTCGCAAGAAGATTCGAAAATCCAATGAGAGCGACCAATGCTCAATGTAGTAAATGTCGTACATCACCATTTCATCGAAGTCCAGCTCGCTCCGTCCGCTTACCTGCCAGAGACCGGTCATGCCTGGCGAGACTGCCAGGCGTTTCATATGCCAGGGCTCATATTCGGCAACTTCGGACGGAATGGGTGGCCGCGGGCCAACGAGGCTCATATCACCGCGCAGTACGTTCAGCAGCTGGGGAATCTCATCAATGGAGAAGCGTCGAATGAAGCGGCCGACGCGCGTCAATCGCGGGTCGTCTCGGATCTTGAATAACGGCCCTACGGCCTCATTCTGGGCTTCAAGAGCAGATCGCTCGGCGGCAGCATTCGGTCGCATGGAGCGGAACTTGAACATAGTGAAGGGAATGCCATCTTTCCCAATCCGAGGCTGCCGAAATATAACCGGTCCATTAGGCGACTCGAGTTTAATTACGATAGCAATCATGGCCAGAATGGGCGACAGCGCCAGCAGCGCCCCGAGTGAGATGACGACGTCCATGGCGCGCTTGACCACTCGATTCCATCCCTGGATTGAGACCTCCCGCAAGCCAATGAGCGGAATGCCCCAGACCGTATCGGTGTCAACTCGGCTTAGACGCATTTCATAGAGGTCGGGAACAACTTTCAGTGTGAGGCCGCGCGTCCGACACTGGTCTAGTGTTTGGAGGACTTCCGCGTGCAGCTCGGGGGGCAACGCCACGATGACCTGGGTGACATTGTGGCTCTCAACGACCCCCTTGAGCTCGGCAATCGTACCGAGTGCTCGAAAGCGGCCAAAGTCGCTTCCGCCGCTCTCGCTGAGAAAGCCGACAACTTGATATCCACGATCACGCTGGGCGGCTAAGCCCTGCATGATCATGCGGCCTCGGTGACTATCCCCCACAACGAGGACTCGCTCAACCGCGATGCCACGGCGATGGAGCTCACTCGCGATTGCACTGACTAGTGCTCGGCCCAAGAGCACTGCAAGGCTGCTTACGGCCCACACATACACAAAGGTCAATCGTGATGAGGCTGGGTATCGCAGCATGGCCGTGCCCGCGAGTAGCATCATCACGCCTAGGGCAGTTGACCTAATGACCGCCGCGCCGATCTCGACAATTGAGGCCATAGGGAGGCGGTAAAGGCCGGCCAACTGGAATTGCAGCGGTAGGATCAGCGCAAGGACGAGCTGGAGAGGCGCGTAGATCGCATAGGCTACGTAATCTTCCGGTTCAACGTCACCGCCCAACTGCATGACGTAACGTAGATACCAGGCGACATAAAACGCCATACTAATGGCCGCAAAGTCCAGAACGAATTGAGTGGCTGGAATCAATACCCGCCAGCGCGCGTGCTGCTGCTCGCTGTCGGCCCGCCCTTGATGATTGATCCGCGGATCTGCCGTTGTCGCCAGCGCGACCGGTGCTTCGATCATGTGGTTAGGGGTATCACTCACCGGGACGACCGTACGGGGGCATTGATGACTCGTTCATAGAGGGCGGCAGTTTCCGCAGCCATCTGATCCCATCGAAACCGTGCTACTCTCGCCTGGCCCGCCAATGATAGTGTACTCCGCAGCTCCGAGTCTGAACTGATGCGCGCAAGTGCCGCGGTAAGACCGGTATCGTCATCTGGATCCACCAGTATGCCGGCATCCCCAACGACCTCTGGCAACGATGAAACACGCGTGGTGATCACGGGGGTGCCGCAGGCCATCGCTTCAGCCACGGGTAAGCCGAACCCTTCATAGTATGAGGGGTAGACGAACGCGGTTGCGGCACTATACCAGAGGGGCAGGTCTATCGCTGGAACATAGCCCGGAAAGCGTATGTGCTGGCGCAGGTCGAGGCTGGCAACGAGATCAAATACTTCTTGATCCTTCCAACCGCGTCCACCCGCAAGTACGAGCGGCAACGGAGCAGGGCTCGTTTTCCGATATGCGGCGTAGGCGCGCACCAAGCCAGCCACGTTTTTCCGGGGTTCAATGGTGCCAACGTATAGGAGGAACTGGGGCGGCAGCCCCACCCGCTGCTTGAAGGCCTCAACGTCGCGTGGTGTCGCTGGTTGAAACTGACTCGAGACACCACAAAAGGTGGTGGTCACTCGGGCTGGATCAACTCCGAGAAGGTTCACAACGTCCCTGCGCGTGCTTTCTGAGATTGTGGCCACATGGGTTGCCCGGCGCGCGGATATCCGTGCGATTGTCGCGAGATAGATCGCATTGGATCGATTAAACAACTGTGGATAGCGGATGAAGCTGAGATCACAGATGGTCATGACTGACGGCCCCGTCCAGGTCAGAGGCAGGGCATAGCCAAGCGCATGGGTGAGGTCTGGCGCGCACTTCGCAAGATAAAACGGCTGGATGATCTGTTCCCACAGAATTCGTCGAGCGGGCCTGCCGAACTGCGCCCCCACAGCGGTACATTGGAAATTGGGCGTCAGAGACAGCTTCAGATCATCCGGCACTGAGGCAAGGAATGCCTCGTACGTGTGCTCGGGAGGGCGAAGGCGGAGGTTGACAAGGAGCTCGTAGATGTACTGACTTATTCCCGCGGTTCGGTACGATGCGGACTGTGACAGGAGCAGTGCGTTTAGCGCAATCTTCAAGGAAGAGCCCATCCTGGTGAGAGCGAGAATAGTACCAACTCAAGAGTTGCGTGCGCGCACGCGTTTCGCTCGCATCCCACTCAAGGGTTGGTGCAATTGCTTGAGGGAGATCGTGGTAAGATTTAACTTGTTCGGTGCTTCCTGAGCCCCTTTGCTATTGATGACGGCTGCTTCACTTAGCGATGCTAATGCTACTCCTGGACCGATGGCGCTGGTCTGGTTTCCTCGACCATCCAACGCCGGGCGGTTACTCGCTGTCATCGCTGCTTCGGGGCTGATTCTCAGCGCGGTTGTCTTCTGGCTTGCTACCCGGCAAGACGTTGGGTTGGGCATGTTCTTTGGACTACTTATTGGCGCTCTGGCACTGAGTCTTGGCGGGGCTGTCGCGGTGGCCGCCCTGGGCTACTTCACGCTGCGTTACTCCCTGGAGCCAGATGCGCTCGTCATCACCTGGCTCGATCGCGAGGAACGGGTCCCTTACGGTCAGATCGATGGAATTCTCGGCGGAGGACGGCTCGGCCCGCTCCGCGTCCGCGGTCTCGACCTGCCTGGATACAGGGTGGGCGTGAGTCGCTCCCGGGCGCTCGGCTCCATCCGTATCTACGCGACGAGTGGGCGACCTGACGATATTATTCTGGTGCTCACGGGTACGACGAGTTACGCTTTGTCGCCCTCAAGTATTAATGAATTTCGGCAACAGCTCATTGAGTCGGCTGAAGCCAGCGTCCCAGAGCACGAGGCCAAACGGGCAGCCCTCCGTCCAGGTCTCCAAGCTGTCCCGCGCGACGCGGTGATGCTGGGTGCAGGGATTGTGTCTCTGCTGATTGTGGCCACGATGATTGCCTGGATCATGGCGCGCTTTGCATCGCTTCCAGATGTGATGCCGATCCACTTTGATGCGCTGGCGAACCCGAATTTCATCGCTCCGAAGGCTGATGTCTTTCGCTTCCCGGCGGTTGGTGGAGGCATCTTGCTGATCAACGCCGTGATCGGCGCAGTGGTCTATGGGAATGAACGCGGCGTGGCCCGCCTGCTGGCCGTGAGCACGATCGTCATCGAGCTGGTGACGCTGGTTGCAGTGATCCGCGTCGTCGCTTGATCGACGGCCGACCGATTTCTGCACCGCGGACTCAGTCGTATCTCAAGGACCAATATAGTTGCGTCCAAGGACCACTCGAATATCAAGCTGGCTGTCGCCTGTCCCCGAGCGCACCGAGCTAGCCGGAAGCTGCAGGACTGAGGCGATAGCACGTGCTGCTTCAGACTTGCCGTTGTAATAGACGATAGAGCTATCCGCGATGTCAGCGCGATCAGCCGAGCCGACGCGGACGTTTTGGTAGCCATTCTCTCGTAGCTTGATCCCAACCGTTGTTGCGAGGTTCTGTCGCTGCGTGCCGTTTAAGACCTCGAGACGAACGCCGTCGGTCCGGCTGCCAACGGATTCGACCAGCGCGCGATCGATCGCACGTCGAATGTCGGGGGTGCGCGGGCGCAGTAAGTCTTCCCCCTGGGGGCCTCTGAACGGGTCCGCATACTGCGTGTCGATCACCAGATTCACGATCTTTTCACGTTCAATCTCTGATGCCAATCGGGCCAGTGCCAGGAGCTCCGTTGCCGAAAAGTTGGTTGAAACTGTCTGCTGGGCTAAACCGATCAGAGTCGGGGCCTTGGGCAGCATGTTGACCTGCATAGCGCGATCTCGGAGAGCGACGAGCACCCGCTGCTGACGACGAGAGCGTCCAAAGTCATTCTCGCTATGCCGCGATCGCGCGTATTGCAGGGCGACTTTGCCGTCCATAATCTGCGGGCCCGCGGGGATATAGATCCGCTGGTATCCGTAATCATCTGTTGGGTATTCATCGTCCTTAATGGGCCGTTCCACATCAACGATGACTCCGCCTACCGTATCGACGATTTGCTCAAAGCCTCGAAAGCTGACGCGGGCAAAGTAACTGGACTTTATGGCGAAATTTGCATCGAGGGTGCGTTGCAGGAGCTCGGGGCCGCCCACCGCATGAGCCACGTTGATCCGCTGATTGTAAAAGCCGGGTATGCTCACCCACAGGTCCCGCGGGAATGAGATCATTGCCGCGGTTTTCGTGATGGGATCAATGCTTAGGAGCAGCACGGTATCCGCTCGGCTTCCATTTAGCGGCTCGTCATCGCGCTGATCGACGCCAAGGAGTGTGACGTTGATGCGCTCGGTACCCTGCCATTCGGGCAGGATGTTTGCGGGCGCGGGCAATGACGGCAGTGCGGGAAGGGAGGGCAGGGCGGGGCCGCGGCGCGCAATCTCGGTCACTGCTCCGGGCAGTCTTTCAGGTGGCTGGAAGACGATGGTGGATCCACCCGGAACGGAGACTGTCACACGGCCTCGGCTGGCTAGCTCCTGATAGTTGGAGACAAAGAGCCAGCCGGAATACATACCACCGGCCACGAATATCGAGAATGCAAAACCCAGGAAGAAGGTGATGGCCTGGGGCAGTCCACCAAGTTGACTATCGTCGTGGTCGAACGTATCAATCGACACGTGCTTGTAGCCTGCCGATATGGCACTTCGAGCAAGGGGGGAGCGACATGAAGCCTTGACTCACCGGTTGCTTGAACACACATGCAAAATAGCCGACCGCACAGCCGATTCAGGCACGTCCGCACGAATCTGGGCCGTGCCGATTCCTGAGAGTACAATCCAGCTAATCTGACCCGCTCGATTTTTTTTATCAAGGGTGAGTGCAGGGGTGAGGGCGTCAGGGGCGACGTCGCACCGTAGTGGGAGCCCCAATGCCCCAAGGAGCGACCGTTGCCGCGCGGCCGCCTCGGCCGACAACGTGCCAATGGCCTGGGATATCGTCGCGGCTGCTTCCATACCGATGCTCACTGCCTCCCCATGCAAGAAACGCTGATAGCCTGTTGCGGCCTCGATGGCGTGCCCCACGGTGTGCCCGTAGTTCAAAATCATTCGCAGGCCGGATTCCGTATGGTCGGAGGTCACCACCTCGCCCTTGAGCTCGACACTGCGCGCAACGGCTCGCGTGAGCGGCCCCGGTTCACCTGCGGCCAGTGCGCTGCTCTCTCGCTCGAGATTCAGGAACAGATTGGCATCCAGAATTGCCGCCATTTTTGCCACTTCCGCAAGACCGGCGCGTCGCTCCCGGATCGGTAGAGTGGTGAGCGTTCCGATATCGGAGATGACCACTCGAGCGTCATAAAACGCTCCGATGAGGTTCTTGCCGCGCGGATGATCAACGCCCGTCTTGCCACCGACGCTCGAATCCACCTGTGCCAACACCGTGGTCGGTATCTGAACGAGGGGCACGCCACGAAGATAGGTGGCAGCGACGAAGCCCACCATGTCGCCCACAACTCCGCCACCGAATGCCAGGATAGGATCGTTCCGCTCGGCCCGTTGTTCGACCAGCCAATCGTAGATTGAGGTCACTGAGCCGAGGTGCTTCTGGTCCTCGCCCGCTTCAATCTCCAGGACTGGGATTGCTCGTCCGTCTCGAGCGAAACCTGCTGCCAGCCGCTCGCCATGGAGTTTCCAGACGATCCGGTCTGCCACGATCCGCGGAGTGCCTCTTAACCCGGCTTCGGCCATGAGCTCTGGCGCGCGACCAAGTAGATCTGTGCCGATGTGCACTCGATAGGCTGACTCGCCCCGACCAACGGTAATGATGTGATCAGTGTGATTGTCCATATGCCCCAACGATCCGCTCCGCGAGATCCGCGGGGCTCATGCCATCGGTATCGATCACGGCGTGAGCCTCTTCATAATATCGACATCGAGATTCAAGTAGCGAGGCAAGCCGCTGCTGTAGGTCGCCTCGCAAGAGCGGCCGCTCATCCGAGCCTTGCTCAGTGAGTCGGCTCACCAACGTTTCAGCCGATGAACGCAAATAAACGACAAAACCGCGTGCCCAGAGCCGCTCACGATTCTCGTCGAGCAAAATCGCGCCGCCGCCAGTGGCGATCACCTGATGCTCGCCATTCATCGCCGTAGCAATAGATTCTGATTCAATGCGCCGGAATTCAGCTTCTCCCCTTCGGGCAAAAATCTCCGTGATGGGAGCTCGCTCGGCATTCTCAATTTGGCTGTCGAGGTCAATCGGCTTCCAGCCAAGGCACCTGGCGAGGTGCTGGGCAACAGTGGATTTGCCACTGCCGCTTAGCCCGATCAGAACGATATTGGGCGCCAATCGGCTATACGGATGCGGGTTCGTACGTGGCGACATACGCGCGATAATTGCGTTCGATCTCCGCGATGCTGTCCCCCCCGAATTTCTGGCGGAAGGCATCGGCAAGGATGATCGCAAGCATCGCCTCACCAACCACGCCCGCGGCAGGAATGACGCACACGTCGCTCCTCTCCACATGCGCGATGCTGCGCTCACGCGATGCGAGATCGGTGGACGGTAATGGCTTCATGAGCGTGGCAATGGGCTTGGCCGCAGCCCGCGCCACGATGGGGGCGCCGTTCGTAATGCCACCCTCCGTTCCCCCCGCATTATTGGTGTCATGCAGCCAGCCCTCGCGCGTATCGTAGGAGATGACATCGTGGACCTTTGAGCCGCGGCGGGCGGCTTCGGCGAATCCATCGCCAACCTCAGCGCCCTTGATGGATGGAATGCTTCCCAGCGCACCCACGATGCGACCGTCCAGACGATCTTCCCATTGAGCAAAGCTCCCAAGACCAATGGGGACGTTATATGCCACAACTTCAAAGACGCCCCCAAGGGTGTCTCCATCGGCTCGCGCGGCATTAATGCCCTCAATCATGCGCTCGGCCGACTCAGCGTCACCACAGCGAACGGAGGAAGCCTCCACTGAAGCGAAGAACGATGCGATCTCGGAATTTGAGCTGCCGCGTTTGTCTAGCCGAATGGCGGGCGGAACATGAGCCTCGATTTCGCCAATCCGGACAGTGTGACTGAAGATCTCAATGCCGAAGTATTCCAGGAACGTCCGGCAGACCGAACCGGCGGCAACGCGCGAGGTGGTTTCGCGTGAGCTTGCCCGCTCCAGCACATTGCGGACGTCGTCGTGGCCATATTTCACGGCACCGGTGAAATCAGCATGGCCCGGCCGCATCTTGGTGACCTTGGCAACGCGCTCAGTTGGCGCCGCGATATCCATCTTCCCCGCCCAATTGGGCCAATCCAGATTCGCCACCACCATCGCTATCGGGCTGCCGAGCGTTTCACCGTACCGCACGCCGGAGACGAACTGCACCTGATCGCGCTCAATCTTCATTCGGCCGCCGCGCCCGTAACCACCCTGGCGACGAGTGAGATGGGCATTGACCTGCTCCACGGTGAGCGGGAGCCCGGCGGGAATATTGTCCAGAATGATGGTGCACTGGGGACCGTGACTTTCGCCCGCGGTCTGTAATCGCAGTGCCTTCAAACTCATCGATCAGGCTCCTTCGCTCAAAGTAAGCAGCGGTATGGTGCCTCGGATCGTAGCATACGACCGAGGTTGGCTTCTCTCTACCCGACTTCCCGCGAGAACGGGCAGATTGACAATCAGGGCGCGCCTGGCCGGAGTCCATCAGTCTGGCGTCCGTCAGCCTAGTGTGACACTCGTCGACTCTCCCGGACGATTGTCAGCCTGCGTCCGTCACCCACCGATCTGCTGCTCTGTGGGGCGATTGCGATAGCAAGTACTTATGACCCGCCATCCTTAAGCGGACATGCATCGGATGAGCGCAGTATAGTTGAGCGTTCTCATGCCGTTTAAGACCCCACTAGCCTGTTGCCGAGCCCATCAGCTTACTGATGCGTCCGTCTCAATGCCTCTCCAATCAGTTGATCTTGCCTGTATGGCGACTGTGGATCGCTCTCTCAATGTTTCTGAAGCATCGTCTGGCGGAAGCTCGCTGCAAGCTCAATGCATCATGCACCCCGGAACCACGAATTTCGAGGGGACCCGGAACTGAATGGGGGCATTAGGGGAGCGCTTCCGTCAAGCCCGACTTGACCGGCATCTCACACTTCAGGATGCACAACGCGAGACTCGGATTCATCGGCGATTCCTCGAGGCGCTTGAGAATGATGATCTCTCGATTCTGCCGGCGCCGGTCTACGCTCGAGGCTTTATTCGAACCTACTCGGAGTATCTGGGGATCGAGGCAGAGCCGATGGTTGCTCTCTATCTTGTATTGCGTGGTCAAGATGAGCCGCTATCAATTCAATCCGCCACAACCCGCATTAACAATCCGAAGCCGTTCTCGATGCGACTCTTGGGTATCGGCACCGGGGTGGTATTGCTATTGCTTCTGTTCGGTTACCTCTGGAGCCAATACAATTCATTTGTTGAGAGTGTTCGGCAGGCCGAGGCAACCGCGACGCCTCGTGGCGCACCCGGAGCTGTGGCCAGCCCTTTCGCTACGCCGGTTGTAGTTGGTTCCGGAATCGGCACCAACGGCGTGGCATCGCCAGCGCCTCTAGGCTCACCAGTGTCAAACACATCCACACTCACACCGGTGGCGGCGCCCACACCGGTGCGCGGGATTCAGGTTGAAGTACGGATCACTGAACGGAGCTGGTTGGCGGTCTGGGTTGACGGCCAGGCGGTGCTGGCGGAGGAGTCTCGCCCGGGATTTACGCGCACGTTTGCGGCGGATCAGTCGGTCCGCATGCGAGTGGGTAACGCGGTGGGCGTTGTTGTAACAGTGAATGGGAATACGCAGGGCGCTCTGGGCGCCCGGGGACAGGCAATTGACGCATTCTGGGGACGACAGTAAGGGCGAGCTGCGCGGCGCACGGTATTCCGTGGTGACGCTTGGCTGCGCAAAGAATCAGGTGGATAGCGAAGGGATCGAACTGCTGCTTCAGGGAGAAGGAGCTGAGCGGAGTGAGACGAACGACGCCGATGTGATCATCGTGAACACCTGTGGTTTCATCGAAGCTGCCAAACAGGAATCAATCAATACTATCCTCGAGTTGGCCCAGTCTAAACGCCCCGGTCAGAAACTGATTGCCGCGGGCTGCCTGGCGGAGCGTTACGGCGCTGAGCTGGCAACGGAGATTCATGAAATTGATGGTATCTGGGGTGCCCGAAACTGGGCCTCGGCACCAGCAATTGTGGCTCGCTCCCTCGGTGCTGCCTGGGAGCCGCGGCAACCTGGCTCCACACTTGACTTGCTAGAAATGGCGCCTCAAGGAGCCCTTGATCTCGCCATGCCCAAGCGGCAGGCCGCGGGGCCAAGCGCCTATGTGAAGATGAGCGACGGCTGCAATCAGCGCTGCGCGTTCTGCGCGATCCCATCAATGAAGGGCCGGCTGATCAGCAAGCCAATTGAAGCGATCATTCGCGAGATTCAAGAGCTTGCCAATCTCGGCGTTCAGGAATGCGTGCTCATCGCTCAAGACAGTACCAACTATGGGCAGGACCTCGGGCTGGGCAGAGACGGGCTGGCGGTGCTCCTCGAGCGCATCACGGACGCGGTGCCCGAGCTGCCGTGGTTGCGCGTCATGTACGCCTATCCAGCAAGGCTAACGGAGCGGCTGTTTGAAGTGATGCGTGATCGCCCGCAGATTTGCCGCTACCTGGATCTTCCACTGCAGCATACCCACCAGGACGTGCTTCGGAGAATGCGCCGACCACATCGTCCCACTGAGGAGCTCATTGATTGGATGCGCGGGATCATACCGGACATCACGATTCGGACCACCTTCATCGTAGGCTTCCCCGGGGAGTCGGATGAAGAGTTCGAGCACCTCCTGGAATCCGTGGCGTCGTTATCCTTTGATCGAGTGGGCGCGTTCACCTACTCTGATGAAGAGGGGACACCGGCATTTGAGCTGGCCGGCAAGGTGTCGGCTCGGGTGAAGGAGCGTCGCAAGCGGCTGCTGATGGAAGCGGCGCGCACCGCCTCCCATCAGCGCCTGGAAACAATAGTGGGCACCGATCTCGATGTCCTGGTGGAGGGCCGCGGCAGTTTAAGCGGGCGCCCAACGCTTGTTGGACGATCTCGACGTGATGCGCCCGAGGTGGATGGACTGGTGTTTGTGGATGGTGCCGCGGCGATTGGTGAGATTGTGCGGGTTCGTGTGAGTCGCGCCCTTGACTACGACCTTGTGGCGAGCCCAGTCCAAGTAGCAGCCACCCCATAATGGACCGTTTCGGCGTCGCGCGATTGCTGGACGCGTATCGGAAGCGCAGTTGGACGATTGCCGTTGCTGAATCTTGTACGGGTGGTGAGCTCTGCACTCAGCTTTCCGCGCTGCCCGGAAGCTCTGATGTTTTCCGAGGAGGCGTGATTCCCTATGCAGATTCGGCGAAGACCGGCTTGCTGGGGGTGCCGTTGGAGCTTATCGTGAGCCATGGAGCGGTCAGTGCAGAGGTGGCTCTTGCCATGGCTCTGGGCGTGCGGGAGCGGCTCGGTGCGGACGTCGGTGTGGCGCTCACAGGAATCGCCGGCCCCGGCGGAGCCCGCCCAAATAAGCCGGTGGGTCTCGTGTTCATTGCCATCAGCGGGCCATTTAGCGATGATCAGGTACATCGACGTGAATGGCACGGTTCGCGTGATGAGAATCGCGCGCACTCAGTGTGGTGCGCACTGGAACTGCTCGCGAGTGCGGCAAAGCAAGATGATACATATTAGAACGTTTGTGCTATAATCAATCAGTTTCAGTGAGCGTTCACGGGATTGACGGCGAAGGAGTTGGGTATGGCGGCGCGGGAGCCCAATAAGGACAAAGAAAAAGCCATAGAGCTGGCGGTCTCTCAGATCGAGCGGGCATTTGGCAAGGGGTCGATCATGCGCCTCGGTGAGGCGTCCGCCAAGATGTCGGTAGAGTTCATACCCACGGGTTCTATTGCACTGGATATGGCGCTTGGTATTGGCGGGCTGCCACGCGGTCGGATCACTGAGATCTACGGCCCTGAAGCTTCGGGAAAGACCACCCTGGTCCAGCATGTCATTGCAGAGGCGCAGCGTAATGGCGGTGTGGCCGCGCTGGTGGACGCGGAGCACGCACTGGACCCCACCTATGCCAAGAGTTGCGGTGTGAACGTGGACGAGCTGTTCATTTCGCAGCCGGACACGGGTGAGCAGGCTCTGGAGATCGCTGAGGCGCTCGTGCGGAGCGGTGCCATGGATATTGTGGCGATTGACTCCGTGGCGGCGCTCGTTCCACGTGCCGAACTTGAGGGGGATATGGGCGATGCGCACGTTGGGTTGCAGGCGCGGCTCATGTCGCAAGCGCTGCGTAAGCTGACGGGGGCGATCAGTCGTTCCAAGACCGCGGTTGTCTTCACCAATCAGCTGCGTGAAAAAGTCGGTGTGATGTTCGGGAATCCTGAGACCACGTCGGGCGGTCGCGCCTTGAAGTTCTATGCCTCCGTGCGCCTGGATGTGCGGCGAATTGACGCCATCAAGCAGGGCACCGAGGTGCTTGGCAGCCGCACACGGGTGCGTGTGGTGAAGAACAAAGTTGCTCCGCCATTCCGTACCGCGGAGTTTGACATCATGTACTCCGAGGGTATCTCCAAATCCGGCGGACTACTGGATGTTGGGACTGAGATGGGCATCGTTCGGAAAACTGGGGCCTTTTACTCCTTTGCAGACATGCGTCTCGGCCAGGGGCGGGAGAATGCAAAGGAGTTTCTCAAGCAGAATCCAACGGTGGCTCAGGATATCGAGCGGCAGATACGTGAAATGACCACCAAGCGCCCCGCGGATGACCTTGTCCCAGCCAATGGCCTGGTTGCCGATGAGGAGCCGGAAGACCTCCTGTAGTCCTGCTGAGCGTTGAGTCTGGTGCCCGTGAGCCGCTGTAAATCTCCACGGGCCGCGGACTCCTCGTTCAGTCAGCCGAAGGATTGCCCATGGAAGGTGTTGTCACGGCGATCGAACCGCAACAGCGCGGAGGCGGGAAGCGTGTCAATGTCTTCCTCAATGATCGCTACGCACTGAGTTTGCAGCTCGAGCTGGCTGATGCGCTGCGCATTGGCCAATTTATTTCATCAGCGCAGTTTCTTGTGCTGGCGAATTCCGATGAGCGAGCTCGAGCCATGGATGTGGCACTGCACCTGCTGGGCTATCGGCCGCGCTCCGAGAAGGAATTGAGGGCACGGCTCCACACGAAAGGTTACCCCGCGGTCATTCTTGATCAGGTAATCGCTCGACTTGAAGAGCTCAAGCTCGTTGATGACCAAGCATTCGCCTCGTACTGGGTGGAGCAGCGCCAGGGACGAGCCCCGCGTGGCCGGCGCCTCATCAACCAGGAGCTGCGCATGAAGGGCGTAGACGCGGACGTTGTGGCCGATGCCACTCGAGATTCCGCGGACGAGCAAGAACTGGCGTACCGCGCAGGTTTGAAAAAGGCTCAAGTACTGGCATCGCTGGATGAGAGAGTTTTCCAACAGCGGCTCGGGGCTTTCCTGCAGCGACGTGGATTCGATTGGGATTCGGTGTCGACCGCCGTGCGCCGCCTCCGACAGGATGTCACGAACGGGCAGAGTCGCGGCGTCTGAAGGGTGGCCGTGGCCCCCCTTTGGATCCCGCGATGGCGGTCAGCGATGCCCACGGATTCCAAAGCGGTGTCACGGCCACCGCACGCCAGAGCTCTACCGCGATACATCGAATCACCAAGGCGCAGACGCTGAGTTCAGTTGGGACGGACCGTGCCGGTGGGACAGGCGTCTCTGCCCAATACGGTTTAGTGAAGAGTGAAAGCAGCCAGTGTGGACGAGTGTGATGTGCACTCTGCCCCTGTCGCCCTTCACCCTTCATTCTTCACTGAACCGGATGGGGCGTCTCAGTCTGTCCCGTGAACGACCAGATCGTGACGCACGGGACAGGCAGAGACGTCTGGCCCACCCCAGTGGCGCTCACTGCGTCCACTGGCCCACTACTACAGATGGGCCGATCCAGTCTCGGTGGATGGCCCGACTCCACTGGATGACCGCCGAGACTCATTCGCCCGTCTGTACTATTGCTCTGTCAATCATGGATTGCCGGGTGGACGTTCTCGGTGGTGTCGGGCATCTTGCCCGACCGTCTGGGGCGTTCCTGCTCGCCGCCGCGCGGTCGGTTCTTCACTGTCGAGCAAGATGCCCGACATCACCGCTGGCAGGAGAACCCCACTGACCAATTTGGACGGGGCACTAGCATGGTGCTAGAACGTCGAAAGATAGCGGTTCAACTCCCATTGGGAGACTTGCCGGCGGTACTCATCCCATTCGGCGCGTTTCGCTTCAGAGAACCACTCATAGACGTGCTCCCCAAGCGCCTCTCGGATGACCTCATCCTTGGTGAGCTCATCTAGTGCCTCACGTAGCGTGCCCGGAAGAATCGCCACTGCATACTTGTCCATCATGGCATCGTCGATCTGATACAGGTTCTCCTCGACCGGTCGCGGGACCTCAAGCTCATTGCGAATGCCGTCCAGGCCGGCCGCGAGCATGACCGCAAAGGCCAGGTACGGATTACTTGACGGGTCCGGGCAGCGCAGCTCAATGCGGGTGGCCTCCGGTCGGCCGCGTGAAGCCTGTGGGACGCGGATGAGTGCGGAACGGTTGATGCGCGCCCAGCTCACGTAGACAGGGGCCTCAAAGCCAGGTACGAGACGCTTATACGAGTTGACGAGCGGGGCAAGAATGGCAATCATCCCGCGGGCGTGCTTCAACTGGCCGGCAATGAAGTGCCGCGCCAGTTTTGAGAGCTGGTACTCATCATTCGGATCATGGAACAGGTTTGCCCCCGTGTCCAGGTCGGCCAGACTCTGGTGCGTATGCATTCCCGAGCCATTGATGCCAAAGAATGGTTTTGGCATGAACGTGGCGTAGAGCCCATTGCGCTGGGCAACCGCTTTTAAGGCCATCCGAAAGGTCACGGCATTGTCCGCGGTTTTCAGGGCATCATCGTATTTGAAGTCGATCTCATGCTGACCGACTGCAACCTCATGGTGACTTGCCTCAACGACGATCCCAAACGACTCGAGTGCGTTGACCATCTCTTTGCGGACGTCATCTCCCTGATCGCTGGTGACGTCAAAGTAGCCCGCGGTGTCGTGCGGGACGCCCGATGCGGGACTTTCCCCGGTGTTCTTGAGCAGGAAGAACTCGAGCTCAGGACCGGTCTGAAATCGAAAACCCAGATCGGCGGCGCGCTTTACCTGACGTCGAAGGACGCCCCGTGGATCCCCCGCAAATGGCTCGCCGTCCGGCGTATAGACATCACACACGACGCGCGCGGCACGGCCAGCTCCGGATGTCCAGGGAATGAGCGCATACGTATCCAGATCTGGCTGGAGGTACATATCACTCTCATGAATCCGCGTAAAGCCCTCAATTGAAGAGCCATCAAACCAGAGTCCGTGGTCGATGGCATCAGAAAACTTGTGGACCGGAATAGTGACGTTTTTGATGACACCGAGGATATCGGTGAACTGGAAATTCAGAAATCGAACGCCGTCGCGTTCGGCAATCTGGAGAAACTCATCTTGAGTTCTAGGCATGGCGGGCTCTCTTTCGTGATCTGCTTGGTTCTAGAGTCTCGTCGGAATCGGCCGTGATGCCGAAGGGTGAACCGTCCGCAACAGTGTGGGTGAGCAGTTTCCGCCCTTTCAGTGCGAGTTGCACGGCCAGGCGAGTGTCACTATCGTCCAGCTCACGACCCAGCACCTTCTGAGCCCGATCGAGACGATAGAGTAATGAGTTGCGATGCAGGTGCAGCTCCTGCGCCGTGCGCACATGATTCCCATTACAGGTAATAAACATTGCCACCGTGGCGACAAGCTCCGAGCGATGTTGAAGATCGTACTCCTCAAGTGGTCCGATCACGTCGGAAACGAAATCCTTCAGCGCCTGATTGGAGCGTAGCTCGAGTAGTAGGCGGTCCGCACCGAGCTGATCGAAATGGACAGTGCAATTGCCGGAATGCATGAGCTCTGCCGCAATGAGCGATTGTTGCGCCTGCCGATGCCCGCGAGCGAACTCGGCGGGACTCGCACAGGCACGTCCTACACCCGCGGACAAGCCGAGATTGTCAACGCTTGAGGTGAGGGCACGCCGAAGCATCTCCACGCGCTCGATGATTTCGTCAATACCCTGATTTCGCCGAAGCGGCAGAAGCGCGGATAACCGCGGTCCGGTATCCCGCAGTAGTGCCGAGGGTTCAACTCGGCGGAGCTCGCGCCGTGCTGGCCCGAGCCAGCGCAGTGGGCGGATCACATTGTCATCCATCGGCGCATTCACAACGCTAAAACAGCAGGCTACATGCGGCAGGCTGAGATCGTATCCGAGTGCGCGGGCTCGGAAAATGGCGGCCTCTTCAGACGGAAATGTTCCGGCGAGGAGATCCTCCACCAAGTCGCCCTGCACTCGGAGCTGCACCTCGGTCACCGCGCGTTGCTTGGCAACTTCCATGGCCAGCACGGAGGTCGCACGATGAGCAAGCTCTGAGTCAAACTCCGTGAACGAATCTGACTGGCCGACTAACGCCAGGTAGCCCGCGGCAGTGCCCTTGAGCATAAGCGGGATGATCAGCGCGGAGAGTGATTTCGGCCCCGCTGCTCCCAGTACCATGGGCGCCGACCTACGACCTCCCCGAGGTAGATCCTGAATATGATCCGCACACGCGGCAACAAGCAGTTCGGGTGGCACTGGATTGGGGACGCTCACCTGGACGTGCACATATTCATCCAGGACCACAACGTGCTTGCCTGTCGCCTCGGCCACTACCCCCGCTACTGTCACTGAGCCCTGTTCATCCATGAGGCATGAAACCAGATGATCGTAGATCTGCTCGAGTCGCCTGCGGATCTGCCCGTCTCGATCGACGATGAGGCTGACAATCGATCGTTCGGCCTCGGCGAGCGACCCGTTGGGAGGCAGTCGGAGTAACGGGGTCATTGTGGTATCGGCGACGGCAATGGCCTCATCTGAGCACGAATCGCTCAGAACGAACGCTCCCACGCCCGCCTCGGTCAGGTCACGAATGAGGCGCGGCAGGAGTCGGGGATCAGAGCTAAATTGCCCCGCGGAGTTTTGCACGAGCACCAGCTCGCCCGCTTCAATTGAACCGAGAGCAACCGGCCGTGAGCCGAGAGATCGTGCCCAGGTGATAGAACGGTGCAGGCCCCGCGCGCCAGCCAGTACTTCCGTGCCAGGTGGCAGGGCCAGGCGGAGTACTTCGGCTAAAGTGACCAATGATCGACTGTTTGAACGCATTAGTCAGGCTCCATCCCTGTGCATTCTATACAATCCCATACAAGCCAGTGTACGCCGCGTCCAAACCTCGGCGTGGGGCACTGGTGAAGTTGATCGTCGCTGAGCATCCGGAGTCGACCTAACCTGAAGCTGAGAACGCGCCGTGGCGCGCGGTGCTCCCTCAGGTCGCGCACTTATACAACTTCGCGGATGTAGCTCGGGTGTTCTGGGGTGGTGTCGGGCATCTTGCCTTACAGTATCCGGTTCGATAGGGCCGGACTATCGGGCAAGATGCCCGATACCACCCCGCTATCCACCGTGCAACATCTGCTCCTCTGTACTAGAGAGTTGACGGACCGGCCACGCCTCCGTATCATCTTTGGTAATAGTAAAGATACGTTCAGCTCGAACCTGGACGTCACCTTTAAACCGGTCCGAGAGACCGGAAAGGCGGCGATACCGTAATGATTCATAAGCCAGAGTGCGCCCCTAGCCGCCCCATTGCGGGCCGTAGGGGTTTTTTGTTGCCAGAATCGGTGGGAAGGTGAGCATGGCTTCACTGCGTCGGTCTGATTTATCAGGGGCTTCGGCAGCGGAGCTGATGGGCGCTGACGAGATTCGGCGTGCGTTTACGCGCATGGCCCACGAGATCGTTGAGCGCAACGCCGGTGCCGAACGTGTGGTGCTTGTGGGCATTCGCACCCGCGGAGTCCCGGTGGCTCATCGAGTCCACGACCTTGTGAAGCAATTCGAGGGTATCGACGTGCCCGTGGGCACGCTTGACATCACACTCTATCGAGACGATATCGAGTCGGGACACCCGAGACCGCCGGCTCCGTCATCCATTCCAGTGGACCTCCATGACAAGACCGTGGTACTCACAGATGACGTGCTGTTCACGGGGCGCACCGTCCGTGCAGCCATGGACGCCATTATCGACTACGGCCGGCCTCGATCGATTCAGCTCCTGGTTCTGGTTGATCGGGGCCATCGAGAGCTTCCAATTCGGGCTGATTTCGTTGGCAAGAACATTCCGACCTCCCGTGCCGAGCTGGTTGAAGTGCAGCTTGTTGAAACTGACGGCGCTGACCGTGTGCTGTTGCGGAAGCGACCCGATTCGTCTCAAGGCGAAGTCCGATGACCGTGGACGAGCAACTACTCAAGGAGCGCCCCGCGGAGGCCATTGCCGAGGCTGCCGAGGGCGCGTTCCCAGCTGGAGAATGGCCGGGGCGCAAGCACGTGCTTGACCTAGACGATTTCAGCACGGGTGAGATCTATCACGTACTGGGCATTGCGGAAGTCATGAAGGAGATTTTGAAGCGGCCCATACCAAGGGTGCCGGCGCTGCGCGGCAAGACCGTGGTGAACCTTTTTTATGAGCCAAGCACGCGAACGCGCATCTCATTTGAGCTAGCCGCGAAAAGTTTGGGCGCGGACACGATCAACGTTACCGCATCCGGGAGCAGTGTTGAAAAAGGTGAATCACTCCTGGATTCACTCCGCACCCTGCGCGCCCTGGGGGCCACGGCACTGGTGATGCGTCATTCATCCTCGGGAGCGCCGTATCTTGCCGCCCATGAGCTGGCGGGCAGTGTCATCAACGCCGGGGACGGCTGGCACGCCCATCCGACGCAGGCCTTGTTGGACCTATTCACTCTCCGGGAGCACTTTGGCCATCTAGCAGGGATCAACGTCACGATCCTGGGCGATGTGCTGCACAGCCGTGTGGCGCGCTCCAATATCTGGGGACTGACTAAGGTGGGCGCTAATGTCACGCTCTGCGGTCCACCAACGTTGCTCCCGTCCACCTGTATCCCTCCCGTGGCCACGGGAGATTGGCCGAGGACGGTGAAGGTTGAGCTGGATGCGGACCGAGCCATAGAGCATGCTGACGTGGTGATGGTGCTCCGTCTGCAACGAGAGCGGCAACAGGCTGGCCTTCTGCCCAATATTCGTGAGTATGTGCAGCGCTACGGGCTCAGCGTGGAGCGGGTGAAGGCCAAGCTCCCTGATGGCCTGGTGATGCATCCCGGGCCAATGAACGAAGGCATCGAGATCGATCCCGAGGTCGCACACGGTGCGCAGTCACTCATAGAGGCTCAGGTGACAAACGGCGTAGCACTCCGGATGGCATTACTGTACCTACTCTGCGGTGGCGTGCCCGGCCTCACTGAGGGGCGCCCATGACTGGCCGTTTGCGCATTGTCCGTGGCCGTATCATTGACCCCTCGCGCGGCTTGGACACGGTGGGTGACATCATTGTGGAGCACGGAGTGATCCTGGGGATCACGCGTTCATCGGTCCCAACTGATGGAGAAACGCTCGTGGATGCCGAGGGCTGCATTGTTTCGCCCGGTTTCATTGACCTACATACGCATCTCCGGGAGCCTGGCTTTGAGCATCAGGAGACGCTTCGCTCGGGCGGTCGCGCGGCCGCCGCGGGCGGCTTTACGACGGTGTGCGCGACGCCGGACACGGACCCAACTGTTGATACGGCTTCGGACGTTGAGTCACTCCTGTCCGCGGCTCGAAAGCTCTCACCCGTTCGCGTCCTGCCACTCGGCACGATGTCGAGGCGTCAGCGTGGCGAAGAGCTTTCGGAAATGGTGGGTATGGCCGCCGCGGGTGCCGTGGGGTTCACTGACGCTCCTCGACACACACGCAATACGCAATTGCTCCGGCATGCGCTGGATTACAGCCGCATCGTTGAGCGACCGATCATTGAGCAGCCCCAGGACGTGGAGCTGTCTTCGGGCGGTTTCATGCATGAAGGAGCGGCTGCGATGCGCCTGGGACTTCCTGGCATTCCCCCGGAAGCAGAAGAGGTGGCCATAGCCCGGTCAATCGCTCTGGCGCGGCTAACCGGTGGACGATTACATCTGACTATGGTGACCACAGCGCGCGGTGTTGAGCTTGTGCGTCGCGCCAAGGAAGCCGGGATTCCGATAACGGCCGATGTTACGCCGCATCACTTGACAATGACCGACGCCTGGCTCGCTGGAAAGGGGCACTCAGCCCGAATGTACGACCCCAATTGCAAGGTCTCTCCGCCACTCCGCTCTGAGGAAGACCGCTTGGCCCTGGTGGCTGGGCTGAATGACGCCACGCTTGATTGCGTGGTCACCGATCATCTGCCTCGGACGCAGGTGGACAAGCTGTGCGAGTTTGACGAAGCGGAATACGGCATGGTCGGTCTAGAAACGGCCCTTGCGTCGCTCCTGCAACTTGTCGAAACCGGAGCGGTTCCTTTGCCACGGCTTCTGGCGGCACTGACCACGGAGCCCGCTCGTGTTTTCTGCCTTGAAGGAGGAACACTCACTTCCGGTGCTCCAGCGGATCTCGTGGTCTTCCAGCCCGATGCCGAATGGACAATTGATCCGGCTCAGTTTCACTCGCGTGGACACAACACGCCACTAACTGGCGCGCAAATGAAAGGGCGAGTAATGCTAACTATTGTTGCTGGCGATGTTGTCCACAGGGAGGCCGCGTGAGCGACGAAAGCTCAGCCGTACGCTGGGGGGCCCTCGTGCTCGAGGACGGCGCGTGTTTCGTTGGCAAGATGTTTGGTGCCGACGTTGAGTCCGTTGCCGAGCTGGTGTTCAATACGGGCCTCACCGGCTATCAGGAGATCTGCACCGACCCTTCGTACAGGGGCCAGATGGTCGTCATGACACACCCTCAGATCGGTAACTATGGTATCGCCGATCGCGTCCGAGAATCCGACCGGCCGTGGCTCTCAGCGCTCATCGTTCGTGATGCCGCCACGGAGCCGCATCACTGGGCGTCGCAGTCCACGGTTCACACGTATTTGGCAGACTTTGGAGTTCCGGGACTTTCAGAGGTGGATACGCGCGCGATCACGCGACGTCTGCGCACCAAGGGGACGTTGCGTGCTGTCCTTACTCGCGTGTCTCACCGTCAGGTCACCGCGCAATTGCAGGAAACCCTGGCCGAGCGAGCTCGCGCATTCACACTGCCTGTTCTGGCTGGGGAAGTGTCCGGCCATACCCCAGCATTCGCTACGGGCTCAGATGGACCCCATATTGCCGTGATTGACTGCGGTGTGAAGTGGAGCATTCTGCGCCAGCTTGAGCTGCGCGGCGCGCGAGTATCCGCCTTTCCGTGGGACGTTGCGGCAGAAACACTCCTGGATTCTCAGCCTGACGGAGTCTTGATTGCCAATGGGCCGGGGGATCCCGCGCTGCTTGATCCGCCCGTCCGGATGGCAACTCGCATAC
Organism: Chloroflexota bacterium; assembly: GCA_046154735.1. Lineage (GTDB taxonomy): Bacteria > Chloroflexota > UBA6077 > UBA6077 > JACCZL01 > CAVXYC01. Next base: position 15,908 of record JBJXFJ010000245.1, on the reverse strand, counting down.
TTGACAAGGGACTTCCACTCCTGGGGATATGCCTGGGCCACCAGATCATTGCGCGGGCCGCGGGTGGTGAAACCACGCGACTTCCGTTTGGACACCACGGTGCAAACCATCCGGTCAGGGACGAGCGCAGCGGTAAAGTTTACATAACAAGTCAGAATCACGAATATCAGGTCGCTGAGTCGCCCCAGCTTGTTGATGCCGGGTTCCAGGTGAGCCATCGCAGTTTGAACGATGGCTCGGTGGAGGGTCTGGTCCACAAGCAGTGTCCCGTACGGACCGTTCAATTTCACCCCGAGGGGGGACCGGGGCCGAAGGATGCCGCCGCGATATTTGATGAATTCCTGGCACTCATCCGTGCCACGGCGGAGGGACGCTAGTGCTAGAGAAGCCGCGTTCAGTGCTGGTCATTGGCAGTGGACCCATCATCATCGGTCAGGCCGCGGAGTTTGACTACGCGGGCACCCAGGCTTGTCGTGCTCTCCGTGAAGAGGGTATTCGCACAATTTTGGTGAACTCAAACCCCGCGACCATCATGACCGATCCGGGAGTCGCGGATGTTGTGTACCTGGAGCCGTTGACGGTTGGCGTTGTTTCGGACATCCTGCGCCGCGAGCGGCCCCAGGGAGTTCTGGGAACAGTGGGCGGTCAGACCGGACTTAATCTAACGGTGGCGCTCTCGCAGTCTGGGATCCTTGACGAGCTTGGGGTGCGCCCGCTGGGAACACCCGTATCGTCAATCATCATGGCGGAGGATCGCGAGGCATTTAAGCAACTCCTCATCGAAATTGGCGAGCCCGTGCCACCAAGCGTCGCGGCGACAAAGGTGAAGGAAGCGCTCGATTTTGCCGATGAAATCGATTATCCCGTGATTGTACGTCCCGCCTTTACCCTGGGCGGGACGGGGGGCGGCTTCGCACATACCCGGGCAGAGCTTGAGCGGCTCGCCCAATACGGCTTGGAGCTCTCCCCCGTGGGTCAAGTCCTTGTTGAGCGCTCCCTCGTGGGCTGGAAAGAGCTTGAGTATGAGGTCATGCGTGATGCAGATGATACGTGCGTGGTCATCTGCAACATGGAGAACATCGATCCCATGGGCGTCCACACGGGTGACTCCATAGTCGTGGCGCCAAGTCAGACCCTGTCTGATCGTGAATACCAGATGCTCCGGGCGGCAGCGCTCCGAATTATCCGAGCTCTGAAGATTGAGGGCGGCTGCAATTGCCAATTCGCGCTCGATCCTCTTTCGGAGCAGTACTACGTCATTGAGGTGAATCCACGTGTCTCTCGCTCGTCGGCTCTTGCCTCAAAGGCCACTGGTTACCCCATCGCTCGGGTGGCCGCCAAAATTGCCATTGGAGGAAAGCTCGCGGAGATCCGAAACACCGTCACGGGTAAGACCACGGCGGCCTTCGAACCCTCAATTGATTACCTCGTGGTGAAGATCCCTCGTTGGCCGTTCGACAAGTTCCGGGACGGCGATCGAACCCTCGGCACGCAGATGAAGGCGACCGGGGAAGTCATGGCGATAGATCGCTGCTTTGAAGCGGCCCTGCAAAAAGCCGTTCGATCACTGGATATCGGGGACAAGTCCCTGAGCTGGGAAGATCCGGCATGGCAAACTTCCGAGTCCTGTCCTCCTGCCGCACTGGTCAGTCAAGCCACGGATCAGCGGCTCTGGGCGCTCATGGCTGCGCTGAGACGCGGTCGATCGGTGGACGAAGTGGCAACAGACTCGCTCGTCGATCGTTTTTTCATACATAAGCTGGCGAACATCGTGGCCATGGAACGCCGGCTTCTAGGGGAACGACTGACGCTGGATCTTCTCTGGGAAGCGAAACGTCTGGGCTTCTCCGATGCGCAGATCGCTGAGCTTGCGGACTCGTTGCCGGATCGTGTGCGTGAGCTTCGCAAAATGCAGGACATCATTCCGTCGTACAAGATGGTGGATACCTGCGCGGCTGAGTTCAATGCTGAAACGCCGTACTTCTATAGCACCTATGAAGATGAGAATGAGGCGATTGCCTTAGAGGGCACGCGTTCGGTGGTGCTCGGCGCTGGTCCAATCCGGATTGGGCAGGGGATTGAGTTCGATTACTGCAGTGTGCGCGGCTCCGCCGCATTACGCGATGCAGGCGTGGCGAGCATACTCATTAACAATAACCCTGAGACCGTAAGCACCGATTTTGATGCGTCCTCGCGCCTCTATTTTGAGCCACTGGACGCGGAGTCGGTGCTGGACATCCTCGAGAACGAAGCAGGTCCTGATGGTCAATTACCGTCAGCCGCGGCACAATTTGGCGGTCAAACCGCAATCAATCTCGCGGAGCCACTTGAACATGCCGGCGTCCATCTCCTCGGAGGGGGCCGAGGGCCAATAGACGTTGCCGAGGATCGTCGCCAGTTTGAGCTTCTGGCCGCGGAGCTGGGTGTGCCTCAGCCGCCGGGCGCCGCGGTCCACACGATTGAAGACGCCCTCCACGTGGCGCAGACAATTGGTTATCCCGTGATCGCTCGGCCGTCGTACGTACTGGGTGGCCGGGCCATGGAAATTGTCTACAACGAGGAAGAGCTCCTGGCCTACCTGCGCCAAGCGGCCGAGATGACCTCCCGGCGCCCGGTCCTCGTTGATAAATATCTCGAAGGTCGCGAAGTTGAAGTTGATGCCATCTCAGACGGGACCAATGTGCTTATTCCAGGGATCATGGAGCACATTGAGCGCGCCGGCGTGCACTCCGGTGACAGCATGGCGGTTTACCCTCCTCAGCGACTCAGCTCCGAGGATCTGGAGCGCATTGCCGACTTTACCGAGCGCCTTGCCATCGGGCTCAAAATTCGTGGGCTCTTCAATATTCAGTTTGTGGTCTTCGAAGGCCGGGTTCTCGTACTCGAGGTGAATCCGCGCTCCAGCCGCACCGTGCCATTCCTTTCAAAGATCACGGATATTCCAATGGTGGACATTGCGGTCCGGGCAATGCTTGGTGAATCAATCATCGATCAGGGTTACAGACCCGGGCTGGCTCCACTGAAGCCGCTGGTAGCCGTGAAAGCGCCCGTGTTTTCAACGTCCAAGCTCCGCGGGGTGGACAGCTATCTTGGCCCGGAGATGCGCTCGACCGGCGAGGTCATTGGTATTGGACGTGATGAGGAGACGGCGCTGATCAAGGCGCTCACCGCGGCTTCGCTCCTGCCCAAACCTGAGGGCGGGCTATTCATCTCCGTTGCTGATCGGGATAAGGATGAGCTCATCCCCCTGGTACGCCAGGCCGCGGCCCTGGGCTATACGCTCTACGCCACACAGGGCACCAAGGCAGCGCTCGAACGCGGCGGAATCATTTCACAGCTTGTCCATCGCCGACTTGATGAGGGGCATCCGAACGCCGTGGACCTCATTGAACGGGGCCTCGTGGCGGGTGTCGTGAACACCGTCTCGGCAGGGCGCGGCCCGCTCCGTGACGGATTTGAGATACGCCGGTCGGCTGTTGAACGCGGTGTTCCGTGTTACACCTCACTCGATACATTTCGTGCGGTGATGCACGCGCTCTCGAGCCCGGATGCATCACTGGCACCATATCCCCTTGATTCGTACCTCGTTGAACCCGTTTCCGCGTCCACAATGGCGGCAACATCGTGAATCTCGCACCTGCCCGAGTCCTCGAGACCGAAGAGATCATGCCAAGCACGTTTGTGATTCGGCTGCAATCGCCCGATCTCGCGGGGGCTCGTCCCGGTCAATTTGTCCACATTCGAACAACGTCATCATATGATCCGTTACTTCGTCGACCGATGAGCATTTATCTAACTCACGCTGATGGCGTCTCGCTGCTCGTTCGGGATGTTGGTCGCGGTAGCGCCCAGATTGCGAAGTCTCGGCCAGGGGAGACCCTGGATGTCCTGGGCCCGCTCGGGAAACCATTTGAGCTTCGACCGGACGAGCGGAATCTCCTGATGGTGGGCGGTGGCTATGGGGTAGCCCCACTTATTGGCCTGTCACTTGATGCGTTAGGCGCGGAGTGTAACGTCACGCTTCTGGTTGGCGCTGCCACGGCTCCGTATGTGTTTCCGGAGAGTCGCATCCCCGCTGGCGTCCGATATCGGCCGGCGACTGTTGATGGCAGCGTGGGCCATACGGGATTCGTCACTGAGCTTATCGCCGATTGTCTTGCAGCAACCGATTGTGTGTATGCGTGCGGGCCGACGCCGATGTTACAGGCGGTCCATGCGGCCTGCTCTGCACGGCCTGAGATGCGCGTGGAAGTTTCAATGGAGCAGCAGATGGGGTGTGCCATGGGCGTGTGTCTGGGATGCGTGATTCCAACTACTCGTGGCTACCAACGAGTCTGTCGCGACGGACCGGTGTTCAACTCATCCACGATCCAATGGGGAACCTGGAATGACCTCTAAACTTGAGGTGGATCTCGCTCCTGGCCTGCGGCTGCGCAACCCTGTTCTCGTGGCTTCGGGTACCTTTGGCTATGGTGCGGAATACCGTGACGTGGTGGATGTAGATCGAATTGGAGCCGTGATCTCCAAAGGTATCACCGTGCACCCACGGGCTGGAAATCCGACTCCACGCATCGCCGAAACCCCCTCAGGCATGCTCAATGCGATTGGTCTCCAGAACATTGGCGTGCAGCGCGTGATCGAGGAGATGGCTCCAATCTGGGCAACATGGCAAGTACCGGTCGTCGTGAATATCTCCGGAGAGTCACTGGATGAGTTCGAGTATCTTGCGTCCGCCCTAGATGGCGTGCCTGGAATAGCAGGACTTGAGCTCAATATCTCCTGTCCAAACATCACCCGCGGGGGCAAGCTCTTTGCGGACGACGCTGAGTCCGCGGCGGCGGCCACTCGAACAGTTCGTCGGAACACCACTCTGCCATTGATGGTCAAACTTTCACCGAATGTGAATGATATCGTGACGATCGCTCAGGCCGTTGAAGCCGAAGGCACGGATGTGATCTCATTGATCAATACGTTTGTTGCTATGCGGATCGATCTGGAGCGCCGACGGCCACTCATCGCGAATGTCACGGCTGGATTATCGGGCCCGGCGATCCGGCCCGTGGCCGTTCGAATGGTGTACCAGCTTGCCCAGGCCGTGTCGGTTCCAATTGTCGGTATCGGTGGTGTGTGTGAACTGGCTGATGCCCTCGAGTTTCTCATGGCCGGCGCTAGTGCCGTGCAAGTTGGGACGGCGAATTTCGTCAACCCGCGGGCATCCACAGAGATCATTGACGGCCTTGAGCACTACGTGAAGGAGATGGGGTTATCCCACCTCCGCGATATTGTCGGCGCGGCGCTCCCGAGACGAGAGCCCAGCGCGGCTCGTTTGTGATAGAGACCATCACGAGCGCGCATTGAGGGAGTATGTCACCGTTGTCTCGTCGATCCGCCTGTGGTATCGTCCCGCCCCAATGTTATTGATCGGCCGATTCCTGGCAGGGGCTCTTGCGGCGATCGCACTGCTTGCTTCCTCGATGCTTGGTGGCTGGACACCCATTCGCGATGGTGGGCAAGCGTTCCAGACAGGGCGCGGCCAGCCGTCCGGCCGCATCCTCTACGTCCGCGATGGAAACATCTGGCTGTGGCAGTCTGGGGTAACGCGCCAACTTACCACCGGTGAAACGTGGCGTCAGCCAGCCTGGTCGCCTGATGGAACGGCCATCGCTTATGTGTATCGCGGACAGAATTTCTCAGATATCTTCGTCATGAAGGATGACGGCACGGAGAACCGGCGGCTGACTCGCGGACAGGCGCGTGTGCTGGATGACAACGATTGGGTGTTTCGCCCTGCCTGGACCCCAGACGGCACGCAGATCTCATTTGTTGCTGATTCTGGAACTCCATTTCTACAGCCAGGTACCATGAATACTGAGGGTGGAGCTCGGCGTCTCCTATCATTAGGGGGTGTTTTTGAGATGGTCGACAGTGTGGCTTGGTCACCAGACGGAAAACGCCTGGCCGTGACCGGATTCAAGCGCAGCCCATCGGGCCAGCCCCTCGCGAGCCAGATCTTTCTTTGGGAATCAGGCAAGGTTGCGCAGCCATTCACGGAGAATCAGAACGGGGCATTTGATCCTACCTGGTCGCCTGACGGCGAATGGTTGGCCTATGCCGCCCGTAACGGCTCACGCTCCAATGTGTATGTGCGATCAACGGTGGACGGTGACGAAGTACAGCTTTCAAAGCTTGATCTTGCCCGCGGTCCCGCCTGGTCGCCCGATGGTAAATCGATCGCCTTCCTCTCCGGCCAGCGGGGCAGCTTTGAGCTCATGGTCGTGGACGTCACCACGAGCTCAGGTCAGGTAACCGTCAGTAATGAACGCACGCTCATTGCCGATGCATCAGCAGACGCCGCCTCTGGCATCTCCTGGGGCCCCTGATGCGTATGCGAATGCCAGCATTTCCCTGTGACTGACCGAGGCTCGGAGGGCGGCCGCGGGGGATGGCCGAAATTGGTCATCCTCTTGATTGTGCCCATACTCATCTATGCAGCCGTGAATGTGGGCGGACGTTGGATCCAGACTCGAGGTCTCGTGTCTGACGCGGAAGCGTTGCAGGCCGATGTCATTGCCGCACGGGCTGAAAATCAACGACTTCAGACGGCGATTGCGGTGGCGCGCACGGATCAGGCTATCGAATCTCTGGCTCGTGAAGAGCTGGGATTGATCAAGCCCGGTGACACTCCGGTGATCCTGCTGGCGCCAACCGGCACGGCAACCATTTTCCCGACATCTCGGACCATGACGCCGACGCCTCGTCCCTGACGACATGTCCGAGTTGGCCCATATCACTGGCGAGCAGGTCAATCACGAGGTGGCCGTCGCTTTTCGGACAGGTCTGCTCCCACTCGCTGGCTCGCTCGTCGTGGCCGTATCCGGCGGACAGGACTCGCTGGCGTTGCTGCACGCTATGGTCAGCCTCGCTCCGCCAGCCATCAGAATTCAGGCGGTGCACGTGGACCATGGCATGAGAGCGTCCTCGCGTACCGATGCCCAGCGCCTGGCGCGCACGGCTCGGGCCATTGGCGTGCCGTTGACCGTGCGCCGGTATGCCGTGGCCGCCTGGGTCAATAAGATGGGCGGTAACGCCGAAGCTTCGGCGCGTGCCGTTCGATATCGACTTCTGCTGCAAGTGGCTCGAAGCTGTGCGACAGAAGTGATCGTCACCGGTCACACCGGTGACGATCTCGTTGAGACGGTCTTGCTGCACATTATTCGAGGAACGGGACCCGAGGGCCTGATTGGGCTGCTCCCCAGCCAGCGACTCCCGGTCTCGGCCTTCGGTTCGGCGCCACCGCGACTCACGGCTATTCAGGGTGCGGCCCAGATCGTCCGCCCGCTGTTGAACGTGGAACGCTGGCAAACGGCCGCGTACTGTGCTCTGCACGGACTGCAGTGGATCGAAGATTCCTCCAATTTGGACGTCACGTTCACACGAAATCGAATTCGACATCATTTGCTGCCACTGCTCGAGACCTATAATCCGTCCGTTCGAGGAGCAGTGCGCAAGCTCGCAACGCTTGCTCGCGACGACACACAGCTTATTGAGGGGCTGGTGGATGCGGAATGGGCGATGTTGGCTACGCGGAGCTCGATGGCGGTCTCATTTCCACGAGCCTCGCTTACCTCGCTCAGCCGTGCAGTGGTAGGGCGATTGATCCGCCGGGCGGCGCGGAAGCTTGTGGGCCACGCTGGCCTCTCCTTCGATCAGATTGATCGGTGCATTCGTCTGGTTGAGTCCGGTGATGGCGTGATCAATCTCAGTCATGGATTGGAGTGGCGTGCCAAGGCCGAGAGTGTCTCGCTCGGCTGGATGGCCCAGAACGCACGTGGCGTGACGCGTGAAGAAAGGAACGAAGGGCGTGGATAACCCCACAGCCGCGCGATGGGCGCCGGAACAGGATATGGATGCGGTCCTCATTCCAGAGGACGCGTTGCGGGCGCGTGTGCAAGAGCTTGGTGCGCAGATCACGCGCGACTATGAAGGGCGTCCACTCGTTCTGATATGTGTACTGAAGGGTGCGGTTGCTTTTTTTGCTGATCTGGCGCGCGCGATTGCCCTTCCGGCGCAGCTCGATTTCATATCCATCTCAAGTTATGGCGCCAGCACTCAGACCAGCGGCGTGGTGCGATTCCTGAAAGACCTGGATGCACCCATCGAGGGAAAGGACGTGCTCATCATCGAAGATATTGTGGACACTGGACTCACTCTTCGATACATTCTTGATAACTTCACGACGCGCCAACCCGCCAGCATTCGGATCTGTGGACTGCTCCTCAAGGATCGAGAGCGACTTGAGGAGGTCACGGTGGATTACGTGGGCTTTCGAATTCCGGATAAGTTTGTCGTGGGTTACGGACTTGACTTCGCCGAACGCTATCGCAACCTGCCCTATATCGGTGTGCTGAAACCATCGGTGTATAGAGAAGTTGGTTGAATTGGCTCGTAAATCCTGTTCAGCCACCACATCACGGAAGGTCTCGAAAATTCGTTTGCTATAATGACCTGAAGGCGGCCCGTCCCGGACTCATTGCGTGCACAAGCGAGCATTCCGGGGGGCTCAGAGGAGCCTAACGCATGGATACCAAGTGGCTGCGCAACAGCTTCGTCTACTTAATCATCCTGGTAGCGATCATTGCGCTCTTCTTCACCGTTTTCCAGCCAACGGGGGAGCGTGATAATCAGATCAGCTTGAACGAGCTGGCGGCGGCGGTGAAGCGCGGCGAGGTTCGGCGTATCGACGTGAGCGAAGATAAGCTGACGATCGAAATTCCGGGTCGACAGGGAAAGTTCACCGCGCGTAAAGAGCGCCAGGATACCGTTCCACAGGTGCTTGCAAACTACGGTGTAACCCCTGATGAGTTGGCACGCGTGGAATACCGCGTGACAGAGCCACCGCAGTTCAGCAACTGGATTGGGCTCCTGGTCAATCTTCTTCCCCTGATCTTCTTCGGTGCCATACTTCTCTTCATGATGCGACAAGCTCAGGGGAGCAATAATCAAGCGTTGTCGTTTGGGAAGAGCCGAGCGCGCATGTTCATGGGCAACAAGCCCACCGTCACATTTGCGGACGTGGCGGGAGTTGAAGAGGCCAAGCAGGAGCTTCAGGAAGTTGTTGAGTTCTTGAAGTACCCGGAGAAGTTTTCCGCACTAGGCGCTCGCATCCCAAAGGGTGTGCTCCTGGTTGGCCCGCCCGGGACCGGCAAGACGCTGCTCTCCCGCGCCGTTGCTGGCGAGGCTGGAGTACCGTTTTTCAGTATCTCTGGATCTGAGTTCGTTGAAATGTTCGTGGGCGTTGGGGCATCTCGCGTACGTGACCTCTTTGACCAGGCCAAGCGGAACTCTCCGTGTATCGTGTTTGTGGATGAGATCGATGCCGTGGGCCGTCAGCGCGGTGCCGGGCTTGGTGGCAGCCATGATGAGCGGGAGCAGACCCTGAACCAAATCCTCGTGGAGATGGACGGGTTCGATACCAGCACAAACGTCATTGTAATTGCGGCCACAAACCGCCCAGACGTCCTCGATCCCGCCTTGCTACGACCTGGCCGATTTGATCGCCATGTGGTACTTCCACAGCCCGATATCGCCGGGCGTCGGGGCATTCTTGACGTCCACGCCAAGGGTAAGCCCCTGGACAAGACGGTTCAGCTTGAAGTGCTGGCCAAGCAGACACCGGGCTTCTCGGGCGCTGATCTCGCGAACTTGATCAATGAAGCTGCCATTCTGGCTGCTCGACGGAACAAGAAGACCGTTGGCATGCTGGAGATGGAAGAGGCGATTGACCGTGTGATTGCTGGGCCTGAGCGGCGCAGTCGAATCATTAGCGAGAATGAGAAGTGGGTCACGGCGTACCATGAAGGTGGTCACGCAGTGGTTGGACGATTCCTCAAGAATCATGACCCGGTCCATAAAATCTCGATCATCGCTCGCGGCATGATGGGGGGCTATACGCGATATTTGCCCACGGAGGATCGGTATCTCTGGACGCGCTCTCAGTTTGAGGACCGTCTAGCAGCGACACTCGGCGGGCACGCGTCTGAGCGCGTTGTCTATGGCGAGATGAGCACTGGCGCTGAGAACGATATTGAGGTCGCCACGAATATCGCGCGGAAAATGGTTAAGGAATACGGCATGAGCGAACGGCTTGGGCCGGTGGCGCTTGGTCAGAAGGACGAGATGGTGTTCCTGGGGCGTGGCCTTGGGGAGCACAAGAATTACAGCGAAAAGGTCGCCGAGGCCATTGACGAGGAAATCCGACGCTTAATCGATGATGGCTATGCGATGGCCGTACATATCCTGACCGAGCACCGCGAAATTCTTGATAATCTGGCCGTTGAGCTGGTCAAGCATGAAACGCTTGAAGGCGAGATGCTGGAGCGAATTTTCCTTGGGCTTCCGCCCCTGGATCCACCCATGCCCACACCGATCTCGCCAAACAGTGATGCTGAGGAGCCACAGGCAGTGCCACGTCCGGGCCCCCAGCCCACGCCTAGGCTCTTGCCCGGTTCTGCCGCCGGTTCGTAAGTCGGGGCAATGAGTATTCGCCGTTCACTAGACGACTCCGCGCAAGCGGGGTCGTCTCATTTCCAGAAGCGGATCGGCCTGAGCTACAGCCCGAGCTTTCTGGAGCACGATCCAGGCGAAGCGCATCCAGAATCGAATCAGCGACTTGTATCCATTGTGCGTGAGCTGGATCAGACGGAGCTCTCAGGTCGCTTGATTCGCTGGGAGCCGGCCCCAGCCAGCGCTGAGATCATTGGTTTGGTCCACCCGCTCGCACATCAGCGAATGATTCAGGATGCTTGCACGCGAGGTCCGTCAGATCTCGACGGAGACACCACGGTGTCCACCGGCTCCTGGGACGCGGCCACCCGGGCCGCCGGCGGCGTGGTAGAGGCCCTTGAGCGGGTCATCAGTGGGGACTTGGAGCGCGCATACTGTCTAGGCCGCCCTCCAGGGCATCACGCGCTCTCAGAACGCGCAATGGGTTTTTGCCTTTTCAATAATGCCGCCATTGGAGCACGGTCAGTCCTCCAGGGTGGACTACTCGATCGTGTTGCGATTGTCGACATCGACGTCCATCATGGCAACGGGACTCAGGCGATCTTTTACGACGATCCTAATGTGCTGTACTGCTCCACGCATCAGTACCCGTACTATCCGGGCACGGGAGCGCTGAATCAGGCCGGGTCGGGAGAGGGAGTGGGCACAACGCTAAACCTTCCGTTCCCACCCGGGATAGGGGATGGTACTTACAAGTACGCCCTGGACGCCGTACTTGCGCCGGCGCTGCGGCGTTTTCAGCCGGAGGCACTGCTCATTTCTCTCGGATTTGATGCCCACTGGCGTGATCCACTTGCGAGCATTCAACTGAGCCTGGCCGGATATCGCCATGTGCTTGAAGGTCTCACTGATCTCGCAGACTCGCTCTGCCACGGGCGCATCGTCTTCGTACTTGAAGGTGGATACGACCTCGAAGTACTCGCAAAAGGATCAGCCATGCTGATGCATATGCTCCTGGGCGATCAGCCCGTGGCTGACGAGCTGGGCCTGGCGCCAGGGGCATTTGAGCACCCGATTGGGAGGGAGTTAGTCGACGCGGCCGCCCGGCAGCATCATCTCGCCTGACGCTCGGCGGCTGGCATCTGATATATTCGCCCCATCCCACGAGATTCTTCGGAGACGCCGTGTATCGGGATCTGGCCATTTTTTCCGGGAACGCCCATCCAGAGCTTGCCGAGTCCGTTTGTAACTACCTCGGCGTAGAACTTGGACGGGCCGACGTGTTTGAGTTTAGCAACGAGAATATTTTCGTCCGGATCAACCAGAACGTCCGTGAGCACGACGTCTTTGTGATTCAACCGACGTGCGCACCGGTGAACAAGAGCCTGATGGAACTGTTCATTATGCTAGATGCGCTCAAACGGGCCTCCGCTCGCCGGGTCACGGCCGTTATTCCCTATTTCAGTTACGGTCGATCGGACAAGAAGGATCAGCCGCGTGTGCCCATCACAGCGCGCCTCCTGGCAGACTTAATACAGGCGGCAGGAGCCGATCGCGTTCTCACAATTGACCTTCACGCGGGCCAGATCCAGGGATTCTTCAAGATTCCCGTGGATGAGCTGACCGCGGTTTACCTGCTCTGTGATTATTTCCGAGGACTCGGTCTTGATGACCCGGTCGTGGTATCCGCGGACATCGGCTTTGCAAAGAAGGCGCGCAACTTTGCAGAACTGCTTCATGCACCACTGGCCATCGTTGAGAAACGCCGCGAGGTATATGACGGCAATGTGGAGTCACTGCGTCTAATTGGCGACGTCAAGGGCAGGACAGCGCTCATCGTGGATGATGAAGTGGATACCGCAAGGTCACTGGTGGGGGCCATCCAGGTCTGCCATGAGTATGGTGCTGAGAAAGTCTATGCGAGTGCTGTCCACTCGGTACTCTCTGACATGGCCGTACAGCGACTCTCGGAAGCGAAGTTAGAAGAGTATGTAACCACGGATACCATACCGATTACAGCCGATCGACGTATGGGCCAGACTCGGGTGATTTCGGTTGCCGTGCTGCTGGGTGAAGCGATCAGTCGCATTCACACTGGAGGCTCCGTGGGAGCGCTGTTTGGAGCCGCGGTCTAAGTTCGGCCGTTGTGGGCCGAGCGGGTGGTGAGCCACCGAGACGGAACCGCACGAGTGCATCGTTTGGCACCCTTAATACAAGAGGAAGCCGTTCTGCTGAAACAGGTCTTGGCTGGAATGTGTCAAGTAGCCAATTGGGATGTCACATCGGCCCCGTGGGCGGTCCCAAGATGACAGCTGATTCCGTCGATAGTCTAGTTTCGTTGCATATAATCAATTGACGGATTTCTGAGGTAGCCCATGCTGTCCTGGATCAAGCGAGTTGTTGGCACTGCCAATGATCGCGAGCTGAAGCGGATCGAACCGCTCATTGCCGAGATCAATACCCTTGAAGATGAATATAAAGAGCTCTCAGATGCGGAGCTCCGAGACAAGACTACCGAGCTGCGAGGTTGTGTGCTGGCAGGTGATGAGCTTGACGCCATACTTCCAGAAGCATTCGCCGCGGTGCGCGAGGCCGGTCGTCGCACACTGGGAATGCGGCATTACGACGTTCAGCTCATAGGTGGAATTGCACTTCACGAGGGCAAGATTGCGGAGATGCGGACGGGTGAAGGTAAAACGCTGGTAGCCACGCTCCCGCTCTATCTGAATGCTCTCGCCGGTCGCGGCGTACACCTTGTCACGGTGAATGACTACCTGGCCAAGCGGGATGCCCAGTGGATGGGTAGTATTTACCACGCGTTGGGAATGTCCGTGGGCGTCATCCAACATGATGTCGCCTTCATCTACGATCCAGACTATCCAGCCGATGATCCCTCGCTGCGTTACCTGCGCCCGTGCAGCCACCGGCGCGAAGCGTACCGCGCGGACATCACCTATGGAACAAACAACGAGTTTGGCTTTGACTATCTCCGTGACAATATGGTCTGGGACCTAAATGACATGGTGCAGCGCGAGTTGTCCTTTGCGATCGTGGATGAGGTAGACAACATCCTGATCGACGAGGCGCGCACGCCCTTGATCATATCTGGGCCCGCCGAGGAGTCAGCGGACGATTACCGGAAGTTTGCCGCGATCGTTCCCCGGCTTCACGAAGGTGAGGACAAGGACTTTACCATCGAGCAACGTCATCGCTCGATTCAAATGACCGAGCAAGGCATTGCCCGGGTCGAGCAGCTCATTGGCGTTGAGAACCTCTATGACTCGGCCAACTATCAGCTTACGCATTATCTGGAGAATGCTCTCAAAGCCCAATTCGTCTACCAACGTGATGACCAGTACGTCGTCAAGGATGGCGAAATAGTCATCGTCGATGAATTCACTGGTCGGCTCATGCCGGGGCGACGATATAGCGAGGGGCTTCACCAGGCCATTGAGGCCAAAGAAGGCGTTCGCGTCCAGCGGGAAAACGTGACGCTCGCGCGGATCACTTTTCAAAACTACTTCCGATTGTATGAGAAACTCGGCGGCATGACCGGTACGGCCGCCACTGAGGTTGAAGAGTTTCGACGGATCTACAATCTGGACGTTGTGGCCATTCCTACCCACCGACCCATGGTTCGCGACGATGCTTCGGACCTGGTTTACAAGAGTGTGGAGGCCAAATATCAGGCGGTCGTTGATGAGATCGAGGAGCGTCACAAACTTGGCCAACCGGTCCTCGTCGGATCAACCTCCATTGAGAAGTCTGAGCTGATTTCCCAGCTTCTGGTTCGACGTGGTATTAGGCATGAGGTACTCAATGCCAAGCAGCATGAGCGCGAGGCGCACATCATCTCGCAGGCGGGGCGCTCAGACGCGGTGACAATTGCCACCAATATGGCGGGTCGCGGTGTTGATATTCTCCTCGGCGGCAATGCGGAGGGTGTGGCCGATGACCTTCTACGGAAGCAAGGGGTTGATCGGATTTCAGCCTCACCGGAGCAGCTTGAGGAGGCCACCAGGCAGGCCAAGGAGCTGTGCGAGTCAGATCGACAGAAGGTTTCAGCTCTGGGCGGGCTACACATTGTTGGCACGGATCGTCACGAAGCGAGGCGCATTGATAACCAGCTCCGGGGCCGTGCTGGTCGCCAGGGTGATCCCGGCTCGTCGCGGTTCTATATTGCCCTGGACGATGACCTCATGCGCCGCTTCGGTGGTGAGCGAATCGCGGGAATGATGGGTAAGCTTGGCCTTGAAGAGGACGTTCCGCTCGAGCACTCCTGGGTGAACAAGTCTATCGAGAACGCGCAGTCCAAAGTTGAAGCGTACAACTATGACATTCGCAAGCATGTCGTTGAATATGACGACGTGCTCAATAAGCAGCGCGAGGTAATTTACGCGGATCGCCGCCGAGTGCTTGAGGAGGATGCCCATCGGCCCATGCTGATGGAGTGGCTTCAAGAAGAGCTCGTGGACCTCATTGCATCACATACAGCGGCCGAGCGCGTGGAGGATTGGGATCTTGAGGGTCTCATCCGTGAAGTTGCAACCATCTTTCCTCTCCCATCAGAGATTACTTTGGGGAGTGAGGGACGCCTCACCACGGATGATCTACTCAATGCGTTTCTGGAACTGGCCAACGGTGCCTATGATCGCCGCGAAGAGGAGTTCACGCCTGAAGTCGTTCGGATGCTGGAGCGAGCGTGGATGCTCAATGTCATCGACCGCCATTGGATCCAGCATCTCACGGCAATCGATGACCTGCGTGAAGGAATCGGTTTTAGGGCCTACGGCCAGCGTGATCCACTGGTGGAGTACAAGGTTGAATCAGCATCGATGTTCGATGAGCTTCTGGGAACCATTCGGCATGATGTGCTCTATGCGCTCTTTCATGTGGTTCCCCGAGCTCAACAGGAAGAGCCTCCTCGTCGCCCGCCGCCCATGACCACCAATCGAGAAGAAGAGTCACGCCTACCTGTGCGTGCCGGACGCCGAGTGGGGCGCAATGATCCATGCCCCTGCGGAAGCGGACAGAAATACAAGCGCTGCCACGGAAAGTAGCACTCATCCGCCGCGCTGCCTCCTTTGGTTGCGTTACCAACTATTTGGATTACCGTCCTTTTTGTTGGGTTCACGCCGAGCGAGTGCTTTGGGCGCGCACACGAACGGCGATTCGTGTGCTTGACAGGTCTGAGCTGACTTCGTAGGATCGCCCAGGGATTTCCAGAATTTGATGTCTGAACTGTCTTTATTTCGAACGGCGCTGTTTGAAGACCATGTTGCCGGAGGTGCTCGCCTGGTTGAGTTTGGCGGCTGGGAAATGCCTGTCCAATACCAGGGCATTATTGCTGAGCACACCATCGTTCGCACTGCCGCTGGACTCTTTGACCTATCTCACATGGGCCG
>JBJXFJ010000231.1:0-16468 GCA_046154735.1 Chloroflexota bacterium | reverse complement strand
CCCAATCCCCTCCGGTCTCAACCGTTCCGTTACTAACATGACACAGGGGCAGATTGCGTTTTCCGATCCCGCGGCGTAAAGTGTGAATGTTCTGGGAAATCAGCCCTGGTGTCACTGAACGGAAAATTCGGGCATACGTAAAGACTCAACGCAACAGGGCTTGTATAATCGGGCAAGTTCTGATCTGGCGGGATCCAGCACCGGAACAGGTCAGACTCCAGGGGGGCTCAGCGCTTACCGGAGTCTGAATTACGCAAAGTGTACGACTGTGCACTGATCGATCGCTTGAAGCTCAGTGGCGAGCTTTGGGTGCGGTAGCATGTCATCGGCACGTCATCCCCGGTTCATGACTCTGACTTTATCGTGGCGTGCACGAGCACACACTCACCGCCAGAGTGAAGCGTTGTCGCATAGAATTCCAAGCCCGATTTCATGCGTTTACGTTGTCACAATGATGATTGGCGCACCTGCGCGCCGTTAATCCTCTTGGCATCCGATGTAGTGGCACTAGTCACAAGCGCGTCATCGAATCATTCTGCTCCACGGCCTCGCATGGTCAATCACCCTCGCACAGATCACCAGCTTGCCCAAATGGCGACTGCCGCGGGAATCAGATTACTTGCTCCGACAGGCCGGTGATGTGCCCAACTACCCTACCTGGTCAAGGCACTTCACTGAAATGAACGAATTCGAACACAACAGCATGCCCCAAGATTCTCACGTCAGCGAATCCCCTGAACATCTCAGTTTTATATGGCAGTCGACGCGAGGGCTCACACGGTCGAATGAACTGGTCCCTACTATTCAGACAGACACTATTGATTCTGCTTATCGTAGGTCGGCCTCCGAGGGGAGGAGCCGATTGGACCAGAATCCGATGGCAAGCCAACATCGGATGATTCATCAATTCGGTATCTACGGTCCGCGAGATGTTCGCGGTCGCCACATGACAGCGGCACAACAATGTCGCCGCGAATCACTTCATTTCCGTTCCAAGCCTTTGAGCTGTGATCGGCCAGGCTTGAACACGGGGAGGATTGCGTACTAACGATGACGAAGCCAGCGGGAACCGTAATCATTTTGGGAGCCGGCCCTGCCGGCTTGACAACCGGCTTCGCGCTGGCATGCGCGGGGTGGTCGGTACAGGTATTCGATCAGGCCCCGGTCGTTGGCGGGCTGGCTCGCACCGAGGAGAGAAGCGGCTTTCGCTTCGACATCGGGGGCCACCGTTGGTTTACCAAAAAGGACGAGTTGAACCAGTTCCTGGTTGACCTTCTTCAAGACGAGCTGGTCTGGGTCAACCGCATTAGTAAGATCTACTTCGACGGAAAAATGGTGGATTACCCATTGCGCGCCAGCAATGTGCTCACTAGCATTGGTCCGGGCACCAGCGTTCGCGCCGTCGGTGACTTCGTGTTGTCGCAAGCAAGCCAGATCATGAGCAAGAAACCGGTCGTCTCCATGGAAGATGCCTACGTTGCTCAATTCGGTCGAACCCTGTACGAGATGTTCTTTAAGCGCTACTCAGAGAAAGTCTGGGGCAAAGAGTGTACTGAGCTCTCAGGAGACTGGGTTGCCCAACGAAGTAAAGGACTCTCGCTCTTCACCGCTATCCGCGATGCCGTGAAGCGGACGGACGGGAAAGTGGAGAGCCTGGTTGAGCACTTTATGTACCCCAGGCTTGGCTTTGGGCGAATCTCGGAGCGCATGGCCGAGGAAATTGAGCAGCGTGGTGGGAGCGTAAATCTAGGCCAGCGCGCAATTGCGGTGCAGCACGATAGGCAGAGAATCACCGGTGTCACGCTCAGTGATGGTCGAACTGAGCATCAGATCACTGGGGACGTCTTTGTGTCCTCAATTCCAATGACCGAGCTCACGCAGATACTTCGCCCTGAGGCCGAATCAGGAATTCTGAACGCCAGCCATGAGTTGAGTTACCGAGACGTCATCACCGTTCACATCATGCTGAACCGACCCCAGGTAACCGACGACACGTGGATTTATGTGCACGATCGAAATGTTACGTTTGCACGCCTGCATGAGCCCCGGAACTGGAGCGTGGAAATGGCTCCGGAGGGGAAAACATCGCTTGTTTTGGAGTATTTCTGTGAGGTTGGTGATCCACTCTGGAACCGATCTGATGATGAGATATGTGCGTTAGCAGTTCACGAGCTGTCCGAACAGCTTCATTTCATTGAAAAGCGCGACGTGATCGACAGCTTCGCTATTCGCAATGTGGACGCCTACCCCCGATATAACTTGAAGTATCGGGACGCGGTGGAGAGCATCAAGAACCACCTGCGCTCGTTTAGCAACCTGTCAATCGTCGGACGGGGCGGCACCTTCCGCTACAACAACACCGATCATGCCATTGAGACCGGTCTCCTTGCGGCACGGTTCATCCTGGGTGACGCGGTGGATCCGGACAGTGTCAACACCGAGCAAGAGTACCTCGAAGAGCGACGGGTCTCCTCAGCAAGCATTGCATAGCTCTGAATCGTTCTTCCTGGTAATTTGACTATCGCTCAGTCCGACGTGAATATTGAGACCTCTGCGGCCGTGACCGGGCCAGTGATTACCGTCATCGTCCCGGTGTACAACGGCGCTGAGATGCTATCGCGCTGCCTCGAGGCACTCTTCCAGAGCCGCGGCGTTGAGTGGGAATGCATTGTGGTCAACGACGGCTCTACGGATGACTCCGCTGCTGTTGCGCAGCGATGGGGTGCGCGAGTTATTCCGTCCGAGTATCCGCGGAGTGGCCCTGGCCGCGCCCGCAACATCGGTGCAGCACTAGCCACAACGCCCCTGCTCTGCTTTATTGACGCGGACGTACGGGTCCGCCCGGATACCCTCTCAGACTTTGTCGCGCTTTTCGATGCCGATGAGGGCCTTGCGGCGGCGTTCGGATCCTATGATACAAACCCCACTCACCCCGGCCTACTCTCCCAGTATCGCAATCTTGTTCACCATTATGTACACCAGACTGGACTTGAATCTGCATCAACGTTCTGGAGTGGATGCGGGGCGATACGAACGAGCATTTTTCTTGAGCATGGGGGGTTTGATCCAGCGTACACGCGCCCCAGCATTGAGGATATTGAGCTCGGCTATCGCCTACGCGCGGATGGCGAGAACATTCGACTCGCGAAACACATCCAGGTAACCCACATGAAGCGCTGGACGCTCTGGGGAATTCTCGTAACAGACATTCGAGATCGCGCGCTCCCCTGGACTTCGCTCATTCGCAGAACCCGCCACCTCCCGAACGACCTGAACCTGCAACGCTCGGGGCGCGCAAGTGCCGTGAGTGTGTTCATGCTCGGTATGCTGTCCGTCTTTGGTTTCCTGAGACCGGCGGCATGGCTGGCAATTCCTTTGCCAATTTCCGTGCTTCTGTCATGCAATCGCGGCCTATACGCCTTCTTTCTGAGACAGCGCGGACCAATGTTCCTTCTGGGCGCCATGCCAATGCACTGGCTGTATTTCGCGTACTCAACGCTGGCATTCGTCTGGGCCATGGTGACCGGCGGCATATCTGACCGTTGGAAACGATCTCGTGGATAGGTTTGCAGCAGCCGTGACCGCGATCACTGAGTATGCTTTCAACTTACCTGATCCGTCGTTACGAGCGTCTTGGAGAGGAACCGCGGACCACGAGAATTCACCGCCGGTCGCACTTCAGGTCGCCAAGTTGACCAATGTGAACACCTTCAGGAAAACGTCGCGATGACCGTGCGATTTGGACTGATCGGCTGCGGTCAGATTGGACAGCTACGCGCGAGCGCCCTCGGCCAATTACGCTCCGGCCGACTAACTGCGGTCAGTGATGTGCGCCTTGAAAGCGCCCGCGAGCTTGCTGAGAAATATCGCACTGCTGTGCATGCCGATTGGCAATCGCTCATCAAATCGGAGACCGTTGACGCGGTCATCGTGTCCACTCCGCCATCGATGCACGCACAGATGTGCACTGAAGCGCTTGAGGCGGGAAAGCATGTACTCTGCGAGAAGCCCCTCGCCCTCACCCCGGCTGAGGGCCGGCGTATGCTGGAATCAGCCGAGCGTAGCGGCTGCTTTCTGGCCACGGGCTTCAATTTCCGCTTCTACCCATCGTTCCAGAAAGCACGCGAACTTCTGGATGCAGGGGTGATTGGTAACCTCGCTCATGTGCGGAGTTACGCGGGGTATTCCGCTGCGGAGCAAACGCAGGCCTGGCTGCGGTCACCCGAGGTTGTAGGTGGAGGCGCTCTGCGCGACAACGGAATTCACCTCATCGATTTGACGCGCTACTTCCTTGGCGAGGTAGCCGAAGTCCGAGGTTTTTCTTCGAGCTCAGTCTGGGAACTCCCGGGGTGTGAGGACAATGGATTCATGGTACTTAGGAGTCCGTCCGGTCAACTTGGTTCACTGCAAGCCAGTTGGACCGAGTGGCGGGGGTATCGATTCATGGTGGAGCTCGTTGGCACTCACGGATACATCCGCGCATCCTGCTTCCCGATGATGGCTCAGGTCATCCGGGCAAATAAACCAGGTGGGCGCACACGCCAGAACATGCATCTGTTTCCAATGTCCAACCTGATGGAGCGCGTGAGGTCATACCGTTGGATTGTCACTCAAAGTCTCGTCCAGGAGCTCGACGCCTTTACACGAGCGATACGTGGCGAAGTTACAGCTCTGGCAACGGGTGCAGACGGATTACGAGCTCTTGAGATTGCAGATCAAGTCGCCTGCAATTCCATTGGCAGAAGCACCGCACCATGGCCAACGTAATGGAGCGACGGGGCTTGTACACGGGACGTGATGGACTCAGGCTTGGAATCATCCTCTCGATTAGCAGTCTTGGGATCGCGGTCGCACTGACTGGGTACTATCTTACGATACCCCGAAGTATGTGGACGAATCGGTCATCCGCGGGGGATCCGATGGGCGCCAAACAGCCGAATCGGACAGATGCGACGGGGGGCAGCGATGCAGCCTGAAGTCTCCATCGTTGTGGTTCCCTTTGCCGGTAGGGATCACCTACTGCGATGCCTTACCGCCCTGAGCACGCAACGCACACTTCTTCAGCTCCAGATCATCGTACCCCATGATCAGCGGCTACCTGATGTAGCCACACTGATCCATGACTTTCCGTCAGTTGAGTTTCTTGGCGTGGACGGGCAGCGCACTTTCGCGGAGTTGCGGGCACTGGGCGTCAAAAGTGCCCGGAGTGAAATCGTGGCCCTCACTGAGGATCACTGCACGCCCGATGCGGACTGGTGTGTCCGCATCAAGGAGGCACACAAAGCCCCGTATGCAGCGATCGGTGGCGCCGTGGAGAAAGCGGTAGATGGGACGGATTCATCGTGGAGCTGGGCAGTCTACCTGTCCGACTGGGGACGATACATGGGCCCACTGAGCGAGGGGCCCGCTCGGTCGCTGACTGACTGCAATGTGACATACAAATACGCTGCACTCACCGCCATCGCCCAGGAATGGTCTACCGAATTCCACGAGCCCGTGGTACACGCGGCACTTCAGGCCCGAGGCGAGTCGCTCTGGTTAGCCCCTCAAATCGTCGTTCGCCAGCATCGGAGCCTATCCCCTTTTGCGGCTATCCGTGAGCGTTACGCATTTGGCCGCCTGTTTGGCGCAACACGTGTGCCGAAACATGACTGGACGGGGCGGCTGTTCTTTTCGATCACGTCGTGTCTGTTACCTGGTTTGCTGATCTCACGTGTGGCAGCCAACGTTCTGAATAAAGGTCGGCATCGAGCGGAGTTTATGCGCGCTCTACCGGCACTGATCGTCCTCTCCAGCGTGTGGGCCTGGGGTGAGCTCGTCGGATACGTTGCTGGAAGCCCGGCCGCATCGCTCTTAACGCAGCCGTGGCAGAGGACGCTCGATACTCGCGCCCAGAATGGCCTTTCTGAGTGAAATTCAGAACACTTAAGTTTCTACGGTCTCCCTGCCGAAACAAGCTCATAGTTGATGCGCGGCAGCAGTTGAATGCGCACCAATCGACATGCAAATGGTCCCATCATATGAATCGACGTCTCTCGGAAGCTCCAGGTGCCCCATCTCGAAGCATCCATGCTGATGTGTACGATGCGAGCTGAGACCGTTTCCGAGGATCTAAGGCTCAGCGCAAGTCCGATCACGACATTGTTCTTGATTGCCGGAGTCGGTGTACTGCTATTGGGACTTCTCGTTTCACCCGCCCAGCTTGTGGAGCTGCTGCGTGATGTACCCCCTGGTTCACACCCGGAGATTGAGCTTGGGGCCCTTTGTTTTAAAGTCGGCCTCGTTCTGCTCGGAATCATCACCATCGGATTGAGCATGCTGCCCATCTGGCAAAGAACTGCTCTCCATCAGCAGCCAAAGGATGCCTCCTCGAACAAATCCGGAATCATCCTGCTCATCCCCATAGTCCTGGTAGCAACCGGATTGAGGCTGCATCAATTGGATGCCGGCCTATGGTTTGACGAAATTCTCACTTATGTCAGCTACGCCAGGCTCAGCTTTGGCGAGATTGTCACCACTTACGACTCGCAGAATCAGCATTTCTTGTTCTCCCTGCTTGCACACGCTGCGATTCTTATCTTTGGTGATAGTGCGTCTTCTCTACGCCTCCCGGCAGCCCTCTTCGGAGTTGGGAGCATCTGGGCCACGTATCTCCTCGGCAAGGAGGTTGGAAGTGTCCGGGAGGGGTTACTCTCGGCCGCCTTACTCACTGTTTCATACCACCACATCTGGTTCAGTCAAAATGCCCGAGGGTATAGCGGACTCCTATTCTGGACCGTTGTAGCGAGTTGGCTCATGGTTCGGGCGATCCGAGAAGGGCGTCCGCATCTCTGGGTGCTCTATTCGATTGCCGCGGCCCTCGGTATGTACACCCACATGACCATGCTCTTCGTCATTGCCGCTCACGGGCTGATGTATTTGGGGCAGTTGTTTGTCCGTCCGTCCAGCGAGCGGCGGGTGCAGTGGGCGCTAGGCCTCATGATTGGTTTTGGCCTCACGGGTTTTCTTACGCTCTTACTTCACGCACTGGTGTTGCCGCAGATTCTCTTTGGCCACGCGGTGGGCGAAGTGAGCACCGTGCCGGATTGGAATAATCCGCTCTGGACACTTTTGGAAATAGGCCGATCCCTCCAGATCAGTCCACCTGGGCTCATCATTGTGATCGCAGCAATCTCAATCTTTGGACTTGGTATCTGGAGCTACGCCCGCACCGAGCCGCTGATGATCCAGCTCCTCCTCATACCCACCGCGCTCTGCACCGTGAGCGTACTCGGGGTGGGGCACCCCCTCTGGCCGCGGTTCTTTTTCTTCGCGATGAGTTTCGCTGTTCTCGTGCTCATTCGCGGCATCCTGTGTGTTGCGAAAAATACTGCAACTCGGCTGCGTCTCCGTGCGCTCGCCCCTTCCACCGTTGGAACGGGTGTCGTGGTCGGGTTGATTCTCCTTTCCGCCGTGACGGTCCCATTCGCGTTTCGACCCAAACAGGACTTTACGGGCGCGCTTGCCTATGTGGAATCCAGACGCGAGCCGGGTGACGCGGTGGTTGTTGCGGGACTGGCTGCGCTGCCCTATCGAGATCTGTACCGAGCTGATTGGCAGGAAGTCGAGACGGCGGACGCACTCAATGTGGTCCGCGCCTCGGCACATCGAACCTGGTTTGTCTACACAATCTCCGCCCATCTCCAAGCGGTTTACCCGGAGTTGATGAGCAATGTTCATCGTGAGTTCGAGTTAATGACACGGCTTGACGGGACCGTGGGAGACGGTGCCGTCTGGATATACAGGGCAGATGGATCCGCCAAAGCAACATCTCAGACATCACCGCGCAGGGAGTCCATCGGTGTTGCGATGTTCACATGCGAAACTTCAATAGGGGCAGGAATACCGTGCCCACCGTAGAACAGGTTCTCTCGGACGATTCGAAACCGATAGAGGGACTCTTGCGATCGAATGTCGTGAATGTCTCGGAGTTTGAGCCCTCACGCTCGAACGGCTTCACCCAATCTGGGGTTTCCGTGATTATTCCGGCGTTTAACGAGGAGTCCGCGGTCGGCTCTCAAGTGCAAGCTGTTCGGGCGGCGCTATCAGAAGCCAAACTCCAACACGAAATCATCGTTGTCGATGATGCATCTCAAGACAGGACTGCCGCCGCGGTCCGAGAGAGTGGCGCCCGACTCATCCGACACGCGGAAAACCGTGGTTATGGCGCCTCGATCAAGACCGGCATCCAGGCTGCTGAGTATGAAATCATTGTCATCTGCGATGCCGACGGAACCTACCCCGCGGACCAGATCCCGTTGCTTGTGGCCCAGCTTGAGTGCGCAGACATGGTGGTGGGGGCTCGCATTGGCACCGAAGTGCACATCCCTCTGATTCGTCGGCCGGCCAAGTGGATCCTCGGAAAGTTCGCGAGCTATATCGCCGGCCGCAAGATTCCCGACCTGAATTCGGGTCTCCGAGTGTTTCGCCGGGAGTGCATCACGCAGTACTTCCCGATTCTGTCAAACCGATTTTCCTTCACCACGACGTCAACACTAGCATTCCTCGCTGACGATTACCGCGTGGTCTATCACCCAATCAATTACTACCGTAGAACGGGCACGTCCAAGATTACTCCAGGACACTTTATGGAGTTCATCATGCTCGTACTTAAGATGTCAATGATGTTTCAACCATTACGAATATTCATGCCTTGGGCCATGACCTGCGCAGCTCTTGGATTCGGCAAGACTATATTCGACATCTCCACCCTTATTCCTCGATACGGAAGAGTTGATGAATCGCTCTTATACCAGCCGGTACTTTCGAGCTCTGCAACTCTTCTTCTACTTACGGCACTCCAACTTCTCCTAATTGGAATGGTCGCAGAGGGACTACTTCGCAGGGTCGCTCAAAACAGGCCCATTGTACGTTCCCATGCAGTTATTTCAAGTGACGAAAGCCCCAGTGTCCAATTGCATTCCTAGGCCAGCGTACTTGAATCAAAGCGCTTATATGGCGGAGGTTGCCGCGTGTTCCCACTCAGACTGATTATGCTCCTCGGATTGGTCGCCCATAAGCTCCTTTGGGAGTTCATGAAATGCCCAAACTCCAATGCAACTGTTACTCACAGAGACCGATCGACCCTCCAGCTCCAAGTCGTCAAAGGTGGTAAGGTCGCCGCGCTTGTCATGCTCCTAGCGCAAACGCTGTTCCTTAACATCTTGCCGATCAGCCGAGCGCCAAAAGGCCTGAGAGTCGTTGGCGTCGGAATCTACCTCGCCGGATTGGCAACTGCGATCGCAGGAAGACTGGCATTGGGGAAAAATTGGGCAGACATCGAAGATCGTCAAGTGTTGTCGGGACAGCAACTCGTAAATAATGGAATCTATGCGTACGTTCGTCATCCAATCTATGCAGGTGACCTCCTGCTTGTTTTGGGCCTCCAACTTGCGCTGAACTCATGGTTGTTTCTTGCTGTTCTCCCCCTATTGGCCGTGGTGACTCGACAAGCATCAACGGAGGAAGCCCTCCTCTCACAGGCCTTCCCTTATTACAAGGATTACATGAACCGGACGCGGAGATTTATTCCCTACGTCATGTAGCACCCCGAGATCGAGGTCAATGCGCTCAGCATAGGATGCAGAGCCTTGGCCCTCGGCCTGCGAAAGGTTCGGCAATTGAGTCATCCACCCGTCAGCACTCCCGATCAATTCGTCGAGTGTCAAACACTAGCCTCGCACATGTCCAAGCTTCGAACTGACCCAATGCACGCAGCGCAGACTACGAACGACACGGAGCAACCTCAGTGAGCGCCAAACCCCACATCGCCATTCTCGGTGCGGGACCAGCTGCTCTCGGCGCGGCATACCAGCTCAGTCGCCGGGGGGTAGCCAATGTCTCGCTTATCGAACGCAATGGCTGGGTGGGCGGAAACGCAGCCAGCCTCGAGATTGCGGGCATGCGCGTGGACTATGGGAGCCACCGGTTGCACCCAGTCTGCGACCCGGTCGTCTTGGGCGACATCCGCAACCTACTGAAGGGCGATCTGCTTGACCGTCCACGCCACGGTCGCATTCGGCTTCGGGGCCGATGGATTCATTTTCCGCTCAAGCCTTTGGACCTGCTTCTCAAGCTCCCGCCAAGCTTTGCAATGGGCGTGGCGCTCGATTCGCTTTCCGCATTGACCCGGGGTGTATCAGGACACAAAGTTCAAGCACCGGACGAAGCCAGTTTCGCATCGGTTCTCGAAGCAGGGCTGGGGCGTACGATTTGTCGCGACTTTTACTTCCCGTATGCCCGAAAGATCTGGGGTATGGAACCGGATGAGCTCTCCGGCGCTCAGGCCCATCGACGAGTCTCCGCCGGATCCCTCGGAAAGATGCTGCGGAAAGTGGCCTCCATGTTGCCGGGACTGAAGGCCCCCGGAAGTGGGCGATTTCTTTACCCTCGCCACGGTTATGGCCAGATCTGCGATGCGTACGCCGCGGCCGCTCAAGCGTCGGGCGCAACACTTCACCTGAATGCAGGCGTGAAGGCTGTGGAGCTCGTACCTGGTGGTCGGCATGTTGTGCGATTCGAGCACGAAGGAAACATTGAGAGCATAACCGCGGACTACATCTGGTCAACGATCCCAATTACGGCGCTCGCACGCTCCCTGAAGCCATGCCCGCCGTCCGAATATGTTTGCGCCGCCCAGAAGATTGATTTCCGAGCAATGCTCCTCATCTACTTAGTGCTCGAGCAGGAGCAGTTCAGCCCGTACGATGCTCACTACTTCCCCGGACTCGATATCCCGATAACTCGACTCTCAGAACCCAAGAACTACAGCAACGGAAATGGCCCACGAAACGTTACGATCTTGTGCGCTGAGCTTCCCTGCTCACCAAACGACCCCGTGTGGAGTCAAGGCGATGAGGAATTGGGGCAACTTGTCTCTGATACGTTGAGTCGTGTGGGGCAACCTCTAAGGGCCAGAATACAGCGGGTAACCACTCGGCGCATTCGCAATGCCTATCCGATGTATGAGCGAGGATACGAAACGCACTTCAACCAGCTCGACGGCTGGATGAGTGAATTGGATGGACTCCTGACCTTCGGTCGGCAGGGCTTATTCTCGCACGATAACCTCCACCATGCGCTGTATATGGGCTATTCCGCCGCTGATTGCCTTGAGCCAAATGGCTCATTTAATCAGGGTAAGTGGCAGTCATATCGGCGCATCTTTGAAACACATGTGGTAGAAGATTGACGCCAGGCGCGTCACACAAACCACGCATCTTAGCGTCTCGGCTGGCCGCCAATTTCGCGGTGCTCACGGGTGGAGAGTTACTGAGCAAGGTCCTCACGGCCGTGGCTTTCGCATACCTCGCCCGGGTTCTCGGCCCCGCGGACTATGGCCAGCTCGAGTTTGCCCTCGCATTGGTGGTCTTCTTCACTCTGATCGTGGACAGCGGCTTGAGCGCGTTTGGCGCCCGCGAAGTGGCCAA
This sequence comes from Chloroflexota bacterium, assembly GCA_046154735.1. Lineage (GTDB taxonomy): Bacteria > Chloroflexota > UBA6077 > UBA6077 > JACCZL01 > CAVXYC01. The sequence continues at coordinate 5,000 of JBJXFJ010000231.1, read as the reverse complement.
GAATGAGTCATCTGTCGCTCGGCTGGTCGCTCACGTGGTGGTTGTTCGATGTGTGGTGGCCGTGGGAGCTATTGGGCTCCTTGCCGCCCTTAGCCTGCTCATTGATAAGCCATGGATGCTCAAACAGCTCCTGCTCCTTTATTGTCTCTACCTCCTTGCCGTGCCTGGCCTGGTACCCTGGGCTTTTCAGGGAAGAGACCAGATGCACGTGGTGGCCTCCGCGACCGCACTCCGATGGACGCTTTTTGCGGTTGGCGTATTTGTCTGTGTAAGCGATCCCGGCCGACTCTGGACCGTGCCCATCATCGAGTTTGGCGCCGCTATGGCGGCAGTAGCGCTGTACGCCGGACTGCTGCTCACCTCAGCCAACCCGTTCCGTGAGCGGATCGATCCGGGATTCGCCCTGGCGATCTTTCGCCAGGCCCTCCCGATAGGTGCCGCGGAGCTTGTTTGGGCCGGGAAAATCTACTTTGCAACGGTTTGGCTGGGGCTGCTGGTTGATGGCAGCGATGTGGGACTGTTTGGCGCTGCTCACCGGCTGGTGATTGCCTTGCACACATTTGTCTGGCTCTATTTCTTCAATCTGCTCCCGTCCCTGTCTCGTTCCTCAGAGAAGCCGCTGCTGGACTTCCAGAATCTCATCGCCACATCTATTCAAATTACCGCGTGGGCCGGCATTCTCATTGGGGTTGCCGGACTGGGATTAGCTGACCCATTGATTGCGCTTGTGTACGGTGCGGGTTATCCCGAGGCCGCCGGCGTGTTTCAGATACTCATCTGGTTCATCCCCTTAGCCCTTCTAAGCGGAAACTTTCGATATGCGCTCATCGCGTATGGTCAGCAACGGCTCGAGCTGGCTGCCGCGGCTTGGGGCGCCGGGGTCAATCTGGCGCTCTGCAGTGTACTGATCCTGCAGTTTGGACTGCGGGGCGCGGCGATGGCCATGGTCTTGTCAGAGGCTCTCATCCTGATGCTCGCAGTATCCTTCGTTCGCCGTACCATCGCGCCCGTGCGCTTATGGACCAATTCCTGGAAGCCCTTCGTCGTTGGGATCGGCCTCGCCATGGCTCTTGTAGTGAACCCCACTGGCAGTAGTTGGTTGGCGGGGTGTCTGGCCCTTGGCGCGGGCTGCATCGCTGCGATCAGTTTGCAGCCCAATCTGCTCGGTGAAATCCAATCAGTGCTGAATCCAAATCGGTCACGCGCGAACCTATGAAGAATCCAATGCTCGTTAGCGACAGGCCGGGACAAACTTGGACCAACATTACATCAAGTTCTGATTCAAGTACGTCACTGCAGCAGAGTCAGCATGAGCCTGAGCCCTGGAAGTTTTCGCCGAAGGGCATTGCGGTCCGACTCTTTCTCACATGCTGGCTGGTGTATGCCATGCACTTCACCACGAATATTGTCCGTGAGATCTACCCGGCACTCTCGCTGGGCGACCACCTGTCATTTCGCGTGGACGAGTATGCGGGCATGCATCCTGACATTTTCGAGAAGCCCGGCTACGGCTGGCACATTGGTAACAACCCGGGAGTTTCGGTTCTGGCGGCCATCCCGTATGCGCTCCTGCGCCCAATTACGGATCGAGTGGTGGAGTCAGTGATCCGGGGGCGAGCTGCAAGCGGCATCGAAAATGCGCCGGAATATAACTCCCCGTGGCCGATGGCTCGCGAATTCTTCCGCGAATCCTGGATACGAGGATTCGATGTCAAATTCGGCATGGCTGCGCTCATCATGCAGGCTCTCTGTATGGCGCCCAGTTCAGCGCGGGGCGCCGTCATGATGTTCGTGGCGTTGCGACAGCTCTTCAATGCTGACAGGACGGCACTCTGGCTGGCTCTCCTGTACGCATTTGGAACGCCCGTGTTCTTCCGAACCGGGTATCTAAACCACAATCTGATGCTGGGCCATATTGCGTTCGTCGGGTTCCTCTCGTTATGGAACCCCGGACGGGCACTCCCGTGGTCAAGCCGTTCCAGGTTCTTGCTCGGCGGGCTCGCAGGTGGAACTGCGCTGTTATTCGACTATAGTGGGCTGGTCTTGCTGCTGGGACTGTTCTGCTACGGCGTACTCCGCGAGTGGCGCGATCAGTCCGTCAGGGATGCTCTGAGAAGTGGCGGCTGGTACGTTGTTGGAACGCTGGCTCCGGTGACGTTGCTCTGGTTCTACCAGTGGGATAGTTTCGGCCATCCGTTCTTCCCCGGTCAGCACTGGATGCCGCCCGTTGAGTGGATCGAGCTGGGTTATCAGGGGTATGGGTTACCGCAGGTGGAGTTGATCGTCGCCCTGGCATTCGATCATCGATTTGGGCTCTTCGTCTCAAGCCCACTTCTGCTGCTCGCGCTACTCTGTCCGTTCATCGACCGCAATGGGACGCACCGTCTACCGCGATTCGAGCTCGCGTTTCTCCTCATTCTGTCCGCCGCGTTCTTGTTGTTCTTTAGTGGGAGCAACTACACGAGACTACAGTTCAATACTGGCATCCGCTATCTGGCCGCGATCTTTCCCTTCCTGTTTATCCCCGCGGCCGTGGTCATCATGCGTCTGCCCCGCCCGGCGATCTTACTCATCGCGGTCGTGTCAGTGGCTGAAGCATGGTCACTCGCAATGTATCGCGATGTCGAAAGCCCACTCGGTGTTCTGAACCCCATAGTGCACGTCTTTGTTCAGGGTTTTCAGCTTCCAGCGCTCACAACGCTGTCGCGCCTGGGATCAGCGTACGGTGACGTCTTTTCCGGCGGCGTATCTCCGCTCCCGCTGTTTTGCCTCGCGGCTGGGCTCGTCTACGCAGTCTGGTCCCACAGCTTGCCTGACTCTAACCGCTCCCAGGAAAGTCCGCGACCATGAAGTCACTTTTTGTGACCGGCGCGAGTGGCTTAATTGGCAACCGCCTTTTGCAGCAGCTCGATGCTTCCAGGTACGACCACATCTTTTGCCTTACGCGAAATCCGTTTCCAGTCTCACTGGCGGAAAGGATCCCCAAGAACGTTGTCCAGATTCATGGGGATCTATTTGACCACGCAGCCTATGAGTCGTGCTTAAGGGAATGTGAATCCGTTGTGCACCTGGCCGGCGTCACGGGGAAAGCCGCGCCAACTACGTACTTCGAGGTGAACGTGCGGGGAACGGAGCACTTACTCAGTCGATGTGAGCAAGCTGGTGTGACCCACTTCGTTCATATGAGCACTATTGCGGTCAAGTATCCACCCATCCGTCGGTACCATTACGCGTATTCCAAACGCCTGGCCGAAGACCTGGTGACAGGCAGCAAGATGCCATTCACCATTGTTCGACCAACGATCGTATTGGCCGAAGAGTCACGGATCTGGCGAGCCTTTCTCAGCCTGGCCCGATTGCCTCGCCCCATCGTGTTTGGCAGCGGCGCAACGATGATTCAACCAATTTACATTGATGACTTCATCACGTGCCTCCAAGATATCGTGAACGAACGACTCTGTATCGGAGAGACGATAGAGATCGGCGGCCCTCAACCAGTCGCGTATCGAGAGCTCCTAGCCAATCTTCATTTTCGTCTTACGGGCGCTCACCACGCGGTTGTTCCAATTCCAATTGGCCCATTGATGGCTGTGACATCTCTTCTCGAAGCATCCATGTATCAATTATTACCCATCAATTCCGGGCAGCTCGCTGCCTTCATCCATGACGGCACCATCAAGCAAAATGAGCTGGTCCGTAAACAAGCGCCTTCCATGCTGTCAAATGACGCCATGCTCAAGGTACTCATTGCAAACGGAGACGAAGCCAGTGATAAATGATATTCTGAGCGTCGAATGTCAGACGTTCGCGCGCTATCTCATTGGCCAGACGCCGTCAGACTACGTCATGGACAAATACAGACAGGCACACTTGCTGTCTCCTGAGCTCCGGGATCCTGTTGACCCACTCGATGCCTTCATGCTCCAGGTGGTGTGCTCCTGGCGTCCCGCCATTGGTCCCATCGACTCGTACACGTCCTTTTTCAGAAGGCAATCGATGGTTCGTAAGAAGATGATCTTGCTCCTTTCTATTCTCGAGTCGAGCGACCCTAGCTTTCGCTACTTTGACTCGCCGGACCGGGGAGGCAAGCTCAAACTCTGCGGCCTATTCATCTATCATGGCTTCGCCAGCATCACTGGCCTCATAGCGGCCACGGGACTGCTCATGCCCGCGTTCTGGATCTACAAAGGGGCCTGCACGGTGAAGCGGCTTACATGCAAAGTCTTGCCACGGGGTCAGGTGCCGGACAAGGTCAAAGTCCTGCCGGAAGCAGTCTCAGACCCGCCTCTAGCGACTGAGCTGCCCGTGTCCAGCGAGCATCCTCTGGGCCGTGCATCATGAGTAAGGTCGTGGTCATTGGGTCCGGCGCCAGCGGTGTCCACTTCGCCCTTTCTGTCCTGAAAAAGGGCTATGACGTGACGATGCTCGACGTGGGCAACGGGAAGCCGCGTGCGGACCTCAAAATGGCTGGATTCAATGAGCTCAAGACGAGCTTGAGTGACCCGTCCGGCTATTTCCTGGGTGAGCGGTTTGAGTCCGTTGTCTTTCCTGGCTCGGAAACGGACTACTACACGAAGTACTATGGTGTGCCGCCAACCAAGAACTACGTCTTTTCGCGTCCATCGGCGTTTAATTCCGAAGGCAAAGGCTTTGAGCCGCTGATGTCTTTCGCTCAGGGAGGGCTGGCTGAGGCATGGACCGCTGGCGCCTATCCTCTGAATGACGACGAGTTGAAGGAGTTCCCGTTTAACTACGGGGAAATCGGCCCTTATTACGACGAGGTCGCGAGCCGAATTGGCGTGAACGGTGAGGATGATGATCTCGCTCGATTCTACCCGGTGCATGCAAACCTCATGGAGCCGCTACAATTTGACCCGCATTCTGCTCAACTTGTAGACGCCTATCACAGGCGTGCGAGTCGGCTTCATGAAAAATACGACTGCTACCTTGGAAGGTCCCGCATCGCCACGCTGACGAGCGCTCGCGATGGGCGCGAGGGT
>JBJXFJ010000223.1:0-3405 GCA_046154735.1 Chloroflexota bacterium | reverse complement strand
GTGACATCTTGAAGAAATGCCGTAAGTCCCGCTTCGGCTTGTTGAGGGTGGCGGCTGTTGAAGGCCCCTTCGAGCAGCTCCATGAGGCTGACTGTGCTGATCGCCAATCCCTCGTGGCTGAGGGCGTCAAGAGCGCTTCGTGCCTGCGGTATCCCTTTGAAAAAGTCGATGCACCAATCACTAGCATCCAGATACTTCATAGCTCCACGGGCGGACGCCGGTCACTCCGGGCCTCACGAATGGTCCGCTTGAGCTCATCAGCGTCGACGATGTCAGCCCAGCTCCCAAAAGAGCTGAGAAAAGCATCAGGTGAGGCCGAGGGTGATCGTGAAGACGCTCCCTGAGTCGTGGATCCAGGGGCGGGGGAGAGTACCGCGACATCGTCGTCGCCACGACGAAGCAGCCGGGCCTCGCCCGTGCGGCGCACCTCTTCCGCGAGGCGGAGGAGGTCGTGGTCTGTGGTGATGTCGATAGGGGGGAGCTCTTTGGCCATGATGCTGTCCTCGGCCTTGATTATCTCATGGGGTTGCGGGCCCTTTGCCGAGTCGATGGCCACTGCAGCCACGTCAGAGTTTGTATTTCTCCTTGAGCATCGTCCCGCGATCCTCACGCACCTCCTCAATGAAGGTGTCCAAGTCGAGGCCCTGCTCTTTCATCAGCGCCCCCAGGCGATCGAGGGCGCGGGTGGCAATCACTTCCTGGGGCGTGATGAGCACGCCACCATCCATCTCGGTCACTGAGACGAGGTCGCCCTTCTTCAAACCAAGCTTCTTGCGCACGTCAGAGGGAAGGGTCACTTGGTCCTTCTCCTGGACCCGAATCAAACGTCGTTCCGTCATGGTGATTACTCGTAGGAAAGTATGATTTTCCGAATGATCGTCTCATGACCGCGGAGAGAAGTGAATGGGCACATGCACGGGTCGGAGATGAACTGGCACGCCCGTGAGACCGCCTGAGTGATGAGAGCTCAAGAAGGGGGCGCGACGACGATCGGTTCTCCGCGTTGTTGCGGAGAAACTCGTCCACATCAATGATCCCTTGCCAGCACCCCGCGGCCGAGAGAAACTGTCACTAGCCAGGTGATGTGTACCGTTGAGAGCCGGCTTGGTGTGTAGCAACCACACGCCTTCCCTCGAGGCATCGGAGGGCACGGTGGAGCGACTTCATATCAGCCGCGACATGGCCTCCAGTCTCTACAACTCCTGCCAGGATGAGGGCAATACTTCAGGACCCGCCCTGTGCGGCCCCTCGCGTCCGTCATAGGTCTGACCAGCATGATGACGATCGTCCCGCTGGGCTCCACAGACCTGTATTTCGTCGTGCTCGTCGGACCCTTCCGGAACGCGCATCGCGAGCCTGGTGTCGTGGCCTCCTGATTGTGGGCAGGTCAGGGCTGGCATGGTTCCCGCGGCATAACACCGAGGGAACCATTTCGAGCAATGGCCGACTGATCAGATAAGCGGCTCTAGAGCCAGCGCCCCACCCCGCAACCGCAGCCTGTACCGGCTGGCGTACGGTAGCCCGGCTCGTAGGCGAGCGTCTCCATGGGGGTATCGCCCATCATGCCCGACACCGCGACCCAGTTCAGAATCTCGGTGGTCGCGGACTGAAGTCGAACGCGGGGCAGCGTTGAGAGCGTGTCGCCGTCGCATTCCTCCAGCGCGTTGAGCACCTGACGGTCAAGCTCCTCATCCACGACAAAGTGGCTCAGACCACCGGATGTGGCTACGGCCACTCTAAGATTGCTATCCCAACCAAGAATGGCGTTCTGCACCGCCCGCCCGAGTGCGTAGGCACGACGAGGGCTGATCCAGTTGGGTGGATAGCACGTGTTGATCGAGATCGGCACAATCGGGGGCAGCTTTCCAGCGAACCAACGCTTGATAGGAAATGCAAACGCGTGTCCAAGGCCCTGGGGCCGCGGGGCCGTTTCTCGACCAAAGTCCAGATACCAGGTGGCGGGACCGATCTTGCCGCCGTACTCCTCACGCAGGTAGCGTGAGTGGGATACGTCGAAATCCTGATTCATGAGTGACTCGATGATGTGTAGACCCAGCTTTGCATCGACCGGGTAGTCAATCGCCTCGGCCCCGTAGGTGGCCGCGTACATCTTGTTTGCGTCCGAGGCGGAATCGGGCACCGGACGCGGCAGCATCGGGATCGAGTCTCCCCAGTAGACGCTGATGGACGGCATGTTGTCGTCGTAGAACAGCTCGTTCTGATCGTCGCCGATCATCACGACGACATCGGGATTCACCTGTGCGAACGTCTCGCTCAGCTCGTTCAGCGCTGTTTGAATTGCATCGACACGTTGCTCGAAGCGCTCAACAGTGGCGACACCGGCAAGTGCCGGTTCCGCCTCGGCGAGCATCTGCTCGAATGTGAGGTGTCGACCGTGTGGCGGCTTCACCAGCTCACGATTCCGTGGATCATTCTGCTTCGCGAACTGGTCCCAGAGGGGCCCAGTCAAGGCCATCAGCGGACTATGTGACGATGCGAACCCGGCTACGATCTCGGACATAAGTCGCTCCTTCCAGCAACGCGCGCCCCGGTGCGGACCCAGTCGGCCATCGAGCAGATCCGCCTCACGGGCCTAGCTTACTCCGTGCAAGACCCGCACGTACACACAATCTGACACGGAGTCGGTCTCCATTCGATTGCTGGCGCTTACTAGGATCGTTGCTCTTCGCGTGACCAGTGAGGATAGAAGCAGTTCAAGCGGATCGGAGCTGGTCCCCACGGTGGCGCGGGCTGTCAATGTGCGGCCGAGAGAAACGCTGCATCATCGTCCTTGGTGTAGGTCTTCACTGTGCGTGCCGGTCGCTTCGTAAGTGCGAGAGCAAAGGAGAGCACGGCCAGATTCTCATCGCCACGAGGCAGCAACCCGGCTTTGCCGGTGCGGCGCACCCCCTCCTCGAGCCAGATGAGTTCGTGGTCCGTGGTGAGGTCGACGGGGGTGAGCTCGTCGGCCATGGTGGTGGCCTAGGCCCTGATGATCCCACGTGAATGGCCCCTGGTTTTTGTGGAGACTCCGGTGCGTGAGACGACGGCAGGGTGTCACCGGTCACACGGGACTTGCCCGAGCTCGGTGACCGGGAGTGGTCTCTCTACTACCTCCGATAAGCCGACATATCAGACTATGCGGTACTCCTAACGTCTCTGCTGCGATCCACCCTCACCCCGAAACCCCGCATGTTGATCTTGATGGTGGCTTTTCCGGATGGCGCAATAACGCCTGATTGACGTGGCTGTGCGAACCATGCCCTTGACCAATTGCGTGAGCAGGCTCAATCAGTCTCCCGCGCGGAAGGAGTCTTGAGATTGCGGCGATAGAGTGCAATGAGTCGCTCCCAATGGCGCTCCGCCGCTGGCTGGTCGTAGCACCAGCGCTGCGGGAAGGCGAAG
>JBJXFJ010000220.1:0-4820 GCA_046154735.1 Chloroflexota bacterium | reverse complement strand
TACGGTCAGGATGCCTGCTCGCGCCCGTTCCAGTACTGGGAGACGCTAGAGGCGGCCGCGCGGGCCGTTGGAGTGGATGCGGAGATCATTGCTGCACTCATGGTCGTTGAAGGCTCTGGGGAGCGAGCGGTTTCCCCGGCCGGTGCCATGGGTCTGATGCAGTTGATGCCGGACAAATTCCGCCCTGGCGATGACCCTTTTCACGTGCCCACCAATCTGCAGCGGGCCGCCGAGCTGATTAGCCGACTGCGCGGTTACTATGGCAGCGCGGACCGCATCGCTGCCGCGTATTTTGGGGCAGTCGATAGTTCCGGCAATGTGACCGGCGCATCAGATGGCAATGTGGATGGCTTTGAATACGTGCGACGCTTCCAACAAGCAACGGACTGTTTGCGCACGGGCCTGGGCATGGCGGGCGACTCAGCGGCCCGGCTGGCATCCCCGCTAGGCAGCCCGCTTACCCGCGCGCACATCTCGCTGGATTACGGAGCAGATCTCAGCGCATCACCGGGTGAACCGACCCGCCCGGCAGCGGAATCACAGCGATTTGGCTCACGCCACCTGGCCTGGGATCTCATTATCCCTGACATGCCTGGCAATGGACGCGGCTCACCGGTGTTCGCACCGATCGAAGGGACGCTGGTAAGGACGAACGATCCTGCCGGTGGTCCCAACGGGCTGTTTATCGAGAATCGCGCATCCGACCTGCGCGTACGGCTCATGCACATGGATCGCCTGGCACCCAATCTCGCAACTGGAACACAGGTGAAGGCGGGACAATGGGTAGGCATCCTGGGTGGTCAGGGTACGGAATCGTTTCCCCACCTACACCTTTCACTCGAGCGGTTCTCCACCGGTGATCGACTAGACCCGGCCCGCTTTTACTTCCGTCCCAATCTGGATGCGCGAATTTCTGCCAGCAGTACCAGCAGTGCCATGATGGCGCTGCCGTCAGCGGAGCTTGCCGGAGCGGTGCGGATTCCTTCCGCGGGTGAGGTGACGGCGGCGAGCGCACTGGGCAACAACGTGGTCTGGTCCGAGGTGGACGCGGGTCGACGGCGGGTGCATGGCTACGACTCCGAGGTGGATCTTGCTTTTCACGTGGGCGATGCCAGCCAGGGCGAGCAGTTTGGCCCGGCGCTGGGCAGTAACCATCTGGCCTGGGTGGATACGCGCAATACTTGGATGGACGGCAAGGGGCTGCAAGACGCATCCATTGGCGATGTCTATGCCTACGATTTCGCCACCGGCGAGGAGCGTCGGCTCACCAGTGTGGTTGGGCAGTACACGGATCTGATTGTGGTTGGGAATCTGGTGGGGTGGGTCAGCAGATCCGGTGATCTCCAGGCCCTGCACTTGATGGACGTGACCACTGGCGACCATGCCGTGGTGGATTGGACCATTGGCGGCATCTCCGGCGTTGCTGCTACGGAGAATGCACTCAGCTATGTCGTGCAGCCCCAAGCCGCGACACGTGCCAACCACGAGATTCATCACTATTCCGTGCCCACTGGGCAGGTCAGCACCCTGTATCGAGGACCCGTGGGTCGGACCGCGCAAGCGGGCACCATGGTGGCCTGGGATGAGCGCATGGGTACGGGGCAAACGAGCGTCATCCGTGCCGTGGACACAAGGACCGGTGAGATCCAGACCCTGGTGGGCGACGCGGCCGTGCGGAGCGGACTGCAGGCATTTGAGCATACGCTGATGTGGCATGAGTCAGGGCCAAGAGGATCCAATGCACTCGTTATCTATGGCGTGAGCTCCAACACGCTCACACGCATTGCCGATCCCACCATCGATTCTCAGGTGGCGGCATCCCTGGGCCCGGGCATAGTGCTCTGGAAATCCGCTTCAGGTGAGCTGGTCATCTCCCACCTGCGTGACTGGGACATTGTGGGCGGACGCTACTTCAGCGAGGATGATGGTGCACGCAGGCTGACGGGCCAGCCTGGGTATCGCGTGGTTGATGAGGGGGGAATCCCCTTCTGGAGCGAATTCCAGAGGCTTGGAGGAGAGGTTGCGCTGGGCCGGCCGCTCTCCGATCGCCTGCAACTTGAGGATGGTGGCGTCTATCAACTCACCGAGCGAGCGCTGCTACGGTGGTGGCCGGATCGAGGTCAGGTGGTTCAGACGGATGCGCTGGAGCTCCTCTCGCGACTAGGTTATGACCCGTGGTTACATGCGCATCGGCAGATCCCTCCGCCGGCACGCAGTGCAGCAAACCTTGATCCGCGGCGTGACCAAGATGTCGTGCTGAGCTGGCTTACGCACCCCGCCCTGAGAGCGGCCTACCTGGCGCCGCCGGAGGGCGTGGCCGCATCCTCCTGGAATCTCAGCGCGGCGATTCAGCGTTACGGCCTGCCCACGTCGTATCCGGAGGATTTTGGGCCGTTTGTGGCCCAGCGCTTCCAGCGAGCCGTGCTCCAGCATTGGGTCATCGCCACACCGGGCCAATCCGGCAACCGCGTCACTTCAGCGCTGCTCGGTGCCCTTGTACGCGAGGTCATTCAGGACGGCCTCGGCCAGGCGGATCCGTCCAGCGCCAGTCAATACGCGTTGTGGCTGGCGCAGAGTGCCGAGGTCCGAGATCGCTGGATGTCCCCACGCGGGGCAACCGGGCCCAGCACCCCCCGCGAAGAGTAGCTCAGGTACGGGTTAGGAAACACAGAGACGCAGAGACACAGAGAACGGGAGTGGAACGGAAGCCACCGTCATTACTCCGCCTTCTCCGTGTCTCTGCGTCTCTGTGTTTCCTATCCGTGACCGGCACCCGGGTTGCACCCGCCTGCTCCCAATGATCAGCGTGCGAAAGACGCCATCAGGAAAGCCCGCCTGGGTAAAGATCTCTTCAATGGAGAGCGCGCAGCCCCGGACATCGGATGCATGTTTCAGCACCCCCACATTCCCGGCCATCAGCGCCGGCGCGGCAAAGCGAGACACCTGCCAGAACGGGAAGTTCCAAGGCATGACGGCCAGGACGATTCCTAGCGGGTCAAACGCCACCTGGTGGGTCAGTTGACACGACGGTGACCATTGTCTCAGATGGACTCGGTGGGACAGGCGTCTCTGCCCAATACGGTTTAGTTAAGGGTATGAGTGGGGGCTGAGCAGGCCCGTGGCACGGTTCCTGAAGCAGCGGTGTGGTGTTATCCCCGGGGCCCAGGCCCCGTTGCCACGGAGTCGGCTCATGGCCTTCCAATTTGCACAGTCCATGCCGAGCGCCCGCCTGGCGGACGCCGAGCTGGGTCGGGTCTGTGCCCGCGTACTCCCCTCCGCCCTCATCCGAGAGACCCTGGCGGAATTCGGCGCACTCGAACAGCGCTCGCGTAAGCTCCCAGGCGAACTGCTGGTGTGGTTGGCCATCGCCGCCAGCCTCTTCCCGCACGAGGCCCTTGAGCGAGTCGGCTTCAAGCTGCTCCGCGGCCTGCGCCTGATCTGGCCGCGAAGCGACCTGTCCGCGGCCACCAAAGGTGCCATCTGTCAGGCTCGGTATCAGCTGGGCGCCGCGCCCCTGGCCCGGTTGTTCCGGCGGGTCTGCCGCCCCTTGGCCACCCCCGACACCCCGGGCGCCTGGCTGTTCGGCCTGCGCGTCGTGGCGATCGACGGCACGACCGAGGCCGTTCCAGACACCCCGGCCAATGCCCGCGCCTTCGGCCGGGCCACCAACGCGCAGGGCCTGGTCGGCTTCCCGCTGCTGCGCGCCGTGCTGCTCATTGAATGCGGCACGCACGCGGTCATCGATGCGGGCGTGTGGGCCTATCGGGTCAGCGAGTATGTCGGAGCGGCCCGCCTGCTCCGCTCGGTCCAGGCGGGCATGCTCGTCCTCTGGGATCGGGGACTCCAGAGCGCCGCCCTGATCGGGGCGGTCCGCGATCGGGGCGCCCAGGTCCTGGGCCGCGTCCCCCGCACCGTCCATCTGCCGGTCCTCCAGCGCCTGTCCGATGGCTCGTTCCTGAGCCGCGTCACGGTCAGCGCTGATCGTCCGCGCCCGACCGGCCGTTCCTGGCTGGTGCGGGTGATCGAGTACACCCTGACCGACCCGGCCCGCCCGGGCTGCGGGGAGCGGCACCGCTTGGTCACCACCCTGCTCGACCCGGCGCAGGCCCCGGCGGTGGACCTCGTGGTCGGCTATCACGAGCGCTGGGAGGCGGAGCTGACTCTCGACGAGCAGGACACCCATCTGCGCCAGGCCCGCCCACTGTTTCGGAGTGGGAAGCCGGTCGGCGTCCTGCAGGAGTACTATGGCATGCTTCGGGCCCACTATCTGGTCCGCGCGGTGATGGCCGACGCTGCGGCCACGGCCCCGGTGCCGCTGGACCCGCGGCGGTTGCGCTTCACGCTGGCCGTCCAACTGGTCACGGACGCGATCCCGGAGTTTCAGTTGGTTGATCCGTCCGAACACGAGCGACGGTATGCGCTCCTGCTGGCAGATCTGCGGCGTGATCCACTGCCGGCCCGCACCGGTCGCCAGAACCCCCGGGTGCTGCGCTACCGACGCCGGAAGTATCCGCCCAAGCGCCCCCGCCACATCCCCTGGCCTCAGCCTACCATCCCCTTTCGACAGAGCGTCCAACTCCTTAACTAAACCGTATTGGCCGCCTGCTCCCGTCGTTCCTGGATGGCACCGATCTCGGGCTCTCGGTACGGTTGGTGGTCACGCAGGATGTAGTACGCACTCTGCAGAATCTTGTGCCCGGTCGCCATGGCCGCACGCTTGACCCCACGCCGCCCCGCCAACCGGTGAAAGAACCCAAGGAGTCCGGTTCCTGAGGCACGTCCGGCCGCGTGTCCAGCTTCCACGAGGATGCTCCGCAACC
>JBJXFJ010000219.1:0-6339 GCA_046154735.1 Chloroflexota bacterium | reverse complement strand
GCCCGCAGCTCAGACGTTCCACCGTATCCGTAGACCGTTTCAAGGGGAAGCCCGATCATCTTCATCCACTCCATCACTGGAGCTGGATTACTAGCCGGCGATGTCTCGGCTAGCCGGAGCTTCCGGGGGCTCTTGAGAAAGGACTCAAGATCCGCAATCACCTCGGTACGAGAGCACAGCTGGCTGGGGTTGCCACCGCTGTCCACCATGCCGAGATAGACGGGCTCCATGGGATTGAAACCCTCAAACTGCTTACCCGTGACCGCCTGGAGAATAATGCCAACACTGAAGTGCCCCCACTCAAGTCCATTGGCGGTCTTGCGCATGGTCTGCTGCGCGTTCACCAGCGAGTCGGCGCCTGGCACGTTCGTCACCACGACCTGCGGGCTGCCCGGAATGTAACGCGGGAGCACGGCCGCCAGGAGACGCGCCTGGGTATCCGCCCCACCACCCGGGGCATATCCGATGGAGAAGGTGATCGTCTTCCCTGTGAAGAAGCGCTCTGCCTCCGGGTCCACAATGGGCTTGGCCACGGCCGCGGGGGCCCCAGCCGCCGGCGATGCCGCCGGTTTTGCCGCGGGGCTGCCCGAGGGTACGGCCGGGCTCGCGGCGGCCGAGGGGCTCCCCGCCGGGGCCGCCGGCTTGGCCGGAGCCGCGGTGGGTGAGGCCGGCGCGGGCGCGGCGGCCGGCTGACAGGCCGCCAATACCAGCGTGGCCCCCAGCGCCCAGATCACTGGTGAGCGCCAGCTCAGGCGCCCAGCCTGAGCACTCGATCGAACAATTCTCATCGCATCTCCTCCCGCACCGAGCGAGCGCACTCATGAAACCGGGCGCCCGCGATTATTCCCTTAGTTTCCACCACCACGACCGAGCAACATATCGAGCAGGCTGGTATGCCAGGTCACATGCAAGACATTGTCATAGAGTCCCACAATGATGCCCAGAAAGATCACTCCCGCGATCACCGCACGCCACCAATCCACCTTGCCCCAGTACCAGAGGTAGAAGCTGACAAAGGTGGGAATGGCCACGTGGAACCCCACCGCCCAGATGGACAGCACCAGCACCAGAAGACTCCCAATGGCCCTCAGCGTGCGACCCCGTACCGCTACTGTATCGGTATCGCCATGCTCCAGACGCCCTACATCAAGAATCTGCCCGGTGTTCGCACCGCGGCCCTGGAAGCTGCTTATGGCATAACCGGCCAGCATGAGCAGGCCAAAGATCCCGGCTGTGCGCGGCAAGAGCGCGGCACCAGACGGCCAGCTCATGGCCGCCCAGACGAAATAACTGCAGACCACGGCAAGGAGCAGTGCAAACCAGCCATTTGGCCCGAGACGCAATCGCTGAAGCCGAGTCGGCGCCGGGGTGCCAGCCGAAACGCCATCAGTCATCATCGCCTCCCACCACCGCACCGGCGAGGCGCGCCTGCCGCTGCAATCTCAGCGTGTAGATGACCATGCCCGCGGTGAAGAGCAGCATGACGATGACGGCTGGACGGAGAAAGAGCGACCAGCCATAGTTCGTCGACGCGAGAAAGTAGTACTTCTCAATCAGGTCACCCATGACAATCGCGATGATAATCGGCGGCCTGGGCCAGCCGTATGTCTTCATGAAGAAACCCAGCCCAGCGGCGATAAGCACGAGCAGAAGGTCCCACATTGTCTTGTTCGCCTGGAACGCCGAGAGCATTAGTACCGCGAGCACAATGGGAACCAGCACATTGGGTCGGACCAATGCGATCCGCGCGATCTGCGGGGTAAAGAGAAGCCCGAGACCGGTGGCCATCACATTGGCAATGGCCAGGCTGAAGGCAATGCCCAGCAGCACATCCATGTTGTTGTTGATCATGGGTGGCCCCGGTTGATAGCCCAGAATGATCAAGAATCCCATAAACAGCGCCATCCCCACGCTGCCCGGCACACCGAAACCGAGTGTGGGTAGGAGGTCGCCACCGTCCACCGCGTTATTGGCCGTTTCGGGGGCAATAACCCCGCGGACGTCACCCGTTCCAAACGTCTTGACGCCGTCTTTCACTGTCTGCCGCGCCTGCGCATAGGTGAGCCAGTTCGCCAGCGATCCGCCGATGCCGGGCATCACGCCAATGATGATGCCAATGATGGTTGATTGAATCACAACCCCCGGATTGTGGATCACCGCCATGATCCCCTCTTTCCGGCCCTTGTTAGTGTCCGCCAGCATGGACTCAAACCGCTGACGGGCGATGGGCGTGTCATTGATGACCAGGTCAATCAGCTCTGGAATGGCAAATAGGCCCACAATCATGGGCACCAGGGGGATACCGTCATAGAGAAACGACTGCCCAAACGTGGCCCGCGGAATGCCGTTGATGGTGTCAAACCCGATGGTTGAAATGAGTAGGCCGAGGGCTCCGGCCGCAAGTCCTTTGTAGACCGCGCCACTGCTCAGCACACCAACGACCGCAATGGTCACCATGCCCATGATGAAGAATTCTGCCGAGCCAAAGGTATTCACCAGAGGCCGGGCCAACGGAAGCGTGATGACGAGAAACAGTGCGCCCAGCAGCCCGCCCACAAGCGAGCCGAAATAAGCAGCGGCCAGTGCCACTCCCGCCTGGCCCTTGCGCGCCATGGCGTGGCCGTCAAGAATCGTGGCCTGGCCGGAGGTGGAGCCCGGGATCCCCAGCAGCACGGCCGGAATGGTGTCCGTGGTAGGCACCGTGGCCCACATGCCGATCGCCAGCGGAATGGCGACCCAGGGGTCCATGTGATAGGCGAAGCCAAGCAGAATGACCAACCCTGGCACCCCGCCACCCGGCATAGCGCCGCTCAGCATGCCGATGAGCACCCCCACCGTGAGCGCGAGGAAGGACATTGGGCTGGCGATATGCTCGAGCGCGGCGATCGCTGATTCCAGCATGGCCCCTCTCTCCATTGAGAAGTTGGTCCAGACCCGTTAGCGTCTCGCCTCGAAATCTCGCGCGACGATGGGCAGAACGGGCGTATTATAGGTGAATTCTCACATCGTCACCTCGGGGGTTTCGCGTAACTCTGGTTGAGCCCGGAGCCGCGCCAGCCGAGCGGGCATTGCCAGGCTGCTGAGCGAGAAATCCGTGTAGCACTGCAATGGCGAAAGGTGCATTACATGAACGATGAACTCGTCCCGGGCACAGCGCTCATCACGGGCGCCGGCTCCGGAATCGGTCGAGCCATTGCGCTCGAGCTTTCGGAACGCGGCGCACCCATCGCGGCACTCGACTTCCACCGCGCGGCAGCCGAGGAGACCGCGCGGCTCATCATGGACAAAGGCGGCTCAGCCCTCGCGATCAACGCCGATGTGAGCGACGAGGAGTCCGTGATTCGCGGCGTGCAGGACGCCTTGAGCATGAATGGATCGCTCGGCATCCTCGTCAACGCGGCAGGGATTCTGGACGGCTATCGAACGGTGGATGAGGTCGATCTCGCGCTCTGGAACCGGGTGCTCAGCATTCATCTCACCGGGACGTACCTCTGCTCACGCTTTGCGCTGGATGCGCTCATGCAGCAACCTGCTTCACGCATCATTAACATCTCGTCAGTTGCCGGACTTGTGGGCGCCGGCGGTGGCGCGGCATACGTCACGGCGAAACACGGACTGATGGGCCTCACCCGGCAAATGGCAATGACTTACGCCGATCGCGGCGTGACCGTGAACGCCATCTGCCCCGGGCCCATTGAAACGAACCTGCGCGCCAACTCAATGGATATTCTGGGCCCCGGATCGCCTGACATGATGAACGCTGGCGTGGGCGCTGACCCAGGCGCCTGGAAAACGATGATCCCAGTGGGCCGGCGCGGCACAGTGCAGGAGGTGGCGGCGGTGGCCGGCTTCCTGGCCAGCCAGTCCGCCGCCTATATCACCGGCCAGCCCTTCGTGATTGACGGAGGGTGGACGGCGCGATAAACGAAGTGCAAAATGCAAAAATTGTGAATCAGCAGTCTACTTCACCGACTTTGCACTTTGCACTTTGCGCTTTGCACTTTTCACTGCCGTGAGGCTCTGAGCTCGGCTCGGGCGCCGGTGTCTAGAATGAGGGTGTCCGTTCCGGATGGGCAGAGCTTAAAGCCTTGAGCGAAGTGGCGGGCCGCGGCTTCACCCCCGCGACAGTGCCGGCCGCAGACCAGCCCGTTGCGTGTCGCCGCGTCCAGTATCTGCTGCATTGCCTCGCCGTGGCGCGGATCAGTCTGATCCATGGCTGGCGGCAGCCCCATCGTCACGGAAAGATCGGCCGGGCCAATGTAGAAGCCGTCAATCCCCGGGGCTTTGGCGATCTCATCCAGGTGGGGAATTGTTTTGACGTCCTCGATCATCACGAGGCAGGCGATCTCATCATTCGCATGCTCGAAGTAATCCGATCCACCGTTAAAACGGACGCGGTTTGGCCCCACGCTGCGATAGCCCAGCGGCGAATAGCGACAGGCGCCGCCGGCCTTGACGGCATCATCATAGGACCCGATAAGCGGGACGATAATGCCCAGCGCCCCTGCATCAAGTACCCACTGGATGTAGGCCGGCTCGTTCCAGGAAACCCGGACAAATGGGGTAACTCCACACCGCGCCACAATCTGAATCCAGGCCGCGGCCCGATCCGGCCCAATACCCATCCCATGCTGCATGTCCAGCACGAGCGCGTCAAACCCCACCTCAGCCATTGTCTCAGTCATGTATGGATCAGGTGACCCCATCCAACCCACCGAGGCCGCCTGACCTTCTCGCCACAACGCCTTCACCTTGTTCCGAATCATCCCGCCCATCCTTCCCCGCGCTTTTCGAGTCGCGCCGCCAATAATACTCGCTCAATACGAAATGGACAGGAGACCCTGGCAGTGGACCTTGGCCTATACCAAATGATCAAGATTCAGGCGAACGGAGGTAGCCCGATACACCACCGGAACCGCCTCCGTCCTCCGTCTAATGTCCTCGGTCGAATTTAAAGGTCCCGCACCTGCTCCACAAAAATGTCTTCCACGCTTGGCTTCGACTTGATGAAGCCTTGCTCATGGGAGAAACTGATGGCGGTCTCCACCATCGCGTGGTTCGCCTTCACCCCGTAGGGGAAGAAGTCATCACCAAACATCTTCTTGGTCTGGCTGAGATACTCCTGACCAAAGAAGAGTCCGGAGGGTAGATGGTCCTCCAGGTGCTCGCGTGCCACGTTCTTGGACTCAACAAACGCCTTGTAGAGGTTGAACGCCATCCAGGGATGCTCGCGGAAGACGTCGCCGCGGATCGCCACGCCGTGGTTCGCCGGGACAAAGCCCCATTTCTTGAAGAACCGCTCACCCTCGGCAATGCGATCAGGAAAGAGCTTCTTCACCTTGCTCCAGTCGCCATCCAGCGCCCGGATCTGGGTAGAGCGATCAATGATATTGCTTTCTTTGGAGAACGCCCGTCCGACGGTGGCCGCGTCAATCTCGTGATTCACGAGCATGGAGGCCAGGCTCTTATCCGCCGGAATCCGATGGAATTTAATGCCATCCATGGGCTTAAAGCCTGTGGCGCCGCCGTGGCTTAACTCTTCCGTGCGCTCCATCCACCAGTCAACATCAAACTGGGAGACGCCGAAGTCATGCTCCAGGATTCCGCGCGTCCAGAGAGAAGCGGTCTGCTGATATTCGCCGACGCCAATGCTCTTACCCTTGAGATCGCCCGGCTCCTTGATGCCCGAGTCCACGTGGTAGGACTGACCGGTCCAGAAGAGCGATCGCGAGGGGAAGACGGGCAGGTACGCCATGTCTGCGCCCTGGTCGCGCGCAATCAGGTACGACGAGAGCGACATCTCAGCAAGCTGGAACTCATTGAACTTGAGCTGCCGCCAAAACGTCTCCGAGGGATCGGAAAACGTGGTCACCAGCTCCACGCCCTCGCACTCCACCTCACCATCAATGAGGGGCATGAACGGGTCATGCCGGTTCGTTACAAAGCTAATGCGGATCTTATTCGCCATCGTTGTGACTCCTCCCAACTTCGGCGCATTGTAGCGGGCAGGCTTCGGGAGGGGAAGGGACTTATCGCTGGCGCGAGGTCGTCTCCGGGCCGATATCGTGCGATCGCACCCGGATCGATCGGCGTGTCCAGATCACTCCG
This sequence comes from Chloroflexota bacterium, assembly GCA_046154735.1. Classification (GTDB taxonomy): domain Bacteria; phylum Chloroflexota; class UBA6077; order UBA6077; family JACCZL01; genus CAVXYC01. Next base: position 231 of record JBJXFJ010000219.1, on the reverse strand, counting down.
CAACTTCCGCCCGGCTCAGTTCGTGCACGTCTGCCATCCCTAGAGGCACTGAGCTTCTCCAAGAATTCTGCTCTCTGAGTGTGGTCTATGGAGATCGCAAGGTAGCCCTGGGATCAATGTCAGCTTGTGTCAAGATCATCAACCGAGCGGAGCTCTCCCCATGTTGCGTATGACCTCAGGGCCGACTCGAAGAGCAAGCATGCTCATAAGGGTCGCCATAGTGCTCGCCTT
>JBJXFJ010000191.1:0-5279 GCA_046154735.1 Chloroflexota bacterium | reverse complement strand
GTTTGAGAAGTTTTCGGATCTCTCCACCACCCCTTCGCGACGACGCCTACCCTCCGCGATGAGGGAGACTGTCCATCCGCGTGACCGTGTTGCCCATCTGAAATCGTTGTGTTCTGCCGAGCACTGGTCAATATGGGAGGGAGTCCGAATCGACGCCATCGTCGACGCTCTCACAGCATGGCAGGGGCAAGCGGCGGTCGATGTATGGAGTCAGACTGGTATTCCAGCGCTGATTGTTCAACGCTTCGGGGACTTCATGCGCTGGGCCGAGATCCACGGCGACTGGGTCCCCAGGCTGATGGACGCAGCCAGGTTGTCGCCGGCTGTCCGACTGCAGGTTCTGTTCGACAGCCTTGAAACGAGTGGGCTTGTGCTCGGCGCCCGTGCGGTTTTCGCCGTAGCAGAGATGTTTGCGGCCAGTATGGCAGCTAGCGACGTAGCGGATGTACTCCAATGGTACCTTGACCGCCTCGGCACACGTGTGCCGGCGGAGACGAAGTATCCGATTGACATCGATCAACTGCCTGAATCTATCGAGGGTGTCATCGGTAGATTCTTATTTGCCCTGATGAGCGACATTGATGTCCGAGAGCGATGGCGCGCTGCGCACTCTCTTAGGCGGCTCGCACGCCTCGGCATGATTGAGATCATCGAGAGTACTGTTGTCAATTGGGAACGCGAATCTGAGCGAGTCTTCCGTGATCCCGAATCACCCTTTTATTCGCTGGCAGCGCGCCTTTGGCTCGCCATGAGCCTGAGTCGAATCAGCGTCGAAGTTCCAATGGCTGTCGCCCCACACGCAGATTTGCTGGCCAGAGTCGCGCTGGACACCAGATTACCTCACGTGGCCATCCGTGAACATGCTAAGCGAACTCTGCTTTCTCTTGTAAAGAACGGGAATCTGAGTGCGCAGACGCTTGATATCACCGCGATTAACTCCATCAATACATCAAAACTCGATAGAGTTCAGCTAGATAGAATTGGTGATCGCTCATTCCGTGGCACATCTACGTCAGATCGTGCGTTTCAATTCGATGTGATGGATACACTTCCCTATTGGTACAGTTCTATATTGCGAATGTTTCCGGATGTGACCGAAGAGGAAGTCCTGTCTATTGCCGAGCGCTGGATTGTAACGACATGGGGTGCCCAAAAGGATGCGAATCATTGGGCGACAGAACCACGAAAGGGGCGATACGATGAGCGACGATACAGCGCCTGGATGCATCGACAAGGATCTCTGCCAATCATTGAACGCTATGGTACTTACCTAGAGTGGCACGCGATGCTATGTACTGTCGGAGAATTCCTTGAAACGCATGGTCTGTCCGGGCGCGAAGAGTCATACGACCGCTTCCAAAGTTGGCTCGCGCGACTAATGCCGACGATTGATGACTGCTGGATTAGCGACCTACGATGCCCATTGCCGCTTGAGCGACGGTTCTGGTCTGCAAATCATTTAAGTGATGAGGATTGGCATGGCGATGCTCCTAATCAGGACTATTTAGAGGAACTCGGAATTGCGGCAGGCATCCGCCCTGGCTGGATCGTTGTCGCGGCATCTCATAGAAGTCATTTCGACTCACGAGGCAGTTCAGTACACGTAGATACTGCACTGGTGACGCCAGATACGGCACCAGCACTAACGCGGGCCCTTCAATCTGCCCGGGATCCTCACGATTTCCGTATTCCGCCCGATGGAGATCATTTGCAGATTGATGCGCCACCCTATCGGCTCATCGGCTGGCTGGAAGACCGATATTCAGACAGTGGATTTGACGAGGACGATCCGATTCGCTTCCAGGCACGAGTGCCTGGAAGTACGCCCGGCGCCGCAGTAACGGCGTTCCTTGCACTGTCAAAGCTTCGAGGTGCCCTGCCAGTATGGGAGGCAACAGCTGACAATTCATCCAATATTGAGGCTGAGATTTGGAGTGACCCGTTTGAGATGGGTACAGACCGCGTGGAGCGGCCACGGTGGTCAGACGGTTGGCGCCTCTGGATGCGTGCTGACAAACTCAAGGCATTCCTAGAGTCGCAAGGCATGGACTTGGTGAGCTCCGTCCAGATCACACGCACTACGCGTGATGAGACGGCGCGCCGCTACGCTGCTGACACAAAGTCGGTGACACTCAACTTAGTCGTCGTCCTACGGAGGGATGGTGAACTCCACGGAGCCACAGGATGTATTGGCACTTGGCCGACAACTGGTTGATGAGCTTGGTTTAGAGCCGGGAGTTGACACCCTCGGTCGGTGGATGGCCCACCATGTGGCAGAGCTGCTGTCGCGTGCCGAAACTGATCCAGACGAAGCTGAACGAGAGCGAGCGAAGGAACGCGCCGTTGACACGATCCTCCGGATCTGGAATCACCGCTCGAATATCAGTCGTCTCAATCCACTCGCCGACCTCGAGCCTGCGCTAGTTGCGCTTAGCACCCTCGCGCTCGGATTGCCGCCCTGGGTTTCGCTTTGGCGAGACCCTTCCATTGAAACAGCCACGGCCCGCATATACGAGCTGCTGCGGGGGCTCGTGATCAATCTTCTTCTCATGCGCCTCGGAGGAGTTGAAGCCGCTCAACGTGCGATTGAGATAGCAGAGCGAACTGGTCAGTGGCAGTCCGACGAGGAGCGGGAGGTCGCTAGTCACCTCGAAGTTTGGATAGCGCCTGATGCCCTTCGGCGCGCACGAGCTGATCTCGAGTCTCGTACCGACGGCTCCGATGCGGGGCAAGTGGCGCATAGCGAAGACCGTGAAGCTCCGATAGGATGCGAGGCCGATGTCACGGCCCCCGAAGCCAGTCCGTCGCCATCGGCGGATGCTAGCGACGAGGCCAACGATGGCCAGGGCGATCCCGATGAAGAGATCGCGAACACAGTGTCCCAGCCTCAGGATGAGATCCCGAGTCAGGATCTGACGACCACTATTCGCGCGATACTTGACAGTCTCGAGCAGGAGTTTGCCATAGTCCGTGCAGCACTGAACGAGGACGATGCGGACGTGCAGCCTCCCTATAGTCGTGATCTGTCGATAGATGAAGTTGATGCTGCGGTACTTCCCAACCAAGAGGCCGGCGATGACCCAGTGTCGATCTAGCCCGGTGTCTAGGCGCTCTGCTGAGGACTTCGATTCTGGATGGCATGCTAAAAGGTTGACACCTTCCCAGTTCTCGTTCGGGAGCCTGAGCTAGGCGGATTGGAGCATGGAGTACGCCTGCATTACCATCGATGAGACAAACTGGATAGGCTAGCTAGGACATTCTCTCTTGCTCAACGTAGCTCGCGGGTAGTCCTCCCGTAGCTGCCGTGAAACCAGGCCTCCGTAGCCTGTACTCGGTGATGTGACGCCGATTCCAGCGACGGAGGACATGTTCATGCAGCTCCCGTTCCCTATTTTCGTCGGTGCGCCCAGATCAGCGGGTCTTCGACTTGCCGCGGCCGTGGCTACGCTCGTCAGGGGCATTTCTGCAAGTGGCTCGATCTAGATCGCCTGAGCAGACTCCTCCTGCCGAACGACACCATCCACCGTATCCGCTACTTCACGGCTCCGATCCAGCCACGGCCGAACAGTCCGAATCAGGGCGCCCATCAGCAAATCTACCTTCGAGCCCTACGGACGATCCCGCACCTCACGATTCATGAAGGGACGTTCCGAACTGACCCGCGCTGGATGCCACTTGAGACTCCGCTGCCCGATGGCCTGACAATGGTGCGAGTCCTGAAGACGGAGGAGAAGGGCTCGGATGTACATTTGGCCACCTATCTCGTCAGCGACGCGTACGAGAAGGATTTCGAGAAGGCAGTCGTCATCTCCAATGACTCAGACCTCTGCACGCCAATCAGGTTGGTGAGAACACGCCTGGGCTTTGAGGTGCTCGTGTACAACCCCGGCAAGCGTCACAGTTCGGAGCTTCAGCGCGATGCCACGGAGATGCGGAATCTACGCCGAGGGCCGATCGTTGGAAGTCAGTTCGCCAGCATCCTGACCGATGCTCAGGGCACCTTCACGAAACCGCGAGGATGGTAGCTCTACCTCAGCAGCATCGCGTCCCAGGTTGTTAGCTCCCGGCCGCGAAGCACCGTTTCTTGGTGGCGACTGACTGATCGCCTAAACCAAAGCCATGATGAAAACGACCTGGTCCCCAGCATCATGGCGGCGGCTTCCGCTTCGGCTTTCATCTAGACGCTCACCACGAGCATCTCGGAGCGTCACGCGCTACCGAGCGGCACGGTCTTGGAGTGCCAGACACGGCACCGGCCCGGACGTGTGAGCGTGATAGCCGTGCCAGCATCCCAACGCGAACGATTAGCGTAGCCTCCCGGCTACGCTCCGAGATGACCCCGGGCCTATCATTACCGGAGAGGTGGAGAAGGGGCAAGACCGATGGCACAGTTCGGCCGGACCTGGTGGGGCGAGCGGTTCATCGACGCGCTGGAGCGGTTCACCGACTCTGCCCGCCTGGGGCGCGGGCGGTCGTACGCCAACAACGGGCGGGTCGTCGAGCACGCCATCGTAGACGGCGCAGTCAAGGCGCGGGTGCGGGGCTCGATCAACCCGTACTTCGGCGTCTACAAAGAGCCGCTCTACCGGATCACGATCAAGATCACCCAGATCTCGGCCGCCGACTGGACGAAGGTCGTCCGGCGGATCGCGTCACGCGCGGACTTGATCGCGAAGCTGTTGCAGCACGAGATGCCTGACCCAATCGAGGACGTGTTCGCCGAGGAAAACCTGCATCTCCTGCCACACAGCAAGTCGGACTTCACCACCGACTGCTCCTGCCCCGACTGGATGAACCCGTGCAAGCACATCGCCGGCGTCTACTACCTGCTGGCCAAGGACCTGGACCGCGATCCGTTCGTCCTGTTCGAGATGCGCGGGCTCTCGCGCGAGGCGCTGCACGCCGAGCTCGTCCGGTCGCCGCTCGGGCAGATTCTGGCGTCGGCACTGACTCCGGACGAGATCCCCGTGGCGCCCCTCGAGTCGTACCACACGCGGCCGACGAAGGTACCAGCCACCGTGACAGCCAGCCACCGCGAGTTCTGGGCTGGGGCCAGGAGGCTGCCGCCAGCCCTGCCAATCTCCCAGGCCCGCGTCCCGGCCCTGCTCGTCAAGAAACAGGGGGACTACCCGCCGTTCTGGCACAAGGACGCCTCGTTCATCGGCCAGATGGAGGAGCTATACGAGCGCGTGCGGACGAAGAGCGCCCAGATGAAGTAACCCGCGCCGGCCGCGCACGCCCGATCCGGAGCGCCCGGCGCGGCCGGCCGCGACGCGGAG
>JBJXFJ010000189.1:0-13681 GCA_046154735.1 Chloroflexota bacterium | reverse complement strand
GGCCCCCCGCGCGGCCGCCGCTGCACAGGCGCCTGTGGTGAAGCCGGTGCGCATACCTCGCTTGCGGCGCGAAGGCGCGGCGATATTGACCTCCGGGTCAGCATGCTGCTCAGCTGATGCATCCATCGCAGCAGATCATACCGCCCCACACGGGCAGGACACAGCGTCCATGACAATACCTTCTGCTACACTGGGCCAAGGGCTACTCATTTCCCAACAGGAGCGCTCAATGCCATACCAGCCTGGTCTTCGCCTGCTCGTGGCAGTTGCGGTTATTGCTTCGAGCGCTCTGCTACAGGCCCAGGCTCCACCGGCATTTGGGCAAGCGCCGGTCATCGTTCCGAAGGACGTTGCTCTTGCGCCCTCGGATTTGCCAGCCGGCTTTCAGCTCGATCCCGTTGAGACGAAAGATGAGCCGGTCCAGAACATCGGCGTAAGCTACACCGTGGCCATGAAGCGGGATCCATCTCCGGCCAATTTGGCCGACGGACCCGTGGCTATTTGGCAGATGGTCTTGCGGATCGATCGGCTCGTCGTGCCGGTGGACTTTTTCGCAGAAGTGCGCGATCGCATTATCGCCGACCAGAATCTGGGTCCATTTCCGGGTGGTGCCAACACTCCCACAACCGTGCATCTCATTGGTGAGGTGCGGGCAGACGGCCAGGGGCGCGAGGTGTACGCCGTCGGTCGAGTGCGGGACAACTTGATCTGGTTTACCGTGGTGGGAGGCGTTTCGCCTTCAACCTCGATCCAATCTGCCATTGTCCTGACCGATGTCTCCATGGCGAAATATGAGCGGGTGCGCCTCTCGTCGAATCCGCGGGCCCTGATGGACTCGCTCTTCCAAACGCCGTTTCTTTCTGATGAGCTGCCCACCGGCTTTCGGTCGGGAAATCTTGTGAAGTCAGAGGCCAGCGAGCGAGCGGCAGCCCATGATGCGCTGGGCGAGGTGGATCTCCAGATTCAAGGCCCGGGTTTGGAGAACCTGATCACATATATTGTGTATCCCAGTGATCTTGATGCGAAGTCGGCATTCGATGAGGCGCCGGTCCGAGCTGCAGAGCGAGGCTCACAAATCGCCCGTCCGGACGGCTTTCCTTACCCGGTCCTCTGCGCGATGCGCGGAGGCGAGGTTGATGGCCGAAAGCTGGGCGCCACAAGCTGCCTGGCACTGGTGGGCAACGTGGAGGTCAGTGCGTTCTCGCTCATTGAGAATGCGGAGGTCGGCGCCCTCCAGGACTCATTGGTCCTCATGGCTGCCGGCGTGAAGCACTTGGAACGGGTGAGCCGCTAGTATTTTCTGACGGATGTGGCTCGGGAGTTTTCCGGTGGAGTCGGGCTTCTAGCCCGACAGTGCCCGGCTCGATGTCCCAGACTGTCGGGCTGCAATCCCGACTCCACCCATCAATTCACCTCGCCACACCCGCACTGACCCACCAGCCAGGGCGCGCCACGCGGCGATCGACTCGCGTGATAACGAGTGCGGGTCATTCTAGTCATTTGACACCCTGACAGAGCGGAGGCCAGCTGGGAAACCGATCATTTTTGCCAGATCCCCGGTCAGACGCAGCACGGGAACCAGAGCCCCAGCGGCGAGGAGGGCAATAAGCGGGCGATCCCCTCGTGTGGCCATCAGCCTTAGCCAGGGTTGACGACAGTAGGCTACCGCGAGACCTCCGGCTGAGAATCCCATCGCGCCCCTGAACGCGGGCACGCGAACCATAATTGCCCCAAGAAACACCGCGCCCGCATATACCGCGTAGCGGATGAGGTGACGCTGCAGGAGAATGCGCGCCTTGCCATCGCCCCGCGCATACCGTAGGTATTGGAGTGCAAAGGCGCGGAGGTTTGACCGCGGCTGAAAGGCCACCGTTGCCCGTGGCTCAAACACCACGTGGTAGCCGGCCACGCGGAGTCGCATATCAAAGAGCAGATCCTCGCAGTAGTCCAGCCACTCTGGGTAGCCGCCCAGTGCCTCCCAGATCGAGCGGCGAAAGGCCACTGATCGGTGCGACGGCATGAATGTGGCCGGATTGATCTCATCCACGAGCGGCAACGTGGTAGCGCCCAATGCCCACTCGAACAGCGATGTCGGCGCGGAAGCAAAGAATCCCCCCACCATCGCCACATCATCACTCCCTTCGAATGGGGCGACTAGTCGTTCCACCCAATCATCTGGCAAAGCCACCCCGGCGTCAGTGACGAGTAGCAGGTCATGCTGAGCCTCGCGGATCGCCCGGTTGCGACCTTCCGAGATGTTTGCACCCGGCGAGCTGAACACGCGCAGCGACGCGCCGAGTGGACCCGGGCGCTTGAGTATCTGCAGCGTCCCGTCCGTGGAGCCGCCGTCCACCAGGACGACATCATCCGGCCGGTGAGTCTGGCGAGCCAGAGAATCGAGCAGCGTCTGAATAGACGCCGCCTCGTTTTTCACGGTGGCGATTACGCTGACAGGTATCGACATGCGCAGGTCCGAGCGGCCGAGTATTCCGCCCAACACGATTGAGTTATGCCAATTCACCCCGGGCCACGGTCACGGCCTTGCCCGCAATCAGCACCCGCTCACCACGCGGACGCACCCGCAGAACGCCACCGCGGGGCGAGGCCTGCAGCGCCAACAGCTCGTCGCGTCCCAGCCGCGCCTGCCACAGTGGCCCAAGCTCAGTATGCGAAGAGCCGTTCACGGGGTCTTCATTCATTCCGCCAGCTGGGGCGAAGTAGCGTGAGATGAAGTCGAACTCTGAGCCAACATCGGACGCGGTGGCAATGATTCCACGCGCCTCAACGCGCGCCAGCACCGGATAGTCAGGCTCCAGCGCGCGCACTTGCGCTTCCGTCTCAAACAGCGCGATCACGTTTCGGCTCGTGCGCACCACCGCCATCGGTGTCGCACCCAGTCCGTTCACCAGATGGTCTGGCGTCTCAGCGGGTGTGGCCGTGCCAGCCGGAAAGTCTATTTCAATCCATCCGTCATCACGTTGAGCCGTGAGCTCACCGCTGCGTGACTGAAATCGCACCACCTGATCACGCGGCACGCGGCCGGTCTCCCACAGCACATGCGCCGAGCACAGCGTTCCGGTGCCATTGATGACCAGCTCCTCGCGGCGGGTGAACCAACGGATACTAAATCCATCGGGCGCCTCCGTGATAAACGTGGTGGATGATTGGTTCAGCTCGCGCGCAAGCTCCTGCATCCACTCCGCCTCACATGGCTCGCCGAGGAGACAGACGGCCGCCGCATTCCCACCAAAGATGCGCTCCGTGAAAGCGTCGATCTGGAATATCTGTTTTGATGAGGTCACTGTGTGAATCCCTTGCACTCGCTCATGTCGTTTAAGTCGAGAGCTTTAGTCTGCAACCGACGGCCAGCGCTGGTGCCAATCCGTGGCCTGTTGAAGTGCGTGGCCGATCCTCAGCACCATGGCCTCGTCCCAGGGCCGCCCCGCAACTTGCAGCCCTATAGGCAATCCATTGACGCTGAAACCGCACGGGTACGAGGCGGTGGGAAATCCCAGCAAGTTAAACAAGCGCGTGTGCCGCGCCAGGTTTCCGTGAATTTCAGGACGGTTGCCCTCTTCAAGCAACGGCGGTAGCACCGGCATCGTTGGACAGGCCAGTGCGTCAAACTCCTCCATGATGCCGAGCGCCCGGTCAATAAGCAGGCGTCGCGCTCGCTGGGCATTGACATAGTCAATAGCCGGGAGAACTGATCCTACTTGAAGCCGTTCGAGCACGGCGGGGCTGTAATCCTGGGGACGTTCAATCAGCCATTTGGCATGGTAGGCGGCCCCCTCGGCGTGAAGAATCGTGGTGGCCGCCCCGAGGAAACTGGTCACTTCCTTGAACGAGACCGTCCGCACCTGGGCCCCGAGTGCCTGGAGCTCGGCCAACGCCGCGTGCATGGCCGCAACAGACTCCGCGTCCACGCTGTCATCAGCGTACTCTTGAATGATCCCCAATCTCAGCCCAGCAGCTCCGTCATTGAGCGTGGCCCGGTAGTTCGGCACCGCTCGATCAACCGTGGTGGGATCACGGGGATCGAATCCGGCGATGGCGTTGAGCACAATCGCTAGGTCCTCGGCGGAGCGGGCAAGGGGGCCGGTGTGGTCCATGGACCAGGCTAATGGAAGGGCGCCATACTTGCTCACGCGGCCATACGTGGCTTTGATTCCGGAAACACCACAGAACGCGGCCGGCATGCGGATGGAGCCGCCCGTATCTGAGCCCATGCTCATCTGGCTCATGCCGGTAGCCACGGCCACGGCGGTGCCTCCGCTGGAGCCGCCGGTGACCCGGCCCTGGTCCCAGGGGTTCAGCGCGGGGCCGTAGTGCGGATTGAGATTCGTTGTACCGAAGGCAAACTCATGCATGTGATTTTTGCCAACGAGGATGGATCCGGCCGCGCGGAGTCGCTCTCCCACGGCAGAATCCTCATCCGGCACCCAGTCCCCGAGGATCTTGGATCCACCGGTCGTACGGATGCCCTTGGTCAAATAGAGATCTTTGAGCGAGATGGGAATGCCGTGGAGGGGCCCTCGATACACTCCCGCGGCAATCTCAGCTTCCGCGCCTCGGGCCTGCTCCAGGGCAAGCTCGCCGGTCACGGTGAGAAACGCGTTGAGTGTGGGATTGAGCCGCTCGATCCGCGCGAGTGTGGCCTGCGTGAGCTCCGTGGGGGATATGTCACGCCGTTCGATTCGCGGCGCTAGCGCGGCGATGGTTTCACGACAGAGTGCATCACTCATATGCCGGGCTCCTGAAGCTCAAATGTTACGGCGAGCTCCGTTCCGCCCAGATCCAGATCATACACTCGCTTGCCGGCCGTCAGTACCCCCTTGATCTGCGGAAGCAGCCGTGCCACCGTGGCATCATCCCATGCTTGGCCCGCCAGCTGTGCCAGCCTGCGCGCATCGTCCGCGGTCAGATCATCGATGGTGGACATACGGAAACTCTCCTCAGGATCACTCCACTGCCTCGCATTCTGTCATCCCGCTCACCTCGCGGCAAGCTGAGCGATTTGGGGAACGTGTTCTGATTCGTCGGGACGAATGTTCACCGCAGAGACTCGGAGACGCAGAGAATGACCAACTCCATCACTCTGTGTCTCTGCGTCTCTGTGTTTTCCGTCCATCGAAACGTGAATAGTTACGATCAGGGGCGCGGCGTGGCACATTCTTGAAACAATCTGGTCAACGTGGTCGAAGCGCCATCTGGGCTATTGTCCGCGCGATCTTCCGGTGTCTAGCATAGTTGGCGGCTGCTACTGGCCGTTGGGGGCGATCATCGGAATTTGGCGATTCGGTCCACTGCTCTTCGTTGGGTGGCTCATGCTCGCGCCAGCGCCCTCTTTCGCTCATCAGCAAACCACACCGCGACGCCAGAGTGAGGCTGAGGTTGCCACGGTGGAGGTACTCAATGCTGAGCTCCGCGGCTCGTCCACCTCCCGGAGCGCTCAACCAAGTGATCCCAAGCGACTCCAGACCGCCGCGAAAGAACGCGCCGCCGCCATGGCGCGGCTTGTGACAACGGACCCGAAGTCAGTAGTGGCACTGGCCCTCACGTCACAGGAGCGCAAAGCCCTGCCCAAGGGCGCCCGCAAGTATGTGGAACAACAACGCGACCTCGAGGGGGAGCTGCAGATCTTCCACATCGATCACGAAGATGAGCATAGCGAGTACCGGGCACACATCGCGCGGGCGGGCACACTCATTCCAATTCAGATTGGTGCATCATTGAACGGCGCGAACCCAGGCGACCAGGTTCGAATCCGCGCACTGGACGTTCCCGGGGCCTCCGCCTCGGTGGCAGCACAGATCACGGTACAGAGTCCAACTTCGGCGACCGCCCTTGGCCCACAGTGGACTGCTGTGATCCTGGTAAGCGGGCCCAGTGCGGGCGCCCATCCGTACTCCGCCGTTCAGTCGGCCAATCTCGTCTTCGCATCGGCCAATCCCGGCGGCGCCCGCAATTTCTTTTTGCAGGCGTCTTACAACCAGACCACGATTACAGGCGCGGGACCGACCGGCGCTGAGGGAACCACGGCCGATGTGTACGGTCCATACACGTTGAGTCACACGGGCTGTGATTTCTCAACCATTCGAGGCCAGGCCATCGCCGCCGCGGATGTGAACATCAACTACAGCAACTACCACCGAGTGATCATTGTTTGGAACAACGCTGGGTGCGGTGGTGGCGGCGTTGCCAATGTTCGGACCGTTGGCTTAAGTACCGGGGAAGGCACGCAGCGCCTTGGCGTGGCCATGGTCTTCAATACCGGCTTTGGACCAACGTCCGGTAGCACGTCCACCGTCGGGCGCGTGACCCTGCACGAGTATGGTCATAGTCTGGGAGTGTGGCACGGGAACGCTCTGGAGTGTGGTGGCGTGGCGATTGGCTCCGGCGCCTGCGCGAGCACCGAGTACGGTGACCGCGCGGACGTGATGGGCACGGGTAGCTACGGCCACCTCAACGCCGTTCACAAGGACATCCTGGGTTGGCTTACCGGATCTCGGCTGCAAACGGTCACCAGTGGCGGCACTTACACGCTCAATAGCTATGAAGATGGCCTGAATAACGTGAAAGCGCTCCGCATGCCACGCACTCGGAATGGCTCCAACGCCGTGACGGGCTATTACTATCTTGAGTTTCGTCAGCCGAGCGCCCCATTCAACGACTATCTCAGCTCAGGCAACACCAGTCGGTACGAGGAGGGCGTGCTTCTACATGCGACGGGCTCCTTCCCGCTGTGCGCCTCGACCTGTAACCCCGACTTCTCAGGCGCTGGGGGCGGTGGCGACTCGCACCTTATTGATACGAAGCCAAACAGCACGAGCAACGATTTCAGCGATGCGCCGATTTTTCCCGGTGATTCCTATGTGGATGCCGCCGCGGGTGTCACCGTAAACGTGGATAGCGTGGGTGGTGGCCTGGCCAATCTCAGCATTGCCATCGCCGGCCCGGGCAGCACGCGCGCCATCCAGAGCATCGTCTACCCCGCTGCCGGAGGGTCAGTGACCGGCGGAGGTACCTTCGCCATCGGGCAAGCAGTGATCGTGACTGCTGTGGCCAACCCGGGCTACGTCTTTACGGGCTGGCGCGAGAATCGGTCAAGTATCGGTGGCGTCAACCCGTTGAGCTTCACCCTGGCATCCGATCGATTTCTGGAAGCGCTCTTTACCATCGCCCCCTGCTCACCGCGTCCACCAGTGGTGGTCTCGTCCGCACAAGTAGCCGGTGGACTCGTTGCCAACGTCTCCTCGAGCGCTGGCCTGCAATCTATCCGATTCCTAGCCACAGATAATACGCAGGTGACCATGGGCACCCAGACCAACATGACCGGCACATTCACGGTGAACTTCTCGGCTGGCACCACGGCGACCAGCTTTACCTATCAACGCCAGCTCACGGATCGTGCTGGAACGGTTCGATTTGAGGTTACGGATGGCTGCGGCGTCTGGCCGTCATTTGTAGGCGGCGGCACGGCAGCCTGGTAGTGTGAAAGTGGGTGTCGGAGACCCCCACCATCATAACAATGCTGAAATTGCTCTTATGTGCCTTTGCGTTCATGCTGATTCAGCTCAACGCCTCGCCCCCCGCGCATGGGCAGAGCCTTTGTGAGCCGCGCAGCCCGGCCGAGCAGGTTCACCAGGCCACGGCCGTGATTGATGCCACGGTGATCGAAATCATCCCGGGCGAGGTCGGTGCCCAGGTGCGCCTGGCGATCGATCGCGTATTCAAAGATGACCGCGGGTTGCTCACTCCCGGTGGCGCCCTGGCCCTGGAGACATCGCTCCCCGGCGAGATTGTCGTTGGAGAAATTCCGTTCAACGACGGCTGGCCCTACTGGCGCCTCTACCTTCACCCGTTGGAACCAGGCAGCGCCACGCTTATCACGAACCTCTGCCACGGATCCGTTCCGCTCCCAGATACGACCAAATAACACCTGGTCTCCAGAATGTCCCGTTACGGGTGAACGGAGCGTCTCTGATATACTCGCGGCGCTTCACTGAGCCCATGAGCACTTCCAACACAATCGCTTCCAGCAAACCCTCATCGCTTCTGTCCGCCTTGCTCCTCTGGGGGCTCGTAGGCTTGTTCGTGGTGTCTGGCGCGGCCGGGTTGATCTATCAGGTTCTCTGGGTTCGGCTGCTCTCGCTGTCGTTCGGCATTACGGTATTCGCCGTCACGGTGGTGCTCTCTAGCTTCATGGCCGGGCTGGCGCTGGGGAGCTTCTTTGGCGGTCGGATCGCCGAGAGGCTCAAGCAGCCGCTCTTGATCTACGGGTACATGGAGATCGGTGTGGGCCTGGTTGCTCTGGCGACGCCATGGGCATTTGACGCGCTTCAGCACCTTTACCCTGTTCTCTACCGTGCGGTTGGCGAGCACGAGGCGCTGCTGTTCCTGGTCCGGGTCACGCTATCGTTCATCCTCTTGGTGATCCCCACTACGCTGATGGGCGCCACCTTGCCGATCATCGTGAAGTCCTCCTTGGCCCGATCCGGGGAGCTCGGCAGTCGGATCGGTTTGCTCTATACCGCAAACACCTTTGGAGCCATTGGCGGCGCCGCAATAGCCGGATTCTGGCTCATTGGCGGGCTCGGCATCACCTCGTCGATCATGCTCGCGGCCGGGCTGAATGCCATTGTTGGGATCGCGGCCATGCTCTTGCAGCGCATTGCCACAACGAGCGAAGCAAGCCAGTCAGAGTTGCCGGAGCCAGATGTGCGCTCCGCGTATCCTACTGCGATGCGCCGGGCGACGCTCATTGCCTACGGTCTCTCTGGGCTGTGCTCGTTTGCGTATGAGGTGGTTTGGACGCGCATGCTCTCGCTGGTCCTGGACACGTCCATCTACGCGTTTGTGACCATGCTCTTTATGGTGCTGCTGGGTATTACCGTGGGCAGCGCGGTGATGACCTCCCTTCTCCGGCAACGCTGGAACTGGCCCATGGTCTTTGTCGTTCTGGAGGTGCTGATTGCCGGCGGCGCACTCTGGGCCATGTGGGCGGCGGCCAACATGGGGGAAATACGAGATTTCTTTGAGACCACTCGTGGTTTCCGTCGATTCGCCTCAACCTCGGTACGGTTTAATTTTGTCGTCGCCGGCGTCACTATCCTGCCCACCACACTCCTCATTGGCGCCACGTTCCCGGTCGCCGCCCGCGTTTACACGGCCGGAATGAAGAATGTCTCGGTCAGTCTTGGCGAGATCTACTCGGTCAACGTCTTCGGGGCTATATTCGGCTCCATGCTCGGCGGGTTCATCTTGCTGCCGGTGTTCGGCACGCAAACGTCCATGCTCGTGCTCTCGCTTGTCAGCCTCGGCGTCGCCGGGTTACTTGCACTCAGTGCCGAGGCCCCGGCACTGCCTCGTCGTATCGGTCTGATCGCCGGTTCCACGGCCGTATTCCTGACGCTCTGGCTGGTGAAGCCCGATCTCTATGCCGGCCTATTCAGCACGCGCTTTCCAGAAGGCCAGGTGATCTGGTTTCGAGAAGGGCTAGAGACGACGGTCTCAGTGGTACGTGACGACGCCGGCGTCAGGACGCTCTATACCAATAGCCGCGGGCAAGCCAATACCGAACCCGGCCTCGTCCATTATCATCGCCGCATCGGCCAGGTGCCGCTCCTGGTGCGTCCCGGGATTCAGGACATCTTGATCGTGGGATTGGGCGGCGGCCATACGTCGGGGACCATCCTCCAGCATCCGGGCACGCGGATTCAGGTCGTAGAGCTATCCGAATCCATGATTGACGCGGCCCGTGAGTTCACCAGCGTGAACTACAACGTGGTCACGAATCCGAATCTTTCAGTACGCATTGGCGATGGACGCAACTATTTGCTCACCACCGACCAGAAGTATGACATGATCTCCAGCGATACAATCCAGCCGTATGATGCCGGCAGTACGAATCTGTACTCGGTGGAGTATTACCGCCTCGTGCAGAGTGCTCTTAAGACCAATGGCATCATGGCTCAGTGGATCGGTCCGCAGGACGACGATCAGTACAAGATTATGTTGCGCAGCTTTGTCAGCGTCTTCCCCTATGTGACCCTCTGGCTGACCGCTGACCTGGCTATTGGCAGCAACGAGCCGATCATGCTGGATCTCCAGGCCACCGCGCGGCGCTTTGAATCGCCCGAAGCGCGACGCGCACTGGCGGATGCCGGCTTTCACAACCCAGCCGATGTGGTGAGCACATTCGTGGCGGACCGCGATGAAATTCTGCGCTTCGTGGGCGAAGGACCAATCCTCAGCGATGATCGGCCCCTGGTGGAGTATTACCGGTCCCTGCCCGGCGGAGGCCTGAGCGGGCCGCCTGACATCTGGTCTTTCAGCCGCGATGCTTCCAAGGTGCTCAAGCCTTAAAAGACCAATGGGTTTGCTGCCGCGATGGAGGTGCGCGTTGCTCCGGCCACGGACGATCCAGATGATGGAATGCCGATCCGCGATGGTGCTGTCGGCGTGTGCTAGCAGGCGACGCCAGGCTCTAGTGGGCTGAGCCCGCGCAGCAGCACCCGGAGTTGAGAGACTTTTGGTGCGTCGGAGCCGCCTGTCGCGCCATCATCACTGGCTGCCGGAATTCATGGGCCACAACCGATTCCAGCATTGCACGGTCTCGTATCAACTATTCAGACGCATTACAGGGTCTTTTCGTTGTCCTACTCGGTGTCGTCCGCGAAGTAGCACGGCGCCCTGTGCCTGGAATTCCCGAACCCGTGCTGGCGATCTGCGGCTCCTGCGTCCCAGGCACAGGGCGCCGTGCTACCTCGTCCGGCCGACAACTCGACTTTGAAATGACCCTGAGGCCTTAGTCAGCCGCTGCATTGTCCAGGTCTCTCGCAACTTCTCGTCGAATCAGCACCGTGTAGGTCCCAATCTCAGCAATCGGCTCATACTCGTTGGCGAGGACATGGTGGAACAGCCAGGAGATGTAGGAGTGGCCCGTCCAGGCGGCCAGCACCCGTGGCTGGTGTCCGCTGAGCGGCTCATTCGTGAACCCGCCGTACGTCTCAATCCAGTAATGGATGGCGTCTTGATCAATGTAATTCTGGTTCTGCGCGTAGTACGCAACCTCTTTGGCGCCGCCCCAGAATTCATCGGGTGAGACCACCGTGTCCAGGTAAGCGGCTGTCTCGCGCTGCCCATGGGTCCCGTACCAGTAATTCGTGGAGAAGTCCGCGCGTGATTGGCGCCAGTCCATTCCTAGAGACCAACCCAGTACCAGGGTCACCACAATCATGGCCAGATGTCGCCCTATCGTCCCGCCGGCGATGATGTACACGAGTCCCAGAACAATCAGGCTCAGCATGAGCGGTCTGATGAGCAACAGAGTGTCTAAGGGGCCAAAAAGTTCTTGATACCACTCGGCGGGAACGCGCCAGAAGTACAGCGAAAAAATGATGAGCGCCAGGCCCCAGGCTAGCAGGTCCACGCGGCGTACCGCGCCCACCGTTCGTCCAACCACCCAGGCGCTCGCCAGGCTCAGAAATGGGAGTGCCGTGATGTGATATTTGGGAAAGAATCCGGCCAGTTTGATCAGGTACACGGCGTAGATTCCCACGGCCAGGATCAGAATCACGTCAATCGGGTGCGCGCGCCGGGCTTGAATAATGTCTCGGATCCTAAGCGGCAGTGCTGCCAGGCCCAGGACAAGAAAGCCCGGCGAGATCCACCAGGCCACCGGCGAAACAGCCGTGATGAATTTCTCAAACGATTCTCGCCACTGCCGCGTGCTCTCGGATGCGTCCGTAAACTCTTGCCAGAGCGTGACAAAGGGGTAGTCCCAGGGCATGCGATTCATGACAACGACAAGTGTGTAGCTGGAAAGAAACAAGGCCGCACCGCCCAGCCCCACAACTGCCGCTTCCCGTAATCCCAGCAGAGGTCGCCGCTCAACCAAGCGGTAGCCAAGCATGGCAAAGAGCACTCCAAGAGGGGTGGTCATCTTCGACCACAGAGCCAGCGCAAACACAAGCGTTAGCACTGGGATATCCCACCGCGCCGGGGACTGAACGTGCTTGACATAGAGCAACGTGAGCAATGTGACAAAAACCAGCAGCACCGTGCCATCGATATCAAGCACCAGTGCGCTTTGTACTGAGAGCGGGTTGAGCAGAAATAGCGCAAACGCCACCAGGCCGGTGAGCATTGCGGTGGACGGCTCGGCCAGACGCCTGCCAAGATAGCCCACCATGCCGGCCGACAGGAGCGTACAAGCAATGCCAAATGCGCGCCCGATGGGCTCCGAAACGCCCAGCAGCGTGTACCAGAGTCCCAACGCGTAGATATAGAGCGGTGGATGCCAGAGCGCCCACTGCTCACGCTTGCTGAAGTCATACCGATCGCCCATGTAGCCGGCATTGGCAAATGGGATGCCAATGCGCGCCACCGCCTCCGCGGCAACCGTGAAGCTCACATCATCGTAGAGGTACGGGCGTTGGAGCTGCTGAACGATGAACAGGCCAAAGGCGGCTATGACGAGCGCGACAATGGCACCTACCAGCGCAATGGGCAGCGCGCGGGCTTTCAGTGTGGCGATTGGTGACGCCGCCTGCGCAATGTGTGCCATCGATACTCCGTGATCAAGCGTATCATTCTGAGCCCCACTTTGACCGCGGTGATCGGCGAGCCGGTGATCTTGGACTCGCCCACGCGACCGCGGTAGTTCACCGGGATCTCAATCACGCGAAGCCCGCGGCGCAATCCCAGAATCACCATCTCCGGAAGAAAGTGTGAGCCTCCCACGGTCAGATTGGCTTGGATCTTCTCGAGCGCTGTGCGATGAATGAGACGAAACGTGCAGCCGCAATCGGACAGAGACGGCCCGCCATATAGAATCTGGATCATCTTCGCGACAGCGACGTTCCCCACGCGCAAGAACCAGCCCATATTCGCCTGGCTCCAGATCAGCTCACGCGTGGTTCGGGTGCCCAACACCATATCGAACTCATCGGTGTAGCTGAGCAGCTTGAGGACATCTCGAGCAACGAACGTGCCATCCGGCTCTGCCAGCACAATGATGTCGCCCGTGGCCTCGGCCATGCCTCGTCTTAGCGCGTGCCCATAACCCTGTCGCGTCTCCACAATCACCCGCCCGCCGGCCTCCGCCGCCAGTGGACCGGTACCATCGCGCGAGTTGTTGTCTACAACAACGACCTCATCGACAGCCGAGACCGCCAGGAACTCTCGGACGGCCAGACCAATGTTGTCTGCCTCGTTATACGCGGGCAGAACGATAGAAACGCGTTTGTCTTCCCACACAGCCCGCGGACCATAGCGATCAGACACGGGACGCGTCAAGCCCCAACGTGCTTGGACGCTATGATTGCGGGGAAAATCTCAACCGGACTGCCATGACTGAGCTAACCGCGCCCTACTGCCCCCGATGCGCTGAAGAGCGTTTACGCGTGAATGAGCTGGACTTGTTGGAGTGTCCGCACTGCCACACTCAAGCCCAACGAATTGATCGAAACGGTGGGCTGCACGTGCTCACGGAACGCGGCGAGGGGCGGTTCAAGGATCGGAGAGGGGGTTAAAGCACCGTAGGCACCGTGACGTTCTCACGGTGCCTACGGTGCTTTAGCTGAGAACAAACGAGGCTAGCTCTTCGACCCCGCTCTGGCCTGGTGCACCATACGCTCCGCCTCATCAAATGCATTGCCCATCTGTGACGCGGCAT